>JAAYZX010000075.1 GCA_012514635.1 Actinomycetota bacterium
CTATGCTCACTAGACCCTGAACCTAGCGCGTCTGCCAATTCCGCCACTCGCCCGAACCGGACAGGCCAACAGGCCTGTACCTCCGCGGATCGGAAGCGGAGTATAGCATAACGGCTTCAGGGTATACTCAATTTACAAGATGATTGAGCGACCGCTTTTGTTCGATCGTTACCGGCTGGTCAGAAGGCTGGGTAGAGGGGCGTATGCCACCGTATACCTGGCCCATGACACGCGGATGGGGCGTCCCGTAGCGGTCAAAGTCATAGAGGATTCCGTAGACGTTGACGGCCGGGCGCTGCGCGAAGCGCAGGCCGCGGCCAAGCTTGATCACCCGCATATTGTGACGGTTCATGAGGTGCATCGTGAACCGTCACGCACTCTCCTAATCACCGAGTACGTAGACGGTCGCACGCTACGAGATGCCTATTCGCGTGGGGGGATGTCGGATGCCGAAGTGGTTCAAGTAGGCATCCAGGCCTGCAAGGCGCTGGAGCAGGCTCATCGCCGCAAGGTGATCCACCGTGATATCAAGCCGGAGAACATCATGCTCTGTTCGGGCGATGAGGTGGACGTGCGTATCATGGATTTTGGTGTGGCGCGTTTGGAGGACGTGGGTTCGGTAACTCAGGAAGGCGATCTGATAGGGACGCTGGTATACATGGCGCCCGAGCAGGCCGAAGGCCGCGAGGCGGGGCCCAAGGCCGACGTTTTCTCGCTGGCCCTGGTTCTATACGAGGGCCTGACGGGTGTCAACCCACTTCGGGGAAAACCGGTCTCCGGTTTGGTGGGGGGTGGGTTGCATCGCTCGTTGCCTCCATTGCGAGAAACGCGCCCTGACGTGTCGGCTGAGTTGGCTGAGGCGATAGAGGCGGCCTTGGCTCCGCGGGAGGATGTGCGGGTGGATGCTGCCGCGTTTCGGCGACTGCTCCAGAGAGGGGCACGGGTTCTTCCGGAGCCCGATATCCATACGGGACTGGTGGAGAAGACGCTGGTGGCTTTCCGCGGCGAAGATACAAGACGACGATGGTCGTTCACAGGTAGAAGGCTGGTGGCCGGAGGGTTGGCGCTGGCCACTCTCAGCTACGTGCTTCCCCGAATTCCATTCTACCCGCCCTCGGCGGTGATATACGTAGTTACGGTGTGCTCCTTTCTAGCATTGTTGTGGCCTGCCGGCGGTGGTGTCGCCGCGCTTCTTTCGCTGGTGCCCCCCATTTTCTCTGTGGCCATCGGCTGGGGCATTCTTTATGTAGCCGTGGTGGTCCCCGTCTACGCGTTGTTGGTTTGGCGGGGATATTCGTGGGCCGCTCTGCTTCCATTCATCGCACCCTTATTGTGTGCTTTGGCCGGCAGAAGCGGTACTCCAACCGCGGTGTTGCTGAGCGGTGTAGCCTTGTGCCTGCCGTTTGTGGCCGGCATGTTCGCACGGTTTTGGGGACCCGTGCTTGGCTTCTTCAGCGGACTGGCCATCGCCTTGGCGGCCGGTTTTCAAGGCTGGGCACTACTGCCTTTCTCATTCAGCCCCGGGAGCGATCCCGCGCTGGAAACCACGCGGTATCTGTCGTCTGTGGGGGAAGTGGCCACGGCATTGGCCCGGTTCCTGGATGGGCGGACGGAGTTGGGAGTTCAGATACTAGTCATGACGGTTTTTGCCCTACCTCTACACCGTGTGCTTCGTGGCTCCACGGTACAGCGTCTTTGGGTCGGCGCAGTGTACGTGGCCGCCCTGGGCGCCGCCGTCTTGTTGTTACCGCCATTGGTGTCGCGGGCCGACAGTCGGCCCTGGTTGTCGGCGGTGGCTCTGGTGCCGTGCGTTATAATCGTTTTGTTGTCGTCCGCGCTTTTCCCGACAAGGGGCCTTGAGCGGTAGGGAGTCGTGTATGGGCGTGATGCGAAAGGCCGAATCTGGTGTGGAGAGGGCGTTTCAGGGTATGTTTGGACGCAAAGCCAAGGTCAACGTCAGGCCGGTGGAGTTGGCCTGGAAGCTCGTCAAAGAGATGGAGGATGCCCGCGTCTCCTCTCTGTCGCGTGTCTTCGTGCCCCATGGTTATACGGTTTACTTGTGCTCGCAGGATTGGACTCGATACGAATCGCACCAGGATTCACTCGTCTGTCAACTGCAGAACCACCTGCTCCAGCACGCGCGCAAGAAGGGCTACAGTATGCAGTCCGCACCCGTTGTCCGGTTGCAGTGCGACCAGGATCTGAAGCAGGGTCAGTTCGGCATCGGTGTAGAAGGACTGGGGCCCTTGGCTCCCGCGGAGGAGCATGCTGAACCTTCGCAGCCGGAGTTACATCCGGATTCATCCTCCTCCTCTGCCATAGCGGCTGATGGCGTGAGTGCCGTCTCTTCCGCATCTTCGGCGTCGTGGTCTGTGGGCGCACACTCGACGGACGCATCGTTGGGCACGAGTCTCTTTCTTCGGCAGGGAAAGCGGGTACAGGAGTTTTCGGTTGCACGGGTGTTGATCGGTCGTGCAGATGAGGCGGATTTCCGGCTTGACGACCCTAACGTGAGTCGCCGTCACGCAGTCCTATTCTGGGACAGGGGCAGGCTGTACCTCAGAGATCTAGGATCCACCAATGGTACGTACCTGAATGGACGAAAAGTGAGCTCTGTTCTTGTTCGCCCGGGTGACGTGATCGCGATGGGTGCCACTCAGCTCACGGTGGAGCCGGGCTGATGTTGCAGCTCGTACTGCTCGTAGGGAAGGTTGTCTTTCTCCTCGTGCTGTACGCGTTCGTTTTCTTCGTCGTGCGCTCGATCAATCGCGATCTGCGTGCCGCGCCCTTCATTGCTCAGGGCATCTCGGATGCATCGGATGGGGATCGCGAATCTCGGAGGGCTCTGCGGCGTGCCGCAGCGGCGGGTGATCTCCTGATTGACGACTCCCGTCCTCGATCTTGGGAGCTTGTGGTGCGTACGGCTCCCAGGATGGCGATGGGGGCGGTCTTTTCAATATCCGCCGAAACGAGTGTGTTGGTGGGACGTGCCTCCGATTGTGATCTGCAATTGCAGGACACCTTCGTCTCCTCCCACCATGCGCGACTTCGTGCTACGGCCGAGGGTCTAACCATCCAGGATCTGGGAAGCACCAACGGCACTTTCGTCAACGGCGCCGAGATAGAGGGGCCACTCATCCTGGTTCCGGGAGACGAGATTGCCATTGGAGATGCGGTGTTCGTGGTGGGGGCAGTCTAGATGCGGCTCATCCACGGGGCGGTCAGCGATATCGGTCTCGTGCGCACACAGAATGAGGATTCGTTTGTTGCCGGCGGCGACCTCTTCGCCGTCTGCGACGGCATGGGAGGTGCTTTGGCCGGAGAGGTCGCCTCGGAGACCGCGTGCCGGTTCCTGATGCAACTCGGTTCGGAAGGGGAGCCCGCGGAGCGGTTGCGAGAAGTGGTGCGGCAGGCCAACGCGGAAATCCTGAAGCTGAGTACAGAACAGCCGGGTATGACCGGCATGGGGACTACGCTCACGGCTGCGGTGCGTCAGGGAGACTCCCTGGTCCTCGCGCATGTCGGCGATTCGCGCGCCTATCTTCTGCGTGACGGTGCTCTGCGTCAGATAACAGAAGACCACTCTCTCGTTGCGGAAATGGTGCGTCAAGGAAGACTGACGCTTGAGCAGGCGATGGTTCATCCGCATCGGAGCGTGATTACGCGGGCGCTGGGCACCGAAGAGGGTGTTGAACCGGATGTGACCACAGTGTCGTTGGAGGTGGGCGATCGACTGGTGCTGTGCAGCGACGGGGTCTCCGGACTTGTACTAGAGGATCGTCTGCGGCAGATACTGGCTGCGGGAGAAGAACCGCAGGCTACGGCCCATGAGTTGGTCAAGGAGGCCTTGGCTCACGGCGGCTATGACAACGCCACGGTGGTAGTAATATTTGTGGTCCAGGGGGAGGAGTCGGAGGGATGCACGCCCTCACAGATTGTTTTTGGCCCTCAGCGCCGCACGCTCGGCCGGGGGCAGAGTCGTTCTTCCGATCTAGGCTCCGGCGTCTCTGCAGACACTCCGCCGCCCGGCCGCTCGGTCTCCGGCGGTCGGTGGCGTAGGCTGTACAAAGGCCGGCGGGTTTGGATAATCACCGGTATCGTCGTACTGGTGATTCTGGTCGGCATCGGGGGGATGGCCGTATTCAACTCGTCCGTATACCACGTAGGAGTCGACGGTGATCATGTGGTGCTGTATCGCGGATTGCCGGCTACCGTTTTCGGTATCCCGTTCTTCACGGAGGTGGAGGTGGGGACCGCCTCGTACAGGGATTTGGAACCGTATCTGAGAGAGCGCGTGGATGCCCGCGAGCTCACCACCAAGGAGGAGGGGCAGCGGTTTCTGCGCAGCTTAGACAGCGAGGGTTGAGAACCGCCAACCGGGAGTTGGCCCTCCTTCTGCCCGCGATGCTTCTAACCACCGTGGGTTTCGCCATCGTTTACACGCGGGGGTCGGAGACGCTGTCGGCGGCCTCTCTGGTATACGGAGCCTTTTTCCTGGGTCTGTTCGCTGTGGTCCATCTGGCTAGACGCATCCTTGTGCCCCACACAGACCCCTATCTATTGCCCATCACCGCACTGTTATCGACGCTGGGAATTCTCATGATCTACCGCCTGAATGCTCCGCTCGCTCTCCAACAGGCCTTGTGGCTGGTGGTGGGGTTGGGTGTGTTCGTGACCGTGCTCGTTGTGTTCAGGCGCTTTCGTATTCTGAGCGACTACAAGTACCTCATCGGCATGGTGGGAGTTGGGTTGTTGTTGGTCACGGTCGTGTTTGGTCGCGAGGTCAACGGAGCGCGCCTGTGGGTGTACGTGGGGAGCATAGGGTTTCAGTTGCCGGAGTTGGCCAAGATTCTGCTCATGGTCTTTTTCGCAGCCTACCTATGTGATGTACGCGAGCTTCTGGCCGTGAGTACCCGTCGCATCCTCGGCATCGGTATTCCTCCGGTTCGCTATCTGATGCCGTTGCTGGTGGTCTGGGCGTTCTCGTTGGCGCTCCTGATCTTCATGAAGGATCTCGGTACCAGCCTGCTCTTCTTCAGTGCCATGCTGGCACTCCTGTACGTTGCCACCGAGAGGCCGTTCTACGTGGTAGTGGGCATCGTCCTCTTCGCGGCCGGTGCGTACGTCCTCTACCATATCTTTCCGCACGTGAGAATACGGGTGGATATCTGGCTGAATCCCTGGGTGGATCCTTCTGGTCGTGGTTACCAGATACTGCAGTCGCTGTTTGCGCTTGCGTCGGGAGGGTTGCTGGGACGAGGCTTGGGTGAAGGGTATCTGGTCACCTCGTCGGGTAGGCCGTTGATTCCGGCCTCCGAGACCGACTTCATCTTCTCAGCCATTGGGGAGGAGCTGGGCTTGGTGGGGGGTATCGCGATAATCCTTCTCTACCTGATCTTTGTCTATCGCGGCCTGCGTATTGCTATGGCTGCTGGCGATGACTTCTCGCGCCTGGTGGCGGTGGGTCTATCCGCCATCTTCGGGATCCAGGCATTCTTGATTTTAGGTGGTGTCACCAAGCTTATCCCGTTGACCGGTATCACCCTCCCCTTCGTCAGTTATGGCGGCAGCTCTATAGTGTCCAACTTCGCGCTGCTGGCACTGCTGCTCCTGGCGGGCGAACGAGCCGTACAAGAGGAGGAGACGGTGCGCACACCCGTCATTGTTGGGGTAGGAGAGACGGGCTGACCATGGAACGATGCACCCGACGGCTCTTCTGGTTCTTTGTAGTGCTGTTCCTGCTCCTTACGGGACAATTGGCGTATGTGCAGGTGTTTGCGGCGCCGCGCCTTAATACGGATCCCAGCAACACACGGGCCATCGAAGAGCAGATGCGGGTGGAGCGTGGGCTAATTTTGTCTCGGGACGGCGTAGAGCTGGCCCGCAACGTTAAGGAAGGCATGTATTTTTTGCGCTCATATCCTCAAGAGGGGCTGGCTGAACCGTGGCTGGGTTACAACAGTCTCCGATATGGGCGCGCGGGAGTGGAACGGGTGTATAACACGGAACTGGCCGGCGAGATGGATGCGCTGCGAATTCGCAACCTGCTCGACATCATCACCGGTAAGCCTAAACGCGGTGCTGATGTGGTATTGAGCCTGGATTGGGAGATACAGCGGGCGGCCGTGGAAGCGCTGGGAGATCGGACCGGCGCCGTGGTGGCGCTCGACCCTGCGACCGGTGCGGTTCTGGCTTGCACATCTTACCCTCGGTACGATCCCAACTCGCTCGAACAGGACTGGGAGCGTCTCATTGCCGACCCGGGCAGGCCTTTGTTTGATCGGGCTACGGGGGGTCTCTATCCTCCCGGATCGGTCTTCAAGATGGTGGTGGCTGCAGCTGCTCTGCAGGAGGGGAAGGTCACTGTCGATTCACAGTTCGACGACACGGGCAGCTATGTTGCCGGTGGTTATGAGGTGGCCAACTTCGGAGACCAAAGCTACGGTGTGCACGACTTCGCGGAGGCAACCATCTCGAGCATCAACACCACGTACGCCAAGGTGGGTGTGGACGTGGGCGCGACTACATTGGCGCGGTATGCGGGAGCATTTGGATTGGGAGAGTCGCTGCCGTGGGCTCTGGGCGGCAAGACGGGTGTCTTCCCCGATCCCGGTACTATGGATACTGCTCATGTTGCCCAGGTGTCGTTTGGGCAGGGGCAGTTGTTGGTTTCGCCGTTTGAGATGGCGCTGGTTGCTTCCGGCATAGCCAACGGAGGCCGGATCATGGCACCCTACCTGGTGGAAGAGATCCGCGACTACCGAGGCTCGGTGATAGAGAAAACCAGGCCGCGTGTGTGGCGACAGGCGATCTCTGAAGACACTGCTGCCGTATTGAAAGACCTAATGGTGCGGGTGGTAGCGGAAGGAACTGGAACAAATGCAGCCATTTCCGGCGTCAACGTGGCGGGGAAGACGGGCACGGCCGAGGTGGACGAGGGCGAGACGCACGCTTGGTTCATCGGCTTCGCTCCGGCGGAGGCGCCACGGGTAGCAGTAGCTGTGATCGTTGAGAATGCGGGCACCGGGGGAGCGATTGCCGCTCCGGTTGCCAAACGTGTGATGGAGACGGCGTTGGGACGCCGCTGATCCGGGAGGACATATATCGTGATAGGTCGGGTCTTCGAGGAGAGGTATGAGGTCATCAACCGCGTGGGTGTCGGCGGCATGGCCGAGGTCTACCTGGCTCACGATGGACATCTCGGCCGCGACGTGGCTCTCAAGGTCCTCCTCAGCAAATACGCGGGAGACCCGCAGTTCATCGAGCGGTTTCGTCGCGAGGCCAGTGCCGCTGCCGGTTTGAATCATCCCAACATCGTACAGATCTATGATCGAGGCGAAGCTGAAGGCACCTACTACATATCCATGGAATATCTCCAAGGGCGGTCCCTGAAGGAGATCATTCAGAACTACGCCCCCCTGCGGTCCGATCACGTCATCATGGTGGCTTCGCAGATCCTTGAGGCCCTCGGTTTTGCGCATCGGAAGGACGTTATCCATAGAGATGTCAAACCCCAGAACATCATCGTGGACGACGAGGGCAGAGTAAAGGTGACCGACTTCGGCATCGCCCGCGCGGGCAGTGCCTCTACTATGACCGAGGTGGGCTCTATCCTGGGTACGGCGCACTACCTCTCGCCGGAACAGGCCCAGGGCGAGACGGCCACGGCCGCATCGGATCTGTACTCGCTTGGCGTAGTTATGTACGAGATGGTTACCGGAAGGTTGCCGTTCAAAGGCGATAACCCGGTTGCTATCGCTATACAGCACGTGCATGAGCCGCCGGTTCCCCCTAGCCAGTTGGTGTCCGGTGTGCCGGAAGGCCTGGAGCGCGTTATCCTTCGGGCTCTTGCCAAGAACCCGGCCGAGCGTTATACATCGGCGCAGGACTTCCTCAGAGATCTCAATCGCGTGCAGGAGGGGCGGGAGGTTTCGCCCGCTCCAGCTTTCTCAGACCAGGCCACCCGCGTAATGAGCGGTGTCGGAGGTCCTGTCTCACCACTGGAGGCCACTCAGGTCAGACGCACCGGTCGGTCGCCCGCGCCGCCGCCCGAGTTCCATGAAGCGGAGCCGCGCAGAGGCGGTAGGTGGGTTCCCTGGGTGCTGCTCGTGGTTTTTCTACTCGTTTTGGCGGGCGGCGCGTATGCTGTTGTGCATTTCATGGGTCGCGATACAAATACCGCTGAGGTGCCGAATCTCATCGGCTTGACACTGGAACAGGCCAAAGAAGAAGCGGCCAAGGTGGGGCTGCGTGTTGTCCAGGGCGGTGCGTCGGAGATGTCCACCAAGTACGAGAAAGACCAGATTGTTCGCCAGGATCCGGAGGAAGGTGCCAAGCTGGAGAGCGGCGCCACCATCAAAGTGTGGATATCGGCCGGTAAGAAGACGGCCTCCGTTCCCAATGTGGTGGGCAAGCAGCAAAGCGAGGCGGTCCTGGCCATCGAAAATGCGGGTTTTCAGGCCGATGTAAGGCCGGAAGCGTCCACGGATACACCGGTGGATCAAGTGATGAGACAGGAACCCACGGGTGACAACGAGGCCCCGGTTGGCTCTAAGATCGTAATCTATGTCAGCTCCGGTCCCCCGGCCGGTCAGGTAGAGGTGCCGAATGTAGTGGGCAAAACTGAAGAAGCGGCCATCGCTGAACTTCAGAAGGCGAAGTTGATCGCGAAGGTGCAGCCGGTGGTGTCGGATCGACCCAAGGGCATAGTTGTGAACCAGAGTCCCAAAGCCAAGTTGCCGGTGGCTGAGCAGTCGTTTGTCACGATCGAGGTGAGCAGCGGACCGCAGATGGCGGTAGTGCCGAGCGTGCTGGGTCTGACCAAGGAGCAGGCACAGGCGCGCATCGAGTCCGCCGGACTGGTGGCGCGCATCACCGAAGAGACTGCGGCCGGCTATGCACCCGGCCTGGTTTACCGACAGAATCCCGGTCCCAATCAACAGGTGGAGCGCGGAAGCGTGGTGAACGCATTTGTGGCCAAGGAGGAGGCCACCACTTCAACCTTACCTCCCACTACACTGCCCACCACGTCAACCACTCAGCCAACAACCACCCTGTCTAACGAGGCGGGCGAGTAAGGGGGCCCCGGGTGGGCGACGGCGGGAACGGAGTGTGGTCCCGTCGTCTACTGATAGAAGGACAGCTCAACGACACCGACCTGGAACGCGTTGTCACCAACCTTGTCCAGCTTGGTTATCCAGATCCTACCCGAACGCAGAGGCTTGGGCAGCTCCACCACCGTGGTGGCAGAGTTGCCCAAGACGGCTACCTCGGTCCGGTCTCCGCTCGTCTCATCTTCAGCCAATAACGTTCCGCGCCACTTGTCTCCCTGAGTGACGATCTTGGCCAGGGTAGCGGGTCGGTCGAGGTCGAAGTCAATACCCACTCCTTGTTTGATGCCACTGAAGTCTGAGGTTCCGTACACTTCCGTCGACCAGGCGGTATTTGGGTTACCGTCTGCCACGTTGAGAAGTTGGTCGGGGTGCTCCTCCCCGTCTCCTTCGGGATCCACGTCCATTAGCTTTGCGATCTCCACTTGAACGGGTGTCTTGGTGACGACCACTTTGATGGTCTTATTCTTGGTCTTCTCTTCGGCAGTAGGGTTCTGTTCTGTCACCACGCCCACTGTTGCATCCAATGTAACCATCTGTCTGCTCACTTCCACGAGATAGCCGCTCTTCGCCGCCGCAGCCTTAGCTTCGTCGAGCGTGAGGCCGATTATGTCAGGGGTGGGCGAAGAGCGGCCGAGAGTCAGTCCCAGCACCAAACCGATCACGGCGAGGACCAGTGCTGTACCGGCTAGAGTGAGGATGCGTTTGCGCCCAGGCGCTATGGTTTTCCGGCGGGTACGGGCGGCCGACCGGCGGTCTGTACGCCGAACTCCCGGTGGCGGTGGGACCAAGGCGTCGGCGGGGGGTGCCCAGTCCTCACTGTCCCCCAGGGAGTCCTCGCGTCTGCCGAGGAGGAAGTCCAGGAGACCGCTGGAGCTCCGATGCGGTTCGTACAAGCCAAGACCCACGAGCGCTCCCAAGAACTCCTCCATGCTTTGAAAACGATTCTCGGGTAGCTTCTCCAGGCAGCGCATCACTATCCGCTCCACCTCGGGCGGAGTATCGGGTCGAATCTCGTGCATAGGTTGCGGCTTCTCGCGAAGGTGTTTGCGTCCTATTTCAGCGAGGGTGGTTCCGTCGAACGTGGGTTTCCCGGCCAGCATCTCGTAGAAAACCAGACCCAACGAGTAGAGATCTGAGCGTCCGTCGACCGGACGGCTCTGTATCTGCTCGGGCGACATGTAGCGACTGCTTCCCACGATGGCACCGACTCGTGTCACCCTGGTCCAGTCTGGGCCTATAGCGATACCAAAGTCCGTGAGTCGTGCGCGGTGCTCGCTATCCAGAAGGATGTTCTGTGGTTTAACGTCTCTGTGGACCAGACCGGTAAGGTGGACGTGGGCGAGACCTTCGGCAATCTGTCCTGCGATTTGGCCTGCTCGACGCGGATCAAGTGGGCCTTCCGCTACGATGAGATCCTTGAGTGACCGCCCTTCCACATACTCGAAGACAAGGTATTCCTCCGTCTCGGTTGAACCCCGATCGATAAGGGTGACGACGTTGGGGTGAGACAACCGGGCGATGGCGCGCCCCTCCCTGTGGAAGCGGGCGCGGGTATGTTCGTCTTCGCTGAGCGGAGGCTCCAAGCGCTTGAGTGCCACGTATCTTTGTAACTGGGTATCCCAAGCTCGGTAGACACAGCACGTGCCGCCTTTGCCCAGAATGGGGCCGATGGCATACCGGTTTTCGTAGAGTTGCTCAGTTGGCGCCGCAGCTTCCGATTGCGGCGTTGGAGTCCCATTGGGAGTGGGTGGGGCGGTGAAGTTCTTCTTAGTGCTGTCCTCTTCCACGCTAACACCGGGTTTGGACGGATGTCATATGAGACACTATCATTATCACACAGGCTGAAAGACCTGGTCTCTATTCTGGATCGGCAAGCGAGGAAGACATGATCTACTACGTTATCCCGCGGGAGCTTGCGGACGAGTACTACGAGGAGTTCAAGCGCCGGTTCGCGGATGTCAAGGGTGTGGAAGTGATCATCGATCGTCGTATTGCTGAACGACGCCTGGATGCAGCGGCAGGTGGCCAGCGGGTATTGCGGGATCGGCGGCGGAGGAGGACGGGAGGGTCGTTTCCGGAGTTGTGAGTAAACGCCATCCTTAAGGTCGACCTTCATAACCACACCAACCTCTCGTCCGACGGTACGCTGAGTCCGCGGCGACTACTGCTTCTGGCGCGTGCCGCGGAGCTGGACTGTATAGCCATCACAGACCACAATCAGGTCGATGCTGCGCTGCGCTGCGTGGAGTTGGCCGCAGGCGACCCGTCACTGCCACGTGTGATTCCGGGAATCGAGGTGACCAGTGCGCAAGGGGATATCGTCGGCCTGTTTGTGCGCGACCCTATACCCTGCGGCCGCAGCGCTGAAGAGACCGTCGAGCACATCCGTCTCCAAGGAGGCATTGTTTATCTGCCTCACCCTTTCGACAGATTGCGTCGGGCCACGATGCGTGCCGAATGTGTGGAGCAGGTTGGGAATTGGGCCGATGTCATAGAAGTGGCAAACGGACGATCCTTGCTTCCTTCAGCGAACGCCAGAGCGTTGATGCTTGCTACGCGGTTGGGTAAGCGATTGGGGGCGGGAAGTGACGCCCACTTCGCCGGGGAAGTGGGCCGTTGTTTTCTGGAATTGCCGGATGAAGCGGTGCCTAATGGTCGGCTGGATCTCTGCAGCTGTGACGAGTTCATGCGTGCGCTGGCCCATGCACGTCCCTGCCAGCCTCATCCGGTGTGGGGAGTGGCGACGGCTTGGGCCTGGGCGGCGGGGACGGGGATGCTGAAAGCATGGCGTAGATCGCGTAATCGTTTGCGGAGCGGCGCATAGGGTATGTAATAGGTATGAGAGCGCCTGCCGTACTATGGGAACCGTGGCGGGGCGGCCCTGCCGTTCACTGCTTTCTCTGTGCGCATCACTGCCACATCGAGCCGGGTGAACGTGGCCGCTGCCTGGTACGAGAAAACCGGGAAGGAAAGCTCGAGACCTTGGTCTACGGGCGCGCTGTGGCCGCAGCCGTGGATCCCATAGAAAAGAAACCTCTCTTCCATTTCCTCCCCGGTAGCCTCAGTTATTCGCTGGCTGCAGTGGGTTGCAACTTCTCCTGTCTTTTCTGCCAGAACTCAGATATAAGCCAGATGCCGCATGATAAACACACCATCGAGGGCATAGATCTTCTACCCGAGGAGGTTGTGAGTAGAGCCGTGGCCGGCGGCTGTGCATCCTTAGCCTACACCTACACGGAGCCAACGGTATTCTTTGAATATGCTGAGGCATGTATGAATCGTGCGGTGGAGGTCGGTCTCAAGAACGTCTTTGTTACTAACGGGTATATGACCCGACAGGCTCTGGCCCGTCTGGATGGCCTACTGCACGCCGCCAATGTGGATCTCAAGGGGTTCACCGACGGCTATTACCGGCGGGTGATCGGGGCGCGTCTCGGTCCTGTCAAGCGCAGTATCGCACTCATGTTGGAGATGGGCACATGGGTGGAAGTCACCACCCTGCTGGTTCCTGGTTTGAATGACGACTCAGAGGAGCTTCGTTCGCTGGCCGCGTTTCTGGCATCCTTGTCAACGGATATTCCTTGGCACATATCGCGGTACTACCCGAGCTACCGTTTGCTGGACGTACCGCCCACCCCGGTCTCCACCATTGAGCGGGCGTGCGTTATTGGCAAGGAAGCGGGCCTGAACTACGTATATGCCGGTAATATACCCGGTCATGCCTGCGAATCAACGGTTTGTCCCAAGTGTGGTCAGGAAGTCATTTCTCGGACGGGATTCTCGATCCGGCGCACCAACCTAAACGGCAACTGCTGCGGGACGTGCGGTGCGGAACTTCCTCTGATTGGCGTGGAGGTACAGCCATGAGTCTCGTGGGGGCAATGGTGGTTCCGCATCCACCGATCATCGTGCCCGAGGTGGGCGGGGCGCGCGCGCCCGGCGTGCAGTCCACTGTGGATTCCATGCGGAAACTCGGGCTGGAGGCGGCCGCTCTGGCTCCCGATGTGATCGTCCTGCTCTCTCCGCACGCGCCGCTCGATGCGGATCGTATGGCCGTCTGTCTGGCCGAGCGGTATAGGGGATCACTCAGTACGTTTGGTGCTCCTCAGGTGAAGGTGGACTTGGTGGGGGAGGCGGAACTGGCTCGGACCATTCTGACTCAGACCAAGGATGCTGGGATACCGGTTGTGGGCTATGGGGAGGGATCTGGAGCGACTCCTCTCGATCACGGTGCGTTGGTGCCCCTGTACTTCTTGATGCAGTGGATGGAGATTCAGCCGCGCTTCGTGGAGCTCAACTTCTCGTTCAGCGGGACTGCGCGCCATCTTGAGTTCGGTAGGGTGATAAGAGCAGTGATCGACGAGCGTCCCGAATCGATCCTGTACGTGGCCAGCGGCGATCTCAGCCATCGGCTGACGCCGTCTGCTTCGGCAGGATATGACCCGCGGGGTGCAGAATTCGACGAAGCGGTGGTGAATATCCTGGCCGGAGGTGAGCTGGGAGAGCTGGCGCAGATTCCGGATGTTTTGGTGGATAGTGCCGGTGAGTGCGGCTATCGCTCTCTGTTGGTGCTGGCCGGGGTGCTCGAGGCCTCAATGTATGAGACCCGCGTTCTTTCCTATGAGGGGCCGTTTGGAGTGGGCTATCTGG
Source organism: Actinomycetota bacterium (assembly GCA_012514635.1). Classification (GTDB taxonomy): domain Bacteria; phylum Actinomycetota; class Thermoleophilia; order RBG-16-64-13; family RBG-16-64-13; genus JAAYZX01. Next base: position 13,764 of record JAAYZX010000075.1, read on the forward strand.
TGGGAGCGATTGATGTGAGGGCTGGAAGCGATGTGCCCGTCTCAAAGGAAGCGCGAGGCGATTCTCTGGTGCGGCTGGCCCGCGAGACGGTGGAGCGAGTGGTTAAGGGGGAAACTGTCCCAAAGGCTGAACTACCCGCTGGGAGTGGACCAGAGCGGGCGGGAGTGTTCGTATCGTTGCACACGGCCGATGGTTCCTTGCGAGGATGCATAGGCACGCTTGCCCCCACCCGCCCCTCTCTGGCGGAAGAGATCGTTAGAAATGCTGTGAACGCTGCCACCATCGACCCTCGCTTTCGTCCGGTACGGCCGGAGGAGTTGGATGGGCTGGAGGTGTCGGTGGATGTGCTGGGAGAGCCGGAACCTGTTGGGGATGTCTCGCAGCTGGATCCCAAAAGGTACGGCATCATCGTGCGTGCTAAGGACGGGCGACAGGCCTTGCTGTTACCCGATCTGGAGGGCGTAGACACGGTGGAACAGCAGATCGACATCACGTGTCGCAAGGGCAAGATCGATCCGCTACGGGACACCTACTCCATTGAACGGTTCGAGGTCACCAGGCATCGCGATCAACCCTCACAAGAGGGCGCCGGCCTGCAGTAGTGGGCCACACACCCATCGAGCAATATAAAAATGCCTGACCATTTTGTGCCTGACGAAGGTAGGAGGTTCGTGCAGCGTCCGGATCAGCAAGACTGTTGAGCCGGACAGTCTGCATGTAAAGGCGGAGTTCGCTTCCTGGACGACTCGTGAATCGGCTATCATAGAAGATAGCGTTCAAGCAAGGAGCATCCAGGTGAGCACATATGTGGAGAAGGTACTCGCAGCAACGCCCAGAAGCGGCGGGCATTACGTAGTAAAGGATCAGGTGCGTCGGGTTCGCGAAGTCGCATGGGGAGCCACGGTGGTAATTTTGGAACGGTTTGCGGGGTACCGGCGTGGTCTGGGTAGCCGCGATTTCCACATTGCTGCCGAAGTCAAGGATCTTGTGGTTCGCAAGAGCCGCCAAGCGCGGGGAGATGTGGAAGCGCTGGTGCAGACGGTGGCTCGGGCGGGCTCATACACGCGGGACGAAGCAGGGCGAGCCATACGTGCAGTGGTTTCGGGTCTCGAGGAACGGGTACCCCCGGAACTCCTTTTGCGTGTGGCGGAACATCTTTCGCCTGAGGAGGCGGCTTCAGCCCGTGCGGTAATGGAACGCCGTGCGGCGCGGCGCAAAGCTGAGGAGATGAGCAGCTAGGAGCGTGTCGGGCAATAGCGACCGACCAAGCACCCGGACGACGGCCCCGATGGAATAGCTGCTGAGTTGGTCCGGTCAGGCTGAGACTGGAGCAAGGGACCGGGGCGACAGGCTCGGGCCCCC
>JAAYZX010000011.1 GCA_012514635.1 Actinomycetota bacterium
CACTCTACCAACTGAGTTAACTCCGCCCGCCCGGCCGCAACGAGGCGATTGTAACACACGCACTAAATGGCTCTTGACAAGAGTGTGAGTTCGTATAGACTGTTAATAGAGTCCCGAGAGATCAGACGCACGGATCCGGAGGCTCACCACGGTACCGACTGTGGAGGAAAGGCGTAACAGGTGTTCGCTGAGTACGATGAAACATTCGGAGTGGAGAGCTGATGAGGGAAACGAAAGCGAGTTCACTCGGGGCTCGCTTTATTTCTGACACACCGGACAGTACCCACTCCCACGTCCCGCGATGACGGCCCTCTGCATCAAAGCGCCGCAGCGCGTGCAGGGACGGCCCTGCCGACGATAGGCACGCAGATTTTCCTGCATGGACCCAAGCCGTCCATCAATGTGCACGAAATCGGATACAGAGCACCCCAGCGCCTTCACTCCCCTATCCAGCGTTGAACGGATGGCCACCGCTAATCGCTCCAACTCCGCCGATGTGAGGCCGCCTGCGGGGCGAGAGGGAAGAATGGCGGCTTCGAACAGAGCCTCGTCCGCATATATGTTACCGATCCCTGCAAGAATGTGTTGATCTAAAAGTAGCGCCTTCACAGAGGCGGTGCGTCCTCGAAAGCGCTGCGCCAAGTAGTCGGCTCCCCATTGCCCCAACCAGCCATCAGGCCCCAGGCGGGCCACGCGTTCGGACGGACCTCCTGCAGTCACTTCGAGTCTGCCGAACTTGCGCGAATCACGAAACACCACTACAGAGTCGGAACCTTTGTGGCACAGAGAGAACACGAAGCGATCGTGTGGATGGGCAGAATATCGACCACGTGGCAAGAGCACGCGACCGGTCATCCCTAGATGCATTGTCAGCCATACATCGCCCGATAGGGGCAACAATAGAAACTTGCCCTTCCGTTCCGGCATACCGAACGTCCTGCCACAGACCAATGTCTTGAGCGTAGAGATATCGCTCCCCATGAACATTGCCGCCTCTATCGCCCGCACATGAGTAAGCGCACGGCCCGGCAGAACTGTTACCAACTGGCGACGAATGGTTTCGACTTCCGGCAGTTCCGGCATGTCCCTCTCCATGGTTAGTCCCCAACAACGCTTCGGCCAATAAGCGGCTACATCTTCTCGGGCGCGGCCACTCCCAGCAGGTTCAGGCACCGCGCTATCACTATCTTTGTGACCAGACAAAGCGCCAGACGCGAGGATGCCACCGCCGGCTCCGAGCCAATGACCCTACAGTGCTTGTAGAAGGTGTGGAAACGCGCCGCCAGATCTTGAGCATAGCCGACGATACGGTGTGGAGCCCGACGATCAGCGGCGTCCGTCACCACCGAGCCGAATTCGTCGAGGGTCTTGATGAGATCCCGCTCGTACGCTGTGGTGAAGACGGCAGACTCATCGATTACGTCCGGCCTAAGGTCCTTAGGCACATTGCGCAGAATACTGGCAATCCGAGCATGCGCATACTGCACGTAGTAGACTGGGTTCTCCTGCGATTGGCGCTTGGCCAGCCCAATGTCTAGATCCAGAGTCTGATCGTGCGAGCGCATGACCAGGAAAAAGCGGGCGGCATCCACACCAATAGCGTCGATCAGTTCCTGCAACGTCACCATCTCGCCGCGACGTGTCGACATCTGCCGTGTCTCTCCATCTTCCAGGAGATTGACGAGTTGCCCAATGATAACCTCGAGCCTATCCGGCTCTCCGCACAGCAGGCCTACAGCGGCCTTCATCCGAGGCACGTAACCGTGGTGATCTGCCCCCCAGATATTGATGAGATGGTCGTAGCCTCGGGCGAGCTTGTCCTCGTGATATGCGATATCAGCGGCGAAGTAGGTGGGCCGCTCATTGCTGCGAATGAGCACCCTGTCCTTATCATCGCCGTAATCGGTGGTACGCAGCCAGATGGCATCCTCTTCCACATATGCCACACCCCGCGACAACAACTCATTGATGGCCCCCTGCACTTTGCCGCCCTCGTGCAACTGGGTCTCGGAGAACCATACGTCAAACTCCACGCGGAACGAGCGCAGCTCTTCCTTCATCAGCTCCAACATGCGACGGTAGCCCTCCCGCTTGAAGTAGAGGAGAGTCTCGTCATCTGGGTCATCGAGACCGCGCTCCCTCAGCACCGCCAACCACGTGTCACCTACTTCGGCGCGGATGGAGGCGGCCACATCGCCCACGTATGCACCTTGGTATCCTTCTTCGGGAACAGGCAGATCCAAGCCGAAAGATTGAGCATACCGAGCCGCCACCGACAGGCCGAACATCTCCATCTGTCGACCGAAGTCATTGATATAGAACTCCGCCGTCACCTGATGACCGGAGAAGGCCAATAGGCGATGCAACGCGTTGCCGTAGGCGGCGTAGCGGCCATGGCCAACGTGCAGCGGCCCGTTTGGATTAACAGAGACATACTCCAGATTGATGTGGAGTGGCTGCGAACGCGTTCCCCGACCCACTTCTTCGCCCACAGCGAGCAGTCCGCCGGCTGCCTCAACGAATGCCGTGCGGCTCAAACGGAAATTAACGAAACCGGGTCCCGCTACCTCAACGGCATCTAGATAAGGCTGCAGCGTTGGAGTCGAGAGTAGACGCTCACGCAGCTCCTCCGCCAATCCGCGCGGGGCGGCTTTGGCGATACGAGCCAGCTGCATGCAGAAATTGGTGGCATAGTCACCGTGCGCATCGTCTGCGGGGCGCTCCAGGCCGAAGGCCGGCACGTCCTTCCACCCCTTCTCGCCTATCCATTCCGCGACTACTTGCCCAACATGCTCTGCCAGCACGGCCTGCTCCTTCGGTTATTTGTCGCTCTGTCGTTCTTGCCTCGGCGTCAATAATGGTACGGTTCACCACGCTCGATACGGATGGCTCGATAGAGCTGCTCGAGCACGATGACGCGCGCCAGCTGGTGCGGGAACGTCAGTAGTGACAGAGACCACACCAAATTGGCTGCCGCCAGGACTCGGGCGTCCAGTCCAAAAGCGCCTCCCAGTATAAACTGGAAATCGCTCACTCCATGTAGCTTCTGCTCCGCAAGAAATAAACTGAACTCCACAGAATGGAATTCCCTGCCCGTGCGATCGAGCGCTACGACTAAGGCACCGGGACGAATACGTCGCAGAATCGCCGCACCTTCCCGAATTACTGCCTGCTCAACCCCTTCAGATGGGGGAGCTCCATCGATCTCCCTGATATCGATATTGGCATACGGGCGCAGGAGCGACACGTAATGGTCGCACAAGGGTCGGCTTTTCTTGGACAACCGACCTACGCATAGCAACCCGATTCTCACGCGCTACAGAAAGGGGAGATCCTGGAAATCATCTTCCTCATCCGGGCGACGTCTGCCTCTGCGTATCCCCGGGAAAAGATGGTCCTTGGCTATGGCAGGCATATTGCGCCAGAGACACACGTCATTCTTGAGAAAACGGGCTTTGATGTGCTCATTGCACTCGACGGTGCATGTTAGGCAGATCTCTTCCTCCACCACTATCTTTTCGCGACGCGGCCGATCACCCTCATCCAGCCGGCGCGAGGCATCGAGCAGCAGAGTCTGTACATCGATAGAAGGCGTTATGGGGAACTGGATGGGCCGTTCAGGTATCGTGAACTTGAAGCTGCCCGAGCGCCAGTTTGACAATTCCAGAGCCTGGTCGTGAATCTGCTTGTTGACGATCTCCTGTAAGGTCGCCCGATCCGTGTAGCCGCGACGAAGCAACAGCAGACCCAAGGGTTCCGTGACGTCTCTCTCGTGAGCCTCCAACAGGCACTCGCGCAGTTGCTCTTCTGTGAGCGCTCCTGCAGTTACCAAACGCTTCCCCAGCAGATCGTCCGACAGCGGTAACGAGATGGCATCGACTCGACCCTTTGTCAGAAACACCGATCCATATTCTTCGAAGTCTTGTATCTCCAGTACACCTGATTTCTTGTACTGGGCCAGAAATTGAAGAACAGCGAATATGGAAAAATCCTGGATTCTGCCCCACAGAATCACGAATTCACACTCCTGCGCCACACAGTCTTTTTATCCAGGATACTTGATTCGAGCGGGAATCACATGGGTATACACTTCTTGTAGTCATACCACCAAGAACCGGACCCCGCCGCCCCGGGGAACAAGGAGGAACACATGAGCGAGGAGCCACTCCTTACGTCTGCCAAGATCGCCGAGAAGCTGGGAGTGTCGGCCTCCAAGGTAGCCAGGATCATCAAACAGCAGAGTATTGAGCCCAGTCAGCTCAAAGGCCGCTGCGGATACTACGGAGCCGATGCCGTGAAGAAGATCGAAGCGACTCTCAAAGCAGGCTAATAACACGTCACGACAACACGCCATCCAAGGAAAGGGCAACTCTATGATTGACGAGCGCATGAGAACAGAGATCAACAAACAAATCAATGCTGAGTTGTACTCCGCATATCTCTACCTCTCCATGGCCACTTATTTCGAGGACCAGGGCTTACCCGGGTTCGCAAACTGGATGTACTGCCAAAACCAAGAAGAAACCTTCCACGGTATGAAGTTTCTACACTATCTAGTGGAGAGGGGCGGTCGCGTAGATCTCCTGGCCATCGATGAGCCCCCGCGCGAGTGGGCTTCTCCTCTCGCCGTTCTCGAACACGTCTATGAGCACGAGCAGCATGTCACCAGCCTCATCAACAACTTGGTGGATATTGCAGAGGAGATCAAAGACCGGGCGACTTTCAACGAGTTGCAGTGGTTCGTGGAGGAGCAGGTGGAAGAGGAGGCAAGCGCAGAGACATTGGTGACCAAGCTTCGCATGATCAAAGACACCCCCGGACCACTTTTGATGATCGACAACGAACTGGCCACCCGAGTATTCACGCCCCCGGATGCTTCTGAGTGACCGACCGCGCTACCGAACGAACACTGAACGAGACGGTAGACCTTCAGGCGGCGGCGTCCCGCGGGACGCCGCCGCCTTCTTAGATATTAGCGGTCCCGGTGTCCGGGTACGCAGTGAATGCGTGGCGAACCGAGTGCAGAGACTCTCACGAGTTTAACTTTGGAAAGGCCGGACTCAGTCACCACCGCGACGTAGGTACATGCGATAAGCAAGCTTATTGACCGCAGCTACACACTGGCCGCTGTACTCGAGAATGTTGCGCATGAAGACCGACCAGGAATGGCGCTCGAAATCCTCCTTGACCGCATGCTGGACAATTTCCAGAACCTGTTCACAAAGACTACCCGATGTCCGAATGACCTCAAGACTTAAGACTGTCCCTTCCGCGTGTTCCTTGTACTTCTCCTGGTAAGACCATGCCTTCAACGCTCGAGCCGCTTCGAGCGCTTCGTCGATGCTCTCGATCTTCATGCCTCTCCCTTCGGAACGATACCGTCTGGAAGTGACGTGACGGCGTCACTATCGCTACCTAATACCCGGATCGGGCCACAGAATACCATTCCCAAGGCATTCCATGGCAGGCATCCTGTCTCGAGACTGGAACTATACAAGCGAGATACTGCGTCTCACGCGCAAAGAGGATGCACTCAAAGACACGGTTTGTGAATGAGGAGGACAGACGGTGAATACGTCTCGTTTCCTGATAGTCCTGCTGGTAGTGGCCCTGGGAGCAAGTATGGGGGGATGCGGCGGTCAAACTAAAGACGGTGTAGTGAAGGCCGACAGGACATCTGCCGGGAACGCCTTGGTCCTGAAAATGGGACAAACCTTGGAGATAGCACTGGAGGGCAATCCTTCCACCGGCTACGAATGGGCCGTCGCGACTCCAGCCGGAAGTGCACTGGAACAGGTGGGTACACCCGAATTCAAAGCACAGTCCACACTCATTGGGGCACCGGGAACTTATCTCTTCCGTTTCAAAGCCAAAGCCAAGGGCGAGGAGGAGCTCAGATTCCAATATAAGCGCTCCTGGGAAACAACTCTCCAGGATGAAACACTTACTTTCAAAGTCACCGTGAAGTAGAACCCGTAAGTCGCCACGCACACAGTACAATATGAGTAATATAGCTCGTGTTACGGAAGATTGTTTCCACAAACTCGTGGCGACGAGGGGGTAGCATGCCTATCGAGATTCGTGTGTTTTCGGACTACATATGACCGTTTTGCTACATCGGGAAAGGTCTTCTCGAACGTCTCGGACAGGAATTCGAACTCAAAGTCACCTGGATAGGATACGAATTGCATCCGGATACACCGCTCAAAGGAGCGCGTTTGGCCGATCGCTTCCCGAACGCAGACCTCGAAACCCTGTACGCCCCCCTGCAGGCTAGAGGAGAAGAATTGGGGCTGGTCATCAATCCGGTGCAGACACTCCCAAATTCCCGTCTGGCGCTGGAGAGCGCCGAGTACGCGCGCGACCGCGGTTGCTTCGAAGAGTTTCACGACAGCGTATTTCGTGCCCATTTCGCTGAGGGGCGCGATATAGGCCGCTTTCGCGTAATAGCCGATATCGCTCAACAGTGCGGACTGGATCCGCAGGCCGTGCGCACTGTGCTGGAGAGCAAGATCTACACCCCCCGATTGCGGGCAGCCCGCGATGAAGGACAAGCGTATGGCCTCAAAGGCATCCCGTTATTTGTAATAAACGAGCGTTTCTCGATTGTGGGCGCTCAACCCCTGGAACGGTTCAGGGACATGCTGGCCTCGGTGACCATCGGAGGCGTGGAAGGGAGTCGAAATGGTCCCAATCG
>JAAYZX010000076.1 GCA_012514635.1 Actinomycetota bacterium
AGATGGTATACGAAGGGGCGAAATCCCACTCCCTGTACTACGCCGGTCATGTGAATGTGACGAACCCTGGCAACCGAATTATCTCTCACCGTGCGTAGATTATAGCACCCGGCGCGGATGCTGTCCACGCCAGATAGTGCGCGTTGTTTCCCATTCCTCCGGAGTGTTCACATTGCGGAAAGAGAGCAGATCGGGATCAAATGGACGTACTTCCTCATAGGTCACATATCGGACGCGAACATCGGGGAAGAACGATATCACGCGCCGCCGGTTCTTCCGTGCAGCCGCCTCGATTGCTGGGATGCACGTCTTACGATAGGCGGCGTGTAACGGCTCGACCTGCTCACCTTGCCTCAAAGTGGCTACGTCGGCGCCGTGCGCCCACTCGACGAAAGCCAGGAGCAGCTCGCTGTTGAGGAATGGCATATCGCAACCTACAACGAGAGCGAGATCATGCGTCGAGGCGGACAGGCCGGCGTGCAAGCCGCCCAGTACTCCGAGGCCTGACAATTGGTCCTCCACCAGCAAAGCGCCCAGGCCGGCGAATGGCCCTGGTTCGGTCGTGACGATCATGACCTCGCTGCATACCGCGCTGACGCGCTCCAGTACAATCTCGATCAATGGACGGCCATCAAGCTCAAGGAAGGCCTTGTTTCGCCCCATGCGCTCACTCTTTCCACCGGCCAACACAATCCCGGTTACGGGACCGCGGAGGGGTGATGATGAGGAACGCGCGGTGCGGCAACCTGTTGCTTTGGTCAACATGTCCGACTCCAGGTACTGAGTGGTTCGTGCTGATCAGACGTCAGCGTCCATCGACCGACGGCGGCGCACATTCGCCATCGTGCGTGACGTGCGCATTATAGCGATTACTTGCTGAACGACCAATCTGCGGCTCGGGAAAGCCGCATCACATAGCCTCCATCGTTCATCATGCAGTTGACCTCTTACTTCAATGATGGTAGAATCTACCCTTGAATGTCCCGTTTCTGAGTCGGCGCAAGTGAGTCTCCGACTGCGTGGCGGGGTTGTCGAACAACGTCATCAATATCACCCAAGGAGAGCTTGCATGGTTGAAGAGACCCTTGACCTGGCCCCTTTGCAGGACGTACTGGAGGAGTACAAACAACAGCCTGGGGCGATTATCCCCGTTCTACAGAAGGCACAGGCCATCTATGGTTGGTTACCCCCCGAGGTATTGGACGCGGTGGCCAGAGGGATGCATGTCCCGGTGAGCCGGGTGTACGGCGTAGCTACATTCTACTCGCAGTTCTATCTGGAGCGCCGCGGTCGCCATACTTTTCGTCAGTGTGATGGTACCGCGTGCCATGTGAGGGGAGCCGCGTCGATTATTGAGGCCGTCGAGAAACGTTTGGGCATCCAGGCTGGGGAGACGACGCCGGACTACCGAGTCACGTTCGAGGTTGTGTACTGCCTTGGGTCGTGTGGGTTGGCCCCGGTGGCGATGGTGGATGATCAGGTTGTGGGCCATCTGGTGCCTAGCAAGGCTCTGGAAATCCTGGACAATCTGGAATAGACGGTGCGCGCGTATGTGGCCTGGTCCGCATTGTGGAGTGGCGAACGTTGAACGAGTGTGTTCTGCGTGAGAGTCATCGGTGTCTTGCGTCACGAAGGGCCACTCTTTGGCGGGTATCATCGCAAACCACAGCACTAGAGGTGAGGAGGGCGCTATGCCAAAGCTGAAGAGCATCGAAGAGCTGAGAAAGCTGCGTGAAGAAACGCGGAAAGGATTCAAGATTCGTAGTGCAACGGAGACGAAGATCATAGTGGGGATGGGGACCTGTGGGATTGCTGCGGGCGCCCGTGAGACGATGCACGCGATCCTTGAGGAACTGCAGAAGCGGGATATCGATGCGCACGTAAGCGCGGTGGGGTGTATCGGTATGTGTTCCCGAGAGCCATTGGTCGACATCGAACAGGCAGGGCACCCGCGTATCACGTACTGCAATGTACACCCTGCGATGGTCCCGCAGCTAATTGAAGAGCATCTGATCAACGGCCGCGTGATCGATGAGTGGGTCTTGGGGCGCGTGCCACAGGAAGGCATCGGCCAGTCCTGACCAGTCGCTGGCCCTTCGGGGTGGTCTAGAACAACTTAGGAGGAATCAACAGGATGGCTGAGGCATTATACAGGGCTGAGGTAACGGTATGCGGGGGGACCGGCTGTAGCGCATCTGGCTCCGCGGGCGTCTTCGAGGCCCTGAAAGATGAGGTTAAACGTCGTGGTCTGGCCGACGAGGTGCGTGTGATCCATACGGGTTGCCGTGGTTTCTGCGCTGTAGGGCCAATCGTCACGGTTTTCCCAGATGGGGTCTTCTACTGTCAGGTTCAGCCGGAGGATGCTCCGGTGCTCGTGGAGGAGACACTGCTCAAGGGGCGCGTGGTTGAGCGACTGGCCTACCAGGAGCCTGCGACTCACCAGGCCGTGCCTCTCTACGAGGAAATTCCCTTCTACAGCAAGCAGATCCGGATTACCTTGCGCAACTGTGGCGTTATTGACCCCGAGAGCATTGAGGAATACATCGCTCGTGATGGGTATGAGGCGTTATCCAAAGCTGTCGTGGAGATGACGCCTGCCGAGGTGGTTGACGAAGTCAAACGTTCCGGCTTGCGCGGTCGGGGTGGTGCGGGCTTCCCCACTGGTATGAAGTGGGAGTTCACCGCGCGCGCGCCCGGCGACGTCAAGTACGTGGTCTGTAATGCGGACGAGGGAGACCCAGGCGCCTTCATGGATCGCTCGGTGATTGAGGGCGATCCACACAGCTTGGTGGAGGGCATGACGCTCTGTGGTTACGCTGTTGGGGCGCAAGAGGGGTACATCTACTGCCGCGCAGAGTATCCGCTGGCTATCCGACGTCTGAAGGTCGCCATTGCGCAGGCTGAGGAATATGGCCTCCTGGGTGATAATATCCTGGAAAGCGGTTTCTCGTTTCACCTGCATGTGAAGGAAGGCGCCGGCGCGTTTGTGTGTGGCGAGGAGACCGCTCTGCTAGCCTCGATAGAGGGGCGACGCGGCGAGCCACGACCAAGGCCTCCCTTCCCGGCCGTCCGCGGCCTGTGGGGCAAGCCGACGAACCTCAATAACGTCAAGAGTTATGCGAACGTCCCGCAGATCTTGGTGAACGGTGCGGATTGGTTTGCCAACATCGGTACGCCGCGTTCGCCGGGTACAGCAATCTTCGCTTTGACCGGCAAGGTAAACAACACGGGCCTGGTCGAAGTGCCGATGGGTATCACACTGGGCGAGATCGTCTACGATATCGGTGGCGGCGTCCCTGGCGCGAAGCACTTCAAGGCTGTCCAGACCGGAGGCCCGCTGGGTGGATGTATCCCCGTTGAGCATCTCAACGTGAAAGTCGACTTTGACTCGTTGAGGGATGTGGGCGCGGTCATGGGGTCGGGTGGTATGATCGTGGTGGACGAGGATACCTGCATGGTGGAGTTTGCCAAGTTCTTCCTGACCTTTGCCTCGGCGGAGAGTTGCGGCAAGTGCGTGCCATGTCGTGTAGGTGGACAGCGCATGCTTGAGGTTCTCACCCGTATCTCGGAGGGTAAGGGCCGGATGGAGGACCTGGACACCATCCGGGAGATTGCTGACGGGATGCAGGCGGGATCACTGTGCGCTTTGGGGCAGTTGACTCCTGGTCCGGTCCTTTCAGCGCTGCAGTATTTCGAGGAAGAGTTCATCGCCCATATTGTGGAGAAGCGGTGTCCGGCTGGCGCGTGCCGCGAGTTAGTACGGGCGCGTTGTAGCAATGCCTGTCCGGCTCACGTGGATGCGCCCAGCTACGTGGCTCTGGTTGCTCAGGGGCGGTATGCTGAGGCCCTGGAAGTACATCGTCGTCAGAACCCCTTCGCACTGGCCTGTGGGCGAGTCTGCCCGGCGTTCTGCGAGGATAGCTGTCGACGTGGTGATATCGACGAGCCGATCGCGATCCGAAGCGTCAAGCGCTTCATGGCCGACCACGAACTGACCAACCCCTGGACGCCGCAGATCTATGGTGAGCCCAAGTCTCAGAGGGTGGCTGTGGTGGGCGCCGGCCCTGCTGGTCTCACAGCGGCGTTGCGTCTGGCCCAAGAGGGGTACGGTGTCACGATCTTTGAGAAGCTGCCTGTGGCCGGTGGTATGATGGCCGTAGGTATTCCCGACTATCGTCTCCCACGTGACATACTCAATGAAGAGATTGACAACATCCGCCGGGCCGGCGTGGACATCCGCTGTAATCAGGCTTTGGGGCGGGATTTCACGCTGGACGAGCTGTTGGACAACCAGGGGTACAGTGCAGTGGTTCTCGCGATCGGCGCGCACAAGAGTACCCAGTTGCGGATTGAGGGTGAGGATAAGGACGGAGTCATTCACGGCGTCGACTTCCTGCGTGATGTGGCGCTTGGCAATCCCCCAGATCTCGCAGGCAAGCGAGTTGGTGTGGTCGGTGGAGGAAATGTGGCGATCGATGCGGTGCGGACGGCCTGGCGGTTGGGCGCCAGTCAAGTTCACGTGATATACCGCCGCCGTCGCGAGGATATGCCTGCATATGAAGAGGAAATTGCTGCGGCTGAGGCCGAGGGCGCCGTGTTCCATTTCCTCACCAATCCCACCCGTATCATGGGGAACAAGCAGGTCACGGGTGTGGAGTGCTTGCGACATTCATTGGGTGATTTCGATCGCAGCGGTCGGCGCCGTCCTATTCCCATCTCGGACTCAGAGTTCGTTATCGATCTCGATGTGCTGATTCCAGCGATTGGTCAGACGCCCGATCAGAGTTGGGCGGCGTCAGGCGGAGCGATTGGACTCAACCGGACTGATACCGTTGAGGTCAGCAATACGTTGTGTACCACGCGTCCCGGTGTCTTTGCGGCCGGTGACGTGGTGCTGGGGCCGGCTACTGTGATCGAGGCGGTCGCACAGGGTAACCTTGTCGCGCGAGCCGTCGATCGATACCTGAGCGATGGCCAGATTGAGCGGTTGATTCTTCAGCCAGGCTATGAGGTGGTGGATCAGCCTTTCGATCTGGATGACTATGCTGACGCACGACGCCCCGAGATGCCGGAGTTGCCGGTTGACAGACGGCGTGGCAGCTTCTGTGAGGTCGAGCTGGGCATGGACGAGTCGGTGATCCGCGAGGAGTGCAAACGCTGTCTCCGTTGTGATCTGGAGTGGCTGGAGACTACGAAGAAGGCCCTTGAGCCCGTGCCCACGATTGAGTGGACGGTGACCTAGAGCCGCTATTGAGTGGGGCTCACTGAGTCACAGCTTGG
>JAAYZX010000077.1 GCA_012514635.1 Actinomycetota bacterium
CGTCGCTGACCAGATAACAGTTTGCCTGAAGCGGGCCAACCGGCGCGCATACGATCTTCATGGGACCTCCGGGATGATCTCTCGTGTGTCCGGGCCAACATTTGCCGGCCGGCTTTCGAAAACGGCTGTACCGCCGCCCATTCTAGCAAGAGCGGCTATTGAGGCGTGACGCGGTACGCATCGTACACTGTGTCAATGCGCCTAATGCGTTGCAGGATGGATTCGAGGAATTCCACATCCGCCACTTCGAATACGAACTTATCCTTCACTCGGTTGTCATCCGTGGTCTGGATGTGTGCAGCCACAATATTCACGCCGCTCTCGCTTAGGGTACGTGAGATGTCCTCCAGCAAACGACTCCTATCGTAGGCTTCTATCTGAATCTCAACAAGGTACGGACCGGCCCGCCGTGTATCCCATACCACAGGGACGAGACGCTCAGTGTTGCGTTCCAGTGCCTTCAAGTTGGGACAGTCCCGTCGGTGTACGGTTATACCGCGTCCAAGTGAAATGTATCCGATTACGTCGTCACCGGGCACCGGACGGCAGCATTGCGGGATACGGATGGCAACATCGTCCACCCCTTCCACACGCAGCCCCATTGCTTCGGTCCCTGCGCGGCGCTGCTCTCGTCGAGGGGTGACCCCTACCATGTCCTTCTTCTCTACAGCAGGAGCCTTGTCCAACTTCTGAATGACACGGCTCAACACCTGCCCAACGGGCACCTTTCCGGCGGCCACCGCTACAAAGAAATCCTCCCGCTTCTGGAACCCAAGATCGCGAATGATATCGCCCACCGTCTCGGAGCGCATCAGCTTCTGCGTGGGAAGACCCTGCTTACGGAATGCTTCGATTAGAAGTTCTTTGCCCTGGTGTTCGCTATCGTCCCGATGCTCGCGTCTGAACCATTGACGGATTTTATTACGTGCCGACGAGCTCTTGACGAAACTCAGCCAATCTCGTGACGGTCCCGCCGAGGTTTTGGAAGTGAGCACTTCTACAATGTCACCCGACTGCATCCGATAGGTGAGCGGCACAATCCTTCCGTTGGCCTTGGCCCCTACACAGTGATGCCCCACATCGGTGTGGATTGCGTATGCAAAATCCACCGGAGTGGAGCCCATGGGCAGTGCTTTTACTTCGCCCTTGGGGGTGAAAACGTAGACCTCGTCCTGGAACAGATCCACACGCAGCGACTCCATGAACTCCCCAGCGTCCATGGTTTCGGACTGCCACTCCATCACCTGCCGCAACCACGTCAACTTGTCCAGTCGTTCCTGAGCCCGCGCGGTATCCTTGCCCTTCTCCTTGTACGCCCAATGGGCGGCGATACCATACTCGGCAGTCTCGTGCATCTCCCTGGTTCGCACCTGGATCTCCAGAGGCTTCCCCTGCGGCCCGATCACCGTGGTGTGAAGGGATTGATACATGTTGAACTTGGGCATGGCGATGTAGTCCTTGAATCTACCCGGAAGAGGCTTCCAGATAGAGTGGATGATGCCCAAGGTGGCGTAGCAATCCCGTACCGTGGCCACCACCGCCCGCAGAGCCACGAGATCGTAGATCTCGTTGAACTCCTTTTCCCTGCGCGTCATCTTGTCGTAGATGGAGTAGAAGTGTTTGGCACGTCCTACGATCTCCGCATCCACCCTGGCCCTATCCAACTCATGTTTGAGAATGGCGCGCGCTTCATCGATGTAGGCTTCGCGATCTGTCCGTCGCTGATTTACCATCTGCTCGATCTCAGCGTACTTGCGCGGATGGAGGGTCCCGAAGGAGAGGTCTTCCAGCTCCCAGCGGATGGACTCGATACCCAGGCGATGTGCCAGCGGCGCGTAGATTCCCAGCGTCTCTTTGGCCTTCTCTATCTGCTTCTCTCTGCCCAAGTAGCTCAATGTGCGCATGTTATGAAGCCGATCGGCCAGTTTGATGAGAATCACTCTAATGTCTTTGGCCATGGCCACGATCATCTTGCGGAAGTTCTCGGCCTGCTCTTCTTCGACGCTGCGGAAGGACATCTGGCTCAACTTGGTGACTCCGTCTACCAGCAACGCCGTCTCGTCGCCAAACTCTTGGCGTATGCCATCGATGGGAATGTCCGTGTCTTCAACTACGTCATGCAACAGCGCAGCTGCAATGGTGTACGAGTCCAAGCGGAGCTGGGCACAGATGATCGCCACGCCCAGAGGATGATGGATGTACTCTTCCCCACTGGCCCGTCGTTGATGCCGATGTTGAGCTGCGGCCACCTGAAATGCCCGTGCCACGAGTGCTCGATCGAAATTGGGGTTGTATCGAACGATCTGTCTGAACAGCTCGTCCAGTAGTAGACGGTCCTCTTTGGTGATCTCATCAACCACAATGCCGTCCTGCGGGCTTTGCGTACCCGTAGTGGTGGTTCTCTTCAGAGCATCCGACACAGTCTCACCGCCTCGTCACAGTCGGCGGCAGCAGCCACATACTCCTCAACCAGGGATAGATCGCAGTCTTCTTTCTCGGCACGACCAGACGTTAGGTCTATTGCCTCCAGAATGCGCCGCGCGCGCTGTAGATCTTCTCCCGTAGGCGGAATTGCCCTCTCTTCCCACGCCTGCTCTGTCACCTGCTTCATCGCCTGGGCGATGCTCATCCCGCTGCGTATGGCGCGGTAGAGAGGTACCATCCACACGCGCGGGTGGGCCGACGCCTTCAAAAATCTCTCCGTGAACTCGCATTCAGGCTCACCGTAGCACAGGTGAACCGATCCCCCTGTATCAGCGTATTCCTTGAGAAGAGCCACATGGTTTCGATGATATGGAGGATCGAGGGCAATCAGATGCCTACGATGCCGGATGAGTTCATGACTCCGTACGGCCGCCGTCCAATCCACGAACAGCAGCGCGTCTTCACGCACACCCGCCGGACGCGTCCTCCAACAGAGGCGGCTGACGCAGTCGACGCCGGTGGCCCCCAACTCGCGCAGCGGAATCATGGCCGCTACCTGCCCCAAGCGATGCGCCACTGAACAGACAACTATTGCCACCGGCTCTCCGGATGAGATTACCTGCGCAATGGTTGAAAACTGGCGCCCTTCCCCTCTCAGGTCTCTGCCCGGCACTCCGCATTCAACGTCCACGTGGGTGTCCACGAACGGGTTGGCGCAGTGAAGGCATGGCGGCGAGGCACTGACGTCATCCAAGTAGGGGCACTCCGGAGAACATCCAAGAGCTTTTTCGCCCACAGAATCCACTGCAAAGAACGAGTTCAGGATCACTTCGGACCTCACGGTGCTGCGCCACCGGTTGATCTCCAGCCTGAGACCGGCATGGAGGCGCTCTCCCTCGAGAGCCAGCATCTTGGGATCCTTGGCCAAACCGAAACCTATGCCGCGGGTACGCACACCGTCCAGCACGAAATTGCACCGCAGATGGTCCCCGTTTCTTGTGGAAGCTACGTTCTCCATCCCCGCGCCCAACGCGAGTAAGCGTACGGCCGGATTACCTGCTCCAAATGGTGCTAGAAGTTCCAGAGCCTCCGCGCACTCGATGGTGAGATCTGAACCCGACACCACAGCATCGGGTGAAAAAGTGGGCGTGAGATCAGATTCGGTGAGCACGGACGCTGCATGTTCCAGGAACGTTTCGCGGAAACGGTCCACATTTGTCCGGGTAAGCGTGAGACCTGCCGCCTGTTTGTGACCACCAAATACCGTCAGCAGGTCGGCGGAGGCGGTTAGGCCGCTCATCAGATTGTATTGTGGGATACTGCGCCCCGAACCCCTGGCGCGTTCCTGGTCCATAGCAAGCAGGATAACCGGACGATGGAAACGTTCCACCAGCCGCGAGGCAACGATACCCACTACCCCTTCGTGCCATCCCTCGGCACCGAGTACGAGTGCCGGGGGCATAGGGTCAAGTGATTCGGCCTGAGATAGGGCGTCGCGAAGGATCGCCGCTTCCACCTCCTGCCGCTCGCGATTGATTTGGTCGAGGCGTTGAGCGATTGTTTGAGCGGTGACGGGATCTTCCGTGAGCATAAGTTGCAGGGGGAGATCCGGGCTATCCAGTCTGCCGGGCGCGTTCAGTCGTGGCGCCAGCCGGAATGCCACGGTTCCGGTATTCACCGACTCGGGTACACAGTTGGCTACCTGGAGCAGCGCCTTGATACCCGGGCGAGGATTCCACCCAATGCGCTTCAGCCCCTCTTTGACGTAATAGCGATTCTCGCCGGCGAGAGGAACGACATCGGCCACCGTACCCAGAGCCACAAGATCCAAGACGGCGAGCAGGCCGGCCGGGAGACGGTCCTCTGCCGCACCCTCCAACCGAACATGGAGACCGTGGAGGAGTTTCAAGGCCACCCCTACGCCGCAAAGATCTGAACCTGGGTAATCATCTAGGCGTGGGTGCACTATGATGGTGGGCGGTAAGACCTCGCCGAGTGTGTGATGATCCGTGACAATCACATCCATCCCCAGGCTCATAGCCAACTGGACCTCGTCTGGGTAGTTGACGCCACAGTCCACCGTGATCAGCAGTCCGGGACCTCCGGCCGCCAGCTCCTCCACCGTGGTGCGCGAGAGACCGTATCCATGACCGAAACGACTGGGCAGAAACCACTCGGGATCCGCGCCGAAGGCCTGCAGTCCTTGTACGGCCAGAGCGGTGGCTGAGATACCATCCACATCGTAGTCACCGTAGATCACAATCCTTTGGCCGGACTCGAGGTAGGCTATGGTCTTCTCCACCGCCTCCTCCACCCCATGCATCAGAAACGGGCTGGGGATGATGCCGTCCGGCTCAAGAAAGGCACGGGCCTGCCGTGCATCCGTCAGCCCCCGCCGAGCCATCACTACTCCGGCCAACAGTGGGAGATTCAGTTCACGGGCAATCTGCTCGGCCACCTGCCAAGAAAACGGCCGTATCCTCCACGATGATGCTGTCCGCACGTCTTCTCCACGCGCGTGCTCCCGCAACATCTGTCACGCGCCTTTTCGCATTCTTGAAACAGAGTATACGCCTGCGCAGTGACGCCCGCCCGCGACGGAACCCTGCACCGCCCTACAGGCGCCCTGAACGGAAGATGGCCCACATGAGCCATACCCCAAAGAACAGGGCTACAAGGAAACCCGGAATTCCCCAGATCGATACCCCCAGAATCTGCGGACCGTTCTCCACGAAGGCGCCCAATATAGCGCTGGCCAACGCCAAGGCAGTAGCCACTACGGCCATCACTAAGCGATTGGTAATCAAATCCATCCTGTGAATAAAGTTCTCCAATCCGGTGTGATTGAAGTTGATTCGCAGGTCACCCCGAGTCATTAGATCAAGAACATCCCGCAGTTGCAGGGGGTAGTTTTCAAAAGCTTCAGCATAGTCCTGTGCAGAGCGCGAAAGTCGCGCGGCAAGAGCCGACGGCAAACTTTTTTGCATCACCAGACGCTGGGCATAGGGTCGGGCCGCGTCGAACACATTGAAGTCCGGATACACCTGTGCCACAACTCCCTCTAGGGTGATCACAGCTCTCTCCAACAGGAGAAAGCGGGCGGGAAAACGCAGCCTCAGCTTGTAGGCGATCTCGAAGATATCTCGAACCACGGTGCCCGAATCAATATCCGATAGGCGAAGACCAAAATACCGGTTGAACAACCCTTCAATGGCTTCCGTCAACTGGGCTTCCTGACGTGAGTTCCACCGCAACCCCAAGCGCCGCAGCGCCCGCTTGACGCCTCGCAGATCCTGGTCGACTATGTGGCGGAACAGACGCGTGCCTTCCTGCAAATCTTCCGGACCTAATGCTCCGGCACTGCCAAAATCGAGCAGGCCCAAACGTCCGTCATCCATCACAACTACATTGGCCGGATGCGGATCGCCGTGGAAAAAACCGTCGCGCAGCACCATTTTGAACCACAACTCTGTGAGCCGTTGAGCGAGTCGTTTGCGTTCCGACCAGTCCAGCTCTTCCAGGTTGATGCAGTTCAGGGTAGGCCCCGGCAAGAAGTCCAGCGTGATCACCCGTTGGCTGCATAGACGTTGGTGCACGCTCGGTATGGTGAACTCCTCATCGGCCGCTAGGTTCCGGGCGATTCGCGCGGCGTTACGCGCTTCCAGAAGATAATCGGTCTCTCGACTAATAGCAGCGGCAAACTCGTCAACCAAGAGTAGCGGATCCACCGGCAGATCGTCACCGATGCGCCGCGCCAAGATGCCTGCCAGCTGATAGAAGAGATCGATATCCCGCCTGATCAGCTCACGAACCGCCGGTCGCTGCACCTTGACAACAACCGGTGCGCCCCCGGGCAAAACTGCTTTGTGCACTTGGCCGATGGAGGCCGACGCCAACGGCTCCTCGTCTATACTCTCGAAGATCCGTTCCACACTCAGACGGAAATCCTGCTCAATAACTTCCCGTACCGTTGCAAAGCCAAACGGCGGAACACGATCCTGCAGTTTGACGAGTTCCTGCACAACCTCATCCGGCAGAAGATCGGGCCGTGTGCTGAGGACCTGACCGAACTTCACGTAGGTAGGCCCCAGTTCTTCGAGCATTTCCCGCACATGTCGCCCCAGCTGCGATGGCATTGGGGCAGGCCTGCGCTTTCTGCCCGGCACCAGGTCCCATAGATTGTGGCTTTCAAAGAAGTAGCCGAACCCGTGCCTGATGGCCACCTCGGAGACGTGCCTAACCGTCTCCAGATTGCGAACGCGCGTTAAGAAGCCTTGTCGCCGGTGCACCGGTCTTCGCGGGACTCAAGTAGGTACAGGCGATGCTCGATCTGTCTCAGCCGAAAATCGATGTCTTCCAGATCGTTCTTAGTGCCCAAACCGAGGTCCCGATACGCTCCTCGTAATAAGCGATCCAGGCCGGAGATGGCGGTACGAACCTCCTCCCGACCACGTTCAGCCAGTTTTGCGACCATGGTCCGGCCGTCTTCGTCCGAAAGACGACCGCGTGCCACGAAATCGTCAATTACACTCTGCATCTTGTCTTTGGTGAGAGCCGCTGCCCCCACGCCAAGCAAAAAGGCCTGTTCGACCAGCCCGCGGGCTTCTTGCGCCGTAGGCTCTTGTTCTGCGGAGTTGCCGGGCGAATCTTCCTTCATAGATACCCCCTCATCGTGCCTGATGAAGGACGCAATAACACAATAAATACTTCCCCATCTGCCGAACCTGTAAACCGCAAGATCAGCGCTGTATCGCCTCTAGGCACCTTTGGTCGCAGCCAAACGTTTGCGGTATTTGGGTTCGCGCTCTTTCCACAGGACCAGCAGCGGAGCTGCCACAAAAATGGAAGAGTATGTGCCCACCGCAATCCCGATGAAGAGCGCAAACGCGAAGTCCTTCAGTGTCTCCCCACCAAACAGTAGGATGGCCAACAATGGCAGCAACGTGGTAACCGGTGTATTGATGGAGCGCGCGATGACCTGACGTATGGAGCGATCCGCCATATCGGAATAGGTCTCATTCTTCATGTAGGCCTGGTTCTCACGAATGCGGTCAAACACAATGATGGTGTCGTTGATGGAGTAACCCAAGATGGTCAGGGTTGCGGCCACCGTGGCGGTAGTGACAAGCCTACCTGAGATGGCATATATGCCCAGCGTGAGACCCACATCGTGAACAATGGAGGCCATAGCCGGTAGCGAAAATTTAATGTCAAATCTCCAGGCAATATACGCGACCATCACCAGAATAGAGATGCCTATGGCCAGCAAAGCGCGGTTGGCCGTATCCCGGCCAAACGACGGACCCACACGCTCAAGACCAACTGCCGATTCCTCCGCTCCCAGGTCCTTCAAGTTTGCCAGACCGCCCTCAAACTGTTCGTCGGCCATCTCCTGAGCCGTAACAACAAACACATTGTTGGCCGACGCCTGTACGATGGGGTCCTTGACACCGGCCGAAAAGAAGGCCTCACGGACCCGATCCGCAGTGGTAGATTGCGTCAGCTTGATCTCTGCACGCACACCGCCTTGGAAGTCAATTCCCAGTTGCAGACCTACGACGAAAATAGCGCTTAGGGCAAATATGGTCACGGCACCCAGCACGCCGATGAACCAGTACTTGTACTTCATTAGTGGGTAGACTTTCATGCGCTCTTCTCCACCATCTTCGTCTTCAGTCCCAGCAGGGATAGGTTACGCAACAGTCCACCCGCCGCCAGCACCACCAGAAGCGACCGGGTTACCAGTATGGCGGTGAACATAGAGAGCACAATGCCTATACCCAGGTTGAGAGCGAACCCCCGCACTCCACCGGTAGCCGTGAAGAACAGGATCACCGCAGTAATGATGGTGGTGATATTGGCATCCAGGATAGCGGTGAAGGCCTTTCTGAAACCGGTGTGGATTGCAGTGCGTGTTGTCTTGCCCACCGCTATCTCCTCTTTGACTCTCGAGAAGATGATGATGTTGGCATCCACCGCCATGCCCAGTGTGAGGATAACACCCGCGATCCCAGGCAACGTCAATGTAATCCCGATGGCGTTGATCACACCCCACAGGAGCGCCCCGTAGATCAACAGGGCGATATCCGCCACAAGGCCGAGTAGGCGATAATAAGCGATCATGAAGATGAGTACGAGGATCAAGCCTATGCCACCGGCAATCAACGCCTGATTCAGAGATTCTTTACCCAGGGTGGCTCCCACGGATCTCTCATCCACTACCTTCAGTTCGATAGGCAGAGCGCCGGTCTGTAGGACCACTTGGAGATCCTTGGCTTCCTGCAGCGAGAATCTACCCGTTATCTCCACTTGGCCTCCGTCGATGCGCTGAAGTACCCGCGGCGCGGACGCAACCGTCCCATCCAGCACTATGGCCAACAGCTGATCCCGACCCGTTATCTGACCGCGTTTGGAGAGCTTGTCTGTCAGTTCGGCGAACTTGGTGGCACCTTCCCCTTTCAGTTGGAAGTCCACCTTTGGTCGGTTGTTCTGATCGAAACCAACCTGCGCCTCTTTGAGATCTGATCCTGTGATTGGGGGCGCCGTGTTGATCACGTACCAGGTATCGATTCCGGCACCTTCTTTAGCCGGCCAGAAGACGAGGCGCTCATCGATAGGAATCTGTTCGACACTCTCGACACCCGCAGCCTCCAAAGCTTCGGCTTCAGACGTGTAGGGCGTATCAAACTGATCAGTGACGTCGTACATCTCCAAGACGGCCGTCCTGCCGATAACCGCCAGCGCTTGGTCCGGATTCTCGATACCAGGCAGCTGTACGCTAACCTTCCAATCACCCTGCCTCTGGATCTCAGCTTCAGCCACACCCAGGCGGTTCACACGATCGTTGATTATACCGATGGCCTTGGCCATACCCTCGTCGGTGCGGGGCGCCCGCGCGCTATCCTGCGCCTCAAGGATGACCGCCAATCCTCCTTGGAGGTCGAGTCCCAGCTTGGTCTTTTGTCCCGGAGGGACGATGAAGTAGATAGCCGCCCCCACCAAGAGGACGACCACCACCAGGAAGAAAATATTGCGGCGGGTTGACGACACGGATACCTTCTCTCGAGCAGTAATTACGTCTTGGCAACAAGAAAGGCCCCCGAGGCCCCCCAGAGCCGGGGAGCAGCATAGGGCACCCGTTCCACTGTGTCAAACGGAGGGAGCCCGGCGCCGGTGCGGCGCCGTGATGGCCGCGCCCTTAGGTCTAGTTCTCTTCTTCCTTATCTGCCTCGGTTTCTTCTGAGTCTTCAGCGGCATATTCCTCAACAGCATCCGCTTCTTCCAGCTCCAATTCTTCCGGTTCGTCCACCACGGGCTTGTCGAGCGCCTTGGCGGCTGTTGCCTTCTGCTCCGCGCTGGCGATCTCGGCTATGGCCCTGCGGGCTACCTTGATGTTTATACCTTTATCGATCTCCATCACGACCAGGCCTTCTTCGACCCGCTTGACGGTACCGAAGATCCCCCCAATGGTGACTATCCTGTCCCCGCGCTTGACCGCGCTGATCAGTTGCTCATGAGCTTTGCGCTGTTTCTGCTGCGGTCTCACCGCCAGAAAATAGAAGATAGCGATGAAGCCCACCACATAGATGGCCAACAGTCCGATGTTGTTCAATCTCGCCTCCTCATCGGTGACTTGCACCTTGCGATCGCCATACACCTGCGCGCTACGGGCGGTATCTTACCACGCTCCCTTCAGCCCCTCTTTGAACGCGGCAAATGACCCCTCCACAATAGCTTGTCGAGCCCTCTCTACTAGGGAAAAAAGGAATGTCAAGTTGTGTTCACTGAGCAGCAATATCCCCAATATTTCTCTCTGCATCACCAGATGCCGCAACACCCCGCGCGAGAAACTGCGGCATGCCGTGCAGGGACACCCTTCATCTAATGGATCTTTTGACGTAGCGTGCTCTGCATTGCGCAGGTTGATCCGGCCTCCGCTGGTGAAGGCCGTACCCATCCGGGCGGTCCGTGTAGGCAGCACACAATCGAAAAGGTCTACTCCCCGTTCGATCACTTCCAAAATACCCGGCGGGTCACCGATTCCCATAAAATACCTGATCTGCTCCTCCGGAAGGAGCTCGGTCACGACTGCTGTGCATTCCAACATGGCGCTTCTATCCTCCCCCACGGAGAGCCCTCCTACAGCATATCCTGGAAAATCGAGCTCCAGCAGTTGGTGCGTGCTTTCGACACGTAGATCCGGATAAATCCCACCCTGTACGATACCGAGAAGCATCTGCGGACCGTCCGTACCCTGGCCGCCCACCTCCGCGTGGGCGGCCCGACAACGGGCCGCCCACGCGGAGGTACGGCGCACCGCGCCGGCCACGGCTTCCCGCGGAGCCTCGGCCGGCGCGCATTCGTCGAAGCACATGATCATGTCGGCTCCCAGTATTTCCTGTTCCCGAATGGACCGTTCCGGGGTGAAATGCTGGGCGGAACCGTCGTATACCGAGCGGAACGTCACACCTTCGGTAGTTATTCGCGCCGTGTCGAGCAGACTGAACACTTGAAAACCACCGCTGTCGGTCAGTAATGGTCCATCCCAACCCATGAAACGGTGTAGCCCACCCAGATCGCGCACCAATTTCGACCCCGGACGCAGGGAGAGATGATACGTATTGGCCAGCACAATCTGCCCTCCCGCCCCTGCCAACGTCTCAGGCGTCACTCCCTTGACCGTTCCCTTGGTTCCTACCGGCATGAAGCACGGGGTCCGGACCACGCCACGGGGTGTATGAAGCAGACCGGCACGAGCGTGACCGTCCCGATGCACCACTGAAAAAGGGAATGAAGGGATATCGCTCACGACCCACTCCCGACCGGATCGACGCCTGCAAATACCGAAGGCCGCTCGATCAGCATGGCGTCCCCAAAACTAAAAAAGCGATACTGACGAGCAACAGCCTCTCGGTACGCATCGCGAACCGCTCCTACACCACCAAAAGCCATAACGAGGGCGAGCAGGGAGGTTCGAGGCAGATGGAAGTTGGTTATGAGTACATCCACCGCGGCAAACTCGTACCCAGGGGTAATGTACAGGCCCGTGCTACCGCCGACTCCTCCGCCAAGCGACGCCGGCGCCGAGGCGCCGGCGATCCGCAGACTTACCCGCGAATTGCCACCATAGAGCGTCTCCAGCACCCGCACCGAGGTGGTTCCAACGGCTATCAGACGACGGCGTTCACGCTTGGCACGGTTTATCGCCTTCAGGGACTCAGGGGACACCGTATAAAACTCTCGATGAATGGTGTGGTCTTCCACCACAGGCTCGGATATGGGACGAAAAGTATCCAACCCTACGTGAAGCGTGACGGCCGTTATTTCGCAGCCCATAGCGCAGATCTCAGCCAGAAGCTGTTGGGTGAAGTGCAGACCGGCCGTGGGTGCAGCTGCCGATCCAAGAGCGGCCGCATAGACGGTCTGATAATCCTCGGGATCCACCGGTTGTCGATGGATGTAGGGAGGCAGGGGCAATTCTCCACATCGTTCGAGAAAGGGGATGACGCCTCCGCGGCCCGTCACAGACACCAGCCAACGCCCTTCCTCCAGCAACCGGTGAAGCTCTACCTGTCGGTTGCCGACCGTCAGCAACATGCCCGCACGTAGACGACGGGACGGACGGGCAAGTGCCTCCCAGACGTCCTCCTGATAACTCGCCGCCGGGCGCAGAAACAGCAGCTCCACAGTGCCCCCTGTGTTCTTTCGAGCATAGACCCTGGCCGGCAATACCCGAGAATCGTTGACAACCAGCAAGTCCCCCGGCCGAAGATACCGCGGCAAATCATCGAAATCAGTGTGAACACGGGCGCCCGAGCCGGTCATTACGAGCAGCCTGCACGAATCACGTGGCTCGACGGGCTGCTGCGCTATCAGCCCAGGAGGGATATAAAAATCGAGCTCTTCCAGCCGCACGCGCTCTACCGGCGTCGCAGGAACAGATTGAGGATGAGGGTGGCGACCACACTCACCAGCAACATCACGCCTAAGGGAACGTACACCGTAACGTTCTTCCCTCGCAAGACAAGATCGCCGGGCATGCGATCCAACCCCAGGCGCGATAGCAGCCAGAGCGTGACACCCAACACCGCCAGCACCCCGCCAACCAGGAGGAGGATTTTCCCCCAACGTTCAAGCACCTCGATACCTCTCCCACTCGGATAGGATGCATCCGCAGTACTGCTGGCGATAGAGATCCAGTTCACGAGCTTGGTGTCTGGATTCACGGTAGCGGGGCCGAAGATCCTCGTAGAGGAAGGATACTCCGTGCCGTCGTGCGGCCTCTGTGCCCCCCTCCCTGATTGCCTCGTGATCCTGCCAAGGACTGATGGCCAGACTAGTGGTAAATGCGGTGGCCCCCACTAAGACCGCCTGCCTTGCAGCAGCTTCCAGTCTCATCCCAATACACGCGCGACAACGACTCTCGCCCCGCAACCCCACCAATCGGAACCATTCGACAGGATCGTAGCTCAAATCCTCCACCAACTCGAACGAACGCGCCTGCGCCAGAATGCGCGCTCCCTCCAACCGTTTTCTGTGCTCTTGAAACGGCTGTATGTTCGGATTGTAGAACAGCCCGATCACCTGCAGTCCTTCTTCTTGCCAGAACCGTTCCGTAGCTGTGGCACAAGGACCGCAGCAGATGTGGAGCAGCACTGCTCTCGACGGGACTACACTCTGGATGTCAGGTTTAGTGTTCATTGTCAAATAGCTGAGGGACTCCATTAGGCATAGAGGCGCCACAGTGTTGATACCCCAGACGGGTCAATACTCGTCCGCGTGGCGTCCGTTTCAAGAAACCCCGCTGAAGAAGATACGGCTCGTACACGTCCTCGATGGTGTCGGGCTCCTCGCCGATGGCTACAGCCAGAGTTGAGAGTCCAACCGGCCCACCATCGAAATTCCTCAAGATAAGATTGAGGATTTCTCGGTCGATATGGTCGAGGCCTTCTCCATCCACCTGGAACAACTCCAGCGCTTCGCGGGCAATAGCGGCCGTGATATGGCCTTGGTGACGCACCTGAGCGTAGTCACGAACCCGCTTGAGCAGACGGTTGGCGATACGCGGCGTACCACGTGAACGACAGGCGATCTCCTCGGCGCCTTCCGCATCCAAACGCACACCCAGCAGATCCGCGGAACGCATGACGATCAGGTCTAGATCTTCCACAGGATAGTGCTCCAGCCGATGTGATAAACCGAAACGATCCCGCAACGGTGTGGTGATGAGCCCGGAGCGAGTGGTGGCGCCTATAAGCGTGAAATGCGGCAGATCCAAGCGGATACTGCGCGCGCTGGGTCCCTGGCCGATCACGATATCGATCTGGAAATCTTCCATAGCGGGATAGAGAATCTCTTCAATAGCGCGGTTGAGCCGGTGAATCTCGTCGATGAACAGAACGTCACCTTCACCGAGAGAGGTGAGGATGGCGGCCATATCCGCCTTGCGTTCCAGCGCCGGCCCCGAGGTAGTACCCATGGCTACACCCATCTCGTTGGCGATAATGCCGGCCAGAGTCGTTTTCCCCAGCCCGGGCGGACCGGCCAGCAACACGTGGTCTAACGGCTCCCCACGGCTCAACGCGGCTTGGATAAAGATGGACAGCTGCTCTCGGAGAAGATTCTGCCCTATGAATGTGGCGAGCGTACGCGGGCGAAGCGACCCTTCCAATTCTTGGTCGTCGGCGAAGCGGGCCGGATCAGCCAGATCGTTGCGCTTCCCGGATTGCGAAGATTCGCCGCTCATACCGGTACCTTGTGGAAGTCTCTCACGAACGCCTCGTCAATGCCCTGCGGACCAACGTCTGGACTGTATCGTCGACCGACGCATTCCGCAGCGCATGTTCGGCTTCAGCAGCGCTCATTCCCAGCTCCGCGAGCGCCGCTCGAGCCAGAGATATGGTATCAGGCTCACCGGATGACGCCGTCTCATCGGAAGCACCGTCTCTCGAATCTGCGTCCTCTCCGATCCATCTGTCGCCCACCTTGTCTTTGAGCTCCAATATCAGGCGTTCAGCAGTCTTCTTGCCGAGACCCGGAACGGCCGAAAGCGTTCGTGCATCTTCGGCTGCCAGCGCCCGCGCGATCTCCGCAGGCCTGTAGTTCGACAGCAAAGCCAACGCCAGCTTAGGGCCTACTTTGGTCACGGTGATGAGAAGACTGAACAGAGATCTCTCGTCCTCCCCGGCGAAGCCGTACAGATGCAGCGCGTCTTCCTTCACGTTAAGGTACGTGAAGACTGTGGCTTCCTGACCTTCTCCCGGCAGGTCCCGCATACTCAAGGCGGGAACTTCCACCCGAAACCCTACGCCGCCAATACCGATCACCACACTGTTTGGGTATTTGCGCACAACCACACCACTCAGACGATCTATCACACGCCTTACCTCCTCCGTTCCGTCTGCCGCTTTCCACGGGCTTCGGCGGCAGCTAGTCTGCCTCGAAATCCCAGGGAGTTGGCATGACAGATAGCAACGGCCAACGCATCAGCGGCATCGTCGGGACGTGGTATTTTGTCCAGCTTCAGCAACAACCTGACCATCTCCTGGACCTGGCGTTTATCGGCCCTCCCATACCCGACAACCCCCTGCTTGACCTGTTGCGGCGTGTATTCGAACACTTCCCGGTTGGACTGGGCGCAGGAGAGCAGTGCGACACCCCGCGCCTGACCTACTGCCAGGGCCGTCCGAGCGTTCACGTTGAAGAAGAGTGACTCCACTGCTACGCACTGCGGGTCGGTGCGCGCGATGATGCCACAGAGCTCTTGGTAAAGGAGTAGTAGCCTGCGCGCGAGCGGCCAACCCGCCGGGGTGCTTACGGCCCCAAAATCAACCGGACGGAATTTGCCGGCCTGTAGCTCCACCACGCCGTAACCCATGAGCCCCGAACCCGGGTCGAGACCCAGAATGACACTTGAACCGGAGACGACCGTTGCCACATCAGTCCAGGAGGACTTCCATAATGTGGTCCGGGATATCGAAGTTGGCGAACACTTCCTGGACATCATCATGATCTTCAAGGTTTTCGAGTAGGCGCAGAGTCTTGCGCGCGTCCGCCTCGTCCAGTACAACGGTGGTGCTGGGAATCATGGTGAGTTCGGCGGAAGTGAAGCCAATACCGGCCGCTTCCAGAGTTGCGCGCACGGCCATGAACTCGCTGGGGTCGGTGTGAATTTCGATGCTGTCACCCTCGGTCAGCACGTCTTCCGCACCGCCGTCGAGAGCCGCCATCATGACGTCGTCCTCGTTGTACGTACCGGCATCAACGAAAATGACGCCCTTCCGCTCAAAAATCCAGCCGACCGAGCCATCGGTGCCCAACTTGCCGCCGGCTCGGTCGAAAATGTGACGCATATCTGCAGCCGAGCGGTTCTTATTGTCGGTCAGTACAGCCACATACACAGCTACACCGTTGGGGCCGTATCCCTCATATGTCAGGTGCTGATAATTCTCGGCCTCGCTGCCGGCGCCCGTACCCTTCTTGATAGCACGGTCGACATTATCGTTGGGCATATTGGCATCTTTGGCCTTCTGAATGGCCTGCACCAGAGCAGCGTTGTGATCGGGGTCGCCCCCACCTTCTTTGGCTGCAACCGTGATGGCACGCGAGAGCTTGGCGAACTCTTTGCCCCGCTTGGCGTCGGCAGCCGCCTTCTTGTGTTTGATACCAGACCATTTGGAGTGGCCGGCCATTCCTCACACCTCCTGGAACATACGCAGCCTCGTGTCTAATTTGGGTTGGGAACGGAACGCCCGCACCGAGATGCTCTACCTCTGCGACATACGCACATGCCGTCTACAGGTTCCCTGCAGATCCAATGCGCCCATCACCGGTGACACATATCCTACCAGCCCCGCTCCTGCAAACGTTGTTCCGGTGCAATGGCGGAGATCTCCAAGCCCGGCATTGCCTCGCCCAAACCACGAGAGACTTCGGCCAGGATGGCGGGGTTTCGGTAGTTGGTGGTGGCCCGTACTATGGCTTGGGCTCTGGATGTGGGATCGGCGCTCTTGAAGATACCTGAGCCCACAAATACTCCGTCGGCTCCCAATTGCATCATGAGGGCGGCATCGGCAGGCGTAGCGACACCGCCGGCGGCAAAGTTGACCACCGGTAGCGCCCCTTGAGCGGCCACCTGTGCCACCAGCTCGTACGGCGCGGCCAGTTCCTTCGCTGCCGCGAACAATTCGTCGGGATCCAGGGAGCGTAGACGACGTATCTCGTCCTGCACCGTCCGCATGTGTCGTACGGCCTCCACCACATTACCGGAGCCGGCCTCACCTTTGGTACGAATCATGGCCGCACCCTCAGCTATACGTCTAAGCGCCTCTCCTAGATTGCGGGCGCCGCAAACGAAGGGAACGGTGAACGTCCACTTGTTGATGTGGTGATGCTCGTCGGCGGGCGTGAGGACTTCGCTCTCGTCGATGTAGTCAACATTGAGAGCCTCCAAGATCTGGGCTTCTACGAAATGCCCTATACGTACTTTGGCCATCACGGGAATAGAGACCGCCTCCTGGATCTCTACTATCTTGGTAGGGTCGGCCATGCGGGCTACGCCACCTTGGGCACGGATGTCGGCCGGCACGCGTTCCAGGGCCATGACGGCACAGGCACCTGCCTCTTCGGCGATCTTGGCCTGCTGAGCATTGGTGACATCCATGATGACGCCACCCTTGAACATCTCGGCCAGACCGGCCTTGACGCGGGGAGTACCAGCTTCCTTCACGATTCGTCCCTCCAATTCGGCATGCACTCAAAGAGTTTAGCCGACCCCTACCGGCCCTTCAACGCACCACCCTGCCGCCATTGGCGGGATGGTGGTGCGTTGCGGCGGCAGACTTTACTTCAGCCACCCAGAATCTGCCACGTGTCCGCGTACGGCACGCAGACGCGCGTCGAAACCCTCACGATCACGGGCATAGACCGCCCCGGCCAGCGCTCCTACCAGGCTGAGGGGGCCAACGAGCGAATGGGCAAAAAACGTGGAATCAATATCGGCAAACAGGGTTACATCGGCCTTCCCCGCAAGCTCGGATAGAGAGTTGTCCGTGATGGCAAGCGTCCCACTGCCCTGCTCGGCAGCCGCCTGTAGAAAAGCCACCGCCTGGGGATGCGCCTTGCGAAAGCCCACTGCCAACAATGCGTCCTGCGCAGTCAACCGTACTAATCGTGCCACTTGGGCTTCGCTTCCGTCCGTGACTACGGCCGTGGATATGCCCAGAAGTTCAAACACGTAACCGGCATGCAGGGCCACCACTGCGGCTTCGTTCAGTCCCACCACAAGGAGGTGTGTCGCGCCCAGCAAAATATCGACCGCCCGATCGAAAGCAGCCAGCGAGTTTTTGGTAAGCGTTTCCTCCAAGCTCAGCATATCGGTGCGCAGAGCGCGCGTAAGCAGGTCTTCCTCCACAACGAACAGCAGCTGATCATCGCGCACCAGAGGCCTGGTGCTGGTGCCGAGTCGATGCTCATCGCGCGCCGCTTTCTGGAGATCCGGATATCCGGTGAATCCTAAGGATTGTGCAAAGCGCACGACGGTGGAGCTCGATGTGTTGCCCTTACGGGCGAGCTCTTCCGCACTCAGATACCCAATCTCATCAACATGATCGATAATGTACCGAGCGATGGCCTTCTGCGAGCGGGAAAAGGTGTCAAATCCCTGCTCGAGCAGATCACTTACACGCCTGGGCCTGCTGCCGTCCACATTTCTCCACGTGTGAAGTCTTGTTGCATACCTTGTATTGTACAACATCCATTGCAGATCTCCTCCGTACAACTGCTGCCTTAACGCACAACCGAGACGGAAGCATCGGCAACGCAGATTCGGGCTTAGACGGCAGATTTGTGTGTGCCGAAACGACCCGCGCCGGGCCCCCCGAATGGGGAGACCCGGCGCGGAAGTACAGTCTTTGCCCGACCGTGGGGGACGCAGCCCCGAAGTTATGACTCTTCCTTCTTGCGGGCCAGGGCTTCTTCTATTACCTTCTGAGCCATATGTGCGGGGACTTCTTCATAGTGGTCGAACTCCATAACGTACGAGCCCCGCCCACCCGTCATGGAACGTAGCTGCGGAGCATAAGCCAGCATCTCTGCCAGCGGTACCTGCGCCCGGATGATCTGCGTCTCCCCCACCGCTTCGCTTCCTTGGGGGCGTCCGCGACGTCCTGACAAGTCGCCCATAATGTCCCCCATGTTCTCTTCCGGCGCGGTGACTTCCACGTTCATGATGGGCTCAAGAAGAACCGGATCGGCTGCTTCCATGGCTTTGCTCCAACCCAGCGAGCCGGCAATTTTGAATGCCAGCTCTGAGGAGTCCACCGTATGGTAAGAACCGTCGTACAACTTGACCTTGACGTCCACAACAGGATAGCCGGCCACCACGCCCCGCTCCATGGCCTCTACGATACCCTTCTCTACAGCGGGGATGAAGTTGCGGGGAATAGCGCCACCGAAAATAGCGTCCTCGAACTCGTAGCCCATACCGCGGGTCAACGGCTCAATCTCTATCCAACAATCGCCAAACTGACCGCGACCACCAGTTTGTTTCTTGTGTCGACCCTGGGCCTGCGCCTTGCGCCTGATGGTTTCACGATAGGGCACCTGCGGAGGATGTAGCTCCACCTCCACGCCGAAACGACGCTTCATTTTGTCGAGAATAACCTCTACGTGCACCTGGCTGGTGCCGGAGATTATCATCTCTTTGGTCTGAGGATCAAAGCGCAGCTGCATAGCGGGATCTTCTTCGCTCAGGCGCTTGAGGGCGTTGGATACCTTTTCTTCGTCACCTTTGGCCTTGCTGGTGATGGCGAATGAAATGGCGGCCGGCGGGAACTCCTGCGGCGAAAAACGAACAGGCCGACCGGGATCCGTCAACGTATCTCCCGTAGCCGTGTCTTTCAGCTTGGCAAGAGCAACGATATCGCCCGCTCCCGCCTCGTCGACTCCCTTGGTTTCCTTCCCCTGCATGGTCAGGATGTTCCCGGTGCGCTCCCGCTCGCCGGTGCGCGCATTCAACAATTGCGAATCGCTGCCAATGCGACCACTGAAGATGCGGACCAGGTTGATCCGGCCCGAGAACTGATCGCTCAGTGTCTTGAACACATAAAGAGCCGCCGGGTCATCGGCGTTGGGCTTGAGTTCCACGTCATCAGAATCGTCCATCAAACGTACGATCCGCGCGCGCCCCCCCAAGGGAGACGGCAGGAAGTCCACCACAGCAGCCAGCACACGATCGGCGCCGATGTTCTTGGTGGAGGACATCGCCATCACAGGGGAGATAAGGCCCTGTGCTACACCATTCTTGAGAGCCTCGATCATCTCTTCCTGGGAAATCTCTTCGCCCTCCAGATATTTCTCGGTGAGGGCGTCGTCAACCTCAGCTACGGCTTCAATCAACTGCTCGCGTGCCGCTTCAACTTCGGCGGCCGACTCATCGGGAATCTCGACTTCTTTGCTTGTCCCCGAGTTATCGTTGTACAGGTAGGCCTTCATGGCCACCAAATCTACGATGCCCTTGAAGTCGCCCTCTTGGCCGATAGGCAGATGAAGCGCCACCACACCTGAGCCCAGGCGGTCCTTCAACGCATCCAGCGCTTCGTTGAAATATGCGCGCTCTCTGTCCAGCATGTTGATGACGGCCATGCGACTGATTGCCAACTCGGTAGCCCGTTTCCACAGCCGCTCAGTCTGTACTTCCACCTTGGCCACTGCGTTGATGGTCATTATGATGCTCTCCACCACGCTCAGTACGCCGAGAGTGTCGTTGATGAAAGACGCCTCACCGGGAGTGTCGACCAAGTTGATCTTTGTCTTGTCCCATTCCGTATGGGCCACACCGGCCAGAATTGTCATCTGGCGTTTGATCTCGTCCTCGTCATGGTCCATGGTGGTGCTGCCGTCCACCACGTTACCCAGGCGATTCTTGGCCCCGCTGGTGAAGAGCAGAGCCTCAATCAGCGAGGTTTTCCCGGCACCTCGGTGTCCCACGACGGCTACGTTTCTGATTTTTGCCGGGTCTACCAGCGCCATGCGCTCCTCCTCGTCTCCATGTTCAACCGAGGGTGAATGTCAGGGTTGAATCAGGGTTGGCCATAGGAAGGGTATTCTAGCCGAAGTGCGACGGGAAATGAATCACCGTACCCGCAGAGCGTTCACTCCGCGGCGATCTTCAGTTGGTAGCGACGCCCCTTCTCCAGCCAATAGATACCCCCGATAGCGGAAGGCATCACCTCTATGGCGCCGTCTCGTAACTCTATGCGGATGATCTCCAGGTCACGGTAATAGACCTTGATGTCCTCCGTCAGCTCGTTGAAGCTGGTAGTGCGAAGGACTTCATCGTGCGCACGGATGGAAGCCGTGAGACTCACTATAGCCCTGCCTTCCTGCACGATGAGTTGCATGGCCCTCCTCCCTCTCCGGTGGCCGGCTACCGGTTGGCGTATGCCCGGCAGAGATTTGGGTGGGTGCCACTGCGGGAAGGACGGGCGTGGGAATTCGACTTCGCCACCAGTGACACTTGGTTCCCACTCTTACTGCACAAGGACTCATCCATCAGCAGATCCGCACCCGTCAGGCCCACCTAGACGAAACCCCCCGGCATTTTGCTCAGTGAGCCGGGTTACCTCAATCCTCCATATCGAGAATCTGTCGACCACGATACGTTCCGCAGTTAGGACACACGGTGTGCGGCAACTTGGGACTATGGCATTGCTGGCACTCAGTGAAATGAGGCGCAGTCAACTTGTGCGTGGCGCGACGTTTATCCCGACGTGCGCGAGAAGTCTTTTTCTTGGGTACTGCCAACGTTCTCACCAATCCTTAGTCGAAGCAGGCCGGAGATTATTACCTTATTCCTCGTCCGTTTTCAAGGAAGCATCCGGTCCACCCAGCCGTAGTTCACGCAGCCTGCTCCACCTAGAGTCTATCTCCTCGCCCGTTCCTGCACACGGCCCATCGTGTCCTGCTTGTCCGCAGGAAGGGCAGACGCCGGGACAGGACTCCTCACATAGGATCTTGGTGGGCAGACTGAGCATCAAAGCTTCACGCGCGAGCCCGGCCACATCCACCACCATATCCGCCACGAAGGGTGAGATGTCGCCCGGATTCCACTCGTCCGCATGGAGCGGAATGAATTCCTCCTGCGCCGGATGCATCTCCAGAGCCGCTTCCCGGAGACAGCGGAAGCACGGCCCGTATATGCAGGCGTCGAAGGCGATGGTTACCAGGAAACCTCCGGATATCCGCTCCACACCCACTTCCACTCCGCCCGTCCCCATCACCACCTGGTAGCACTCGCCGCTCAGCTCAATAGGCGCCATCTCCACCTCTATGGTGCGATGGATGCGCTGCCCCTTACTCAGGGCGAGTTCATGCAGATTGATATTGGAGGAGAATTTAGACATATTGGTGTGGCTCGCAGCTCAGGCTCGAGCGTCTCTAAGTGACGGTTTCCTCACGCCCTCCTTGAAGTCTTTGACGTCCGCGCTGCACGGCACCCAGAAACTTATCTAGATTGGTTTCCAGGGTGGCGAGGACCTCATCGGCGTAATCCTCTGCACCCAGGCGGATCTCCCGACCCCGTGCTTCCGCATCACGGATGATGTCTTCAGCCTCCCGCTCCGCGCGCTTGACCACTTCTTGCTCGCTGGTCAGACGAGCGCTCTCCTCCCGAGTTTCCAGGATGATCCGGTCTGCCTCTTCTTTAGCTTCCTGGAGCATCTCCTGCCGTTCTTTCACTATCCAACGGGCCTGCTTGATCTCTTCCGGGATTGTGGCGCGCATCTGATCCAGAAGCTCGTATATCTGTTCGCGATCGATCATGACTTTGTCCGTCATGGGAAACGTGCTGGCGCTGTGGACCAAGTCATCCAGCTTATCAATCAGAACCAGGACGTCCATCTCATGCCTCCGGATGTCCGTAGACTTCAGTGAAACGTTTAGCGACGATCCCCGGCACCAGTTCCTCTATTTTTCCCCCGAACATGGCGATCTCCTTCACGCCGCTCGAACTCACGTAGCCCACTCCCGGCGAGGCCATGAAATACACGGTTTCCAGCTCCGGAGCAAGCAGTTTGTTCAGTTGAGCCATTTGAAATTCGTACTCAAAATCCATTACGGCACGTAGGCCCTTGACCAGTGCATCCGCTCTGTGTTCGCGGGCGCAGTCCACCACCAGACCCTCGAGTATCGCCACCTCCACGCGGGGGATGTCCTTGGTGCATTCGCGAACAAAGTAGAGTCTTTCCTCTAAAGAAAAGAGTACCTGTTTGCGCGGCGGGTTCTTGATGACGGCAACCACTACCTTCGCAAACTTTTTCGCCGCACGCGAGATGATATCCAAATGGCCATAGGTTACCGGGTCGTAAGTCCCCGGACAAAGCGCGGTTCTCACTGATCTCCTTCTCCCCTTCTCACAATGCGCAGGCTTGTGTCTCCGTATGTGCGGGAGAACATTTCCTCCAGTCCTAGATCAAACGTCTGGCCCTTCCGCGCTTCCAATACCACAAGGCCTCCTTCCTTCACCAGCCGCGCCGGCCACGGCCGCATATGTTCCATCACCGTCCCAGTGACTTCGTAGGGAGGGTCAACAAACATTACATCATACCGCCGCCCCCTCCGACTCACCAAGCTAAGACCAGCAGTGTAGTTCGCCACCACTATCTCTGTTACCTCCTGAACTCCCAACGCAGCCACGTTCTCCTTCAGCACCAATGCAACGCGGCGGTCCTGTTCTACGAAGGAGCACCAGACGGCGCCGCGGGAAATAGCCTCCAGGCCCAAGGCCCCACTCCCGGCGAATAGATCCATCACCACACAACCGTGCAGATCTCCCAAGGCATTGAATAGGGCTTCCCGCACCCTGTCGGCCGTCGGCCGTACCGTAGCACCTCGAGGAACCTTGAGATAGCGACCTCGGAAAGTGCCGCCCACTATACGCACACGTCCCACAAACGTTCTCCATCAACCTCATCAGCCGTCTTTGCACAACGTCACGCCTTGTCCAGCCAGTGCTCCACCATACCGAAGCGCTCAGAGGAGGCGGCGGCCAACAAAGCCTCCGTAGCCCCTTCCAGGCGAGGGTCGGACACCAACAGGGCCGCCGCTTCTTTCCTGGCTTCCACCAAGAGGGTTTGATCGTACAGCAGGCGCGCTACCCGCAGATCACCATACCCCGACTGTTTATCCCCGAACATATGCCCTTCTCCCCGCAGGCGCAAATCTGCCTCCGCCAATTTGAATCCATCTGTAGTGGAGGCGAACAGCGTCAGGCGCTCGTCGGGATCTTCCTCAGCCTCATCTAAGAACAGCAGGCAATAGGAAGAACGTTCCCCCCTCCCCACCCGACCACGCAGTTGGTGCAACTGAGACAGACCGAACCGCCTGGCTCCCAAGATGGCCATGACTGTTGCGTTGGGCACGTCTATACCCACTTCGATGACGGTGGTAGCGACCATCACCTGCGTGCGCCCTTCGGCGAAATCCATCATGGCTGTTTGCTTTTCGGCGGACGGCAGTGCTCCGTGCAACAGCCCCAAACGATACTCTTCCAGCTCACCATGGCGCAATTTTGCATATACGGAAGTGGCTGCAAATTCCTGGGCTGAGTCGCCCTCCTCAATAAGAGGACACACCACATACGCCTGCTCTCCGGCCGTCAACCTGTCACGTATGAACTGCCAGGCACGCGGCTGCCGATCCGGTTGCACCAACCTGGTACGCACCGGTGTGCGGCCGGGCGGCAACTCGTCCAGCGTGCTGATGTCGAGGTCGCCGTACAAAGTGAGGCTCAGCGTGCGTGGGATAGGTGTGGCCGTCATGTGTAGAACGTGGGGCCGCGTATGTGACCCCATGGATGCCCTGAGCGCATCCCGTTGCCGCACACCAAACCTGTGCTGCTCATCGATCACCGCTACTCGTAGATCACGAAAATCGACGCCATCCTGGATGAGCGCATGCGTACCCACCACTACTGAAAGCTCACCGGAAGCCAGGCCCGCAGTGACATCGCGCCGCACAGAGGCCGGCAATGAACTCTTCAGAAGGCCCATGCGTATGCCCATTTCCTCGAGACTCTCGGCGAGCCGTAACGCATGTTGATCAGCCAGTACCTCGGTGGGCGCCATTAAGGCCGCCTGGCCACCGCTCTCGACGGCCCTCAGCAACGCATACACAGCCACCATGGTCTTACCCGATCCTACGTCTCCCTGTAGGAGTCGTAGCATAGGCCGCCCGGCTGTTAGATCCCCGTCCACCTCCGCCATAACCTTGCGCTGCGCAGAGGTGGGTAGAAACGGCAGAGCCTCCAGAAAACGACGGCTCAATCCACCCGGAGGCCCAATGGCGCATGCAGGATGTTGCTGCTCACGCTGCCGCCGTTTAAGAAGGGCTATCTGCAAAAGCAGCAGTTCTTCAAACGCCAGCCGATTTCGAGCCACGCGGGCTTCACGCTCTGTTGCGGGGAAATGGCATGCCAGCACCGCATCCCGTTTGGCCGGATAGCGCCGGGCGGCCAATATGCGGGACGGCACAGGATCAACAAGGTGCACGGCCAGGTCTTTTGCCCGAGCCACCGCACCACGAATAACGCGCACACTGATATCGCCCGTGGCCGGATAGACCGGCACCAGCCCCAACGTGTGCAGTCCCCCTTCATGGTCGGATAGGATCTCATGAGATTGCACCACGAATCGCACAGGGCCGGCACGACGCGCCAGCGCTCCACGGATGAGCAACTCGGGCCGGGAAGAGAACGCCTCCTCCAGATACGCTTGGTTGTACCAGACGGCAACGATTGCTCCGCTGTCGTCCGACACCACCGCCTCCAAGATCTTCAGATTGCGGCGACGCGCCGACCTCACCGAGCACGACCGTACCCGTACACGAACTGTGGCCGTCTCCCCCTCATGCAGTGCAGCCACAGGGCACAGGCGTGACGGAGGTTCGTGACGAAAGGGCAGATGAAGCAAAAGATCGCCCACGGTACTGATCCCTATAGAAGCAAAGCGGCCTGCCAGAATACGCCCCACACCAGGAAGAGAGTCGACGGGCGCCTCCAGCAGGCGGGGGTCGACCACGCGCTTCCCGGTAGGGGGAAGCGCAGGTCCATCGGCATCCGACGTACCAGCGGACCCGAGGGGGAAACGCAGACCCCCTCCTTCCATGATTACTCCTGGATGAAGTAGATCACGCGCGATCCCGGGCCGCCGTAGGTGCCTATGACCGAGCCGACGTAGCCAATACAGCTCAACACGATCTCCCTATCCGTGGCTTCCAGCATTTTCAACAGTTCGTCGGCCTTTTCCGGCGCGTCGCCGTGCCCGATGGCGATGTATACGGGAGATCCCGGCTTGGTCTGCTCCAGGAAGGTGTCGACGATGAGTTGCAACGCCTTCCTTTCTCCGCGGGCCTTCTTGAAGGGTGTGACCAGCCCATCTGAGAAAGTAAGAATGGGCTTTATGCTCAACAGACTCCCGGCCAAGCTGGCGGCTCTGCCGATACGCCCACCTTTAGCGATGTACTCCAACGTATCCAGCAGGAATAGCATACCTCGCTCACGCTTGAACCACTCCACGTAGGCCATGAAGTCGGCGTAGTCTATTCCCTCGTCGAGTTTGTGTAGTAATCGCTTGACAAGAAGAGATACCCCGGAGGAACAGATACCGGAATCGATTACGGTAACGCCGCTGAACGCTTCGGCGGCAACCGTGGCACTCCCTATGGTTCCACTGATCTTGGCACTCAGATGGATCGAGAAAACGTTGTCCCATGCCGATTTCAACTGTTTGTACGTATCTGTAAACTCGCCCACGGAAGGCAGTGATGTAGTCGGCAACTCTTTGGCCGCACGCAGCTTCTTGTAGAAGACGGGCGGTGTGATGTCAATCCAATCCCGGTAGCTTTCGTCTCCAAACCGCACCAAGAGAGGGATCATGCTAACGTTTGGATCGGCAGCCAGATCGTCCGGCATGTCCGCCGTGGAGTCAACTAGAATACAGGTGTTCGCGCGGGTAAGGCGCGCGGTGCCCTCGGTCATGGATTCCCCCTCGTCATTCAACGGACAGCAGCAGCGGGTAGAGCGGTTGCCCTCCCTCATGAACATCTACCTGCAATGATGCAGCGTAACGGTGGGCCAAAGAAGCCGCAACTGCATCGGCTTCTTGGTGGTCTTCTCCGTCACCTACCAGAACGGTCATTACCTCGCTGCCATCATTTACCAGATGAGCGGCAACGGCTTCTGCCACCTCCAACAGTGCGGGGCCGGTGGCCATCACCTTGCCATCAATCAGACCGATGAACGCCCCTTCCCGTATATCCATGTCATCGATGCGAGAATCGCGCACCGCGCGCGTGACCTCGCCCGAGGCGACACCCAGCAGAACCTCCTGCATATCGGCAGCATTTGTGTCTGCGCTGAGATGAGGGTCGAATATCACCATGGCCGACAATCCCGCCAACATGGATCGTGTGGGCAGCACAAGCACGGCTTTGCCCTCCACGCGGCCTATGATCTGCTCCGCCGCCAGGATGATGTTCTTGTTGTTGGGAAGGATGATGACCTCCGGTGCCGTAGTCCGTCGCACCGCCTGAACCAGTTGCTCGGCCGACGGGTTCATGGTCTGACCACCTTCTACCAAAGAAGTAGCTCCCAAATTTACGAAGAGCTCTTTGTTGCCCTCACCGGCAACCACCGCCACTACTTCCGTGAGCACGGCCTCATCAACACCGTCCTGGCCTATCGCAGACATAACAACGGACGCGGAGCCTCCGGCTCCCGTCCGCGTCTCGCCTTCCTCCTTGCGAAGCCTCTCAGTCCGAGCCAGCGTCTGCTCTTTCATGTTGTCGATCTCCACCATGTGTAGAACGCCGCGTGCGGTGGCCAAAGCCAGAACAACGCCGGGCTCGTCCGTGTGGATGTGGACCTTGAGCTGGGTGGGGCCGCCCACCACCAGAAGACTGTCGCCTAGAGGTTCCAGAGCCGCCTCGAACTCAGGTAGATTCATGTCCTGCCCCTTCAACAAGAAGCTGGTGCAATAAGTGAAGGGACTGACCGCATGCTCGTATGCCTCGTCTCGAGAGGGAAGCACCGCCAAGGCCTCAGGAGTCAGGCCGTGCAAGGACACCGCGCCACCCCGAGCAATACCCTCCAGAATCACAACCAGTCCGAAACCTCCTGCGTCGACCACACCGGCATCGGCCAGGACTCTTAGAAGACTGGGTGTGCGCTCCACGCTCTGCCAACCGGCATCAACCACACGTAACACAAGCTCAGACAGAGCGACTTGGGGTTCCTCCGCCTCAATGGCCTCTGCAGCTTCCGCCATCTCACGCAAGACGGTGAGCATAGTGCCCTCTACCGGCTTCCTCACAGCCCGATACGCCGTCTCCGTGGCCCGACGCAACACGGCGGGAAGTACTGCGCTACCGACAAACCCGTGCTCTCCCAGTTCTTCCATGGCACCGCGCACCATCTGGGACAGAATGACGCCACTGTTGCCACGCGCCCCCATCAGCGCCGCCTCTTCCACAAGCGCGCATAATTCCTGTGCGGTGAGTTCCGGGGATGCGGACTGCAGCTCGTCCAGCACACTCTTCACGGTAAGCGCCAGGTTGGTACCGGTATCACCATCAGGCACAGGATATACGTTGAGGTTATTGACTTCCTGCTTCCTGGCCTCCAGCGCGCGGCACCCTGCAGCCACAGCCGCCAGCACCCGCGCCGATGTCAGGACGAGAGAAAATTCACTCATTCCCCACCCGCACGCCTTGAACATGGATGTGGAGGTCCGACACTCTGAGTCGGGTGGTTTGTTCTACGTTGTAAGCCACCTGCGAGCGGACGTTCCCCGCTACCTCTGCCACATTCAGCCCATATTCCACGATGATGTACAACTCTATCTTCAGTTGCTCTTTTCCGCGCTCTACACGGATGCCCTGATGCAACCTGTCTCTTGTGAGAAGGCGTGCGACACCCCGGTACAGACCCGGCGACGCCATTCCCACCACGCCATAACACTCAAGAACGGTGAGGCCTACAATATCCGCGATGGCCCGTTCTGTGATTGTCACCTCACCGAACTGACTGTCGGTCAACTGGTGCTCGGGACGAAAGCCCGACGATTTCGGCACGGTCGTCTCTCCTCTTCCGGCTCCGCCTGCCTGCCCGGTCTCAACGCAACACATTGGTCTCTACGTAGCACACTGCGTCGGCCCGGCCGGGTGCGCGCTATTGTACACTACTGTTCCCGTCTCTCTTGCGAGAAAGCCTCACCTCATGCATACTTGGACGCGCAGCAAGGATGCTTGTCCGTGAAGGGATGTGAAAAGACCATGTCGAGGATCTGTGCTATCTGCGGTAAGGCCCCCGCGTTCGGCAACAGGCGCAGCCACTCTATGCGCGCCACACCTCGCCGCTGGAATGTGAACGTCCAGCAGGTGAGAATTCTTTTGAAAGGCCGTCCGGTGCGGGCTTATGTCTGCACACGTTGTCTGAAGAGCAACAAGGTGCAGAAGGCCGTCTGAGATACGGCACAGAACGGCACGAATAGTAGTTGTGGAGGCGGGGTCGCCGTTATGGCGACCCCGCCTCCACACTCTTTCCGCGGGCCTCGCCTCGGCGCTATTACAGACTGCGCAGTAGGTTGGCCATCTCCAAACCGGCAACTGCCGCATCCCAGCCCTTGTTGCCGGCCTTGGTTCCCGCCCGCTCTACGGCCTGCTCTATGGTGTCGGTGGTCAGTACGCCGAAAATGACCGGCACACCGGTATCGAGGCCCACTTTAGCCACACCTTTGGACACCTCCGCCGACACATAGTCGAAATGTGGTGTTGAACCTCTAATCACGGCGCCCAGACACAGCACGGCATCGTACCGGCCGCTACCCGCCATCCTGGCTGCTACCAGAGGTATCTCGAAGGCTCCCGGCACCCACGCAACGTCTATTTTGTTCCGCGCCACGCCGTGACGATGCAGGCAGTCCAGCGCGCCGCTCATGAGTTTGCCGGAGATGAACTCGTTGAAACGCGCGATGACGATACCGAACCCAAGCCCCTCACCTTGGAGCCCGCCCTCGTAGACCACGCCGCCGTTTTCCGTCATCAATCGCCTCCCTTGATCACTGCTTCATCGACATCCAGACCCTGGTGGTGCAGCATGTGGCCCATCTTCTCCCGCTTGGCGCGCAGATACCGGACGTTCTGTTGCCGCGGTTTAATCTCGATGGGCACACGCTCTGTTATGGTCAGGCCATACCCTTCTAAGCCGACCAGCTTACGCGGGTTGTTCGTCAGTAGACGGACGGTGCTGAGACCCAGGTCTACAAGAATTTGAGCGCCGATCCCATAATCGCGCAGATCGGCGGGGAAGCCGAGTTGCAGATTGGCCTCCACCGTATCCAATCCCTGCTCCTGCAGTTTATAAGCCTTCAGTTTATTGAGCAAACCAATTCCTCGGCCTTCCTGTGCCATG
The DNA here is from genome assembly GCA_012514635.1 of Actinomycetota bacterium. Lineage (GTDB taxonomy): Bacteria > Actinomycetota > Thermoleophilia > RBG-16-64-13 > RBG-16-64-13 > JAAYZX01. Next base: position 29,891 of record JAAYZX010000077.1, read on the forward strand.
TACAACACAACTCCCGCGCCCGCTTCTTCAATCATCTCCATAGCCGCCGCGAGCTGATCCCCGCAATCGCAGCGTAACGAGTGAAAAACGTCGCCGGTAAGACACTCACTGTGCACGCGCACCAAAACGTTCTCTTTGCCGGCCACCTGGCCCTTCACCAGTGCTAAGTGTTGTTCACGATCCAAAAGACTCTCGTAGCCTATGGCGGTGAACTCGCCCCATTGAGTGGGCAGCTTCACCTCCGCTCCTCTGCGCACGAGCCGCTCAGTGCGGCGCCGGTATTCAATGAGATCGGCTACAGTGATCATCTTCAAATTGTGAAACGCGCAGTAATCTTTGAGGTCCGGCACCCGCGCCATGGTACCGTCTTCATTCATGACTTCGCAGATGACACCGGTGGGATTGAGGCCTGCGAGTCGAGCCAGATCGACGGCAGCTTCAGTTTGACCCGTCCGCTCCAGAACGCCGCCCGGTCGCGCCCGCAGGGGGAACACATGCCCGGGTTGCACCAGATCTTCGGGGCGACTGCGCGGATCTATGGCCACCTGGATGGTTCGAGCTCTATCGGCTGCGGAGATACCTGTACTCACGCCCGTCCGCGCTTCAATAGAGACGGTGAAGGCCGTCTCAAAACGAGACTGATTATTGCGTGTCATGGAGTGCAGCCCCAGCTCGTCACAGCGCTCCGACGTCATGGCCAGACATATCAGTCCACGCCCATATTTAGCCATAAAGTTGATGGCATCCGGCGTAACGAACTGAGCAGCCATGGTGAGGTCGCCTTCATTTTCGCGACTCTCATCGTCACATACGATAACCATGTGTCCGGCCTTGATTTCTTCCAGGGCCTCTTCAATAGTTGCAAACGGGGAATCCTTCCTCTTCATCATTATCCTCCTCGGGCCGGCACGGCCCCGTATCTAGAATCCATAGTCACGCAGTATTGCCTCCGTCAATCCAGAGCGCGAAGAAGTCTCCGCCGGCGCAGGGGCGGCCGGCGGAGTCGCCATTTCGCCCGAATCGGCGGCCTGTTGACTCATGGTCTCCATCGCCTGTTTCACGTATCGGGCCAGCACATCGGCCTCTAAGTTCACCAAACGTCCTGCCTTCACTGTGGCAAGCGTTGTGACGCCCAGAGTGTGCGGGATGATGCTCAAACCGAAATCGTGGTCGGTCACGTCTGTGACCGTCAGGGAGATGCCGTCAACAGTGATCGATCCTTTGGGCGCCACAAACCCTCTCAGTGTCGGGGGCAGCGTAATACGGATCTCCCACGCGTTGCTGCGTACTTTGACGGACACAACCTCTCCCACAGCGTCCACGTGTCCCAAAACAAGATGACCTCCCAGGCGATCACCCAGCATCATGGCCCGCTCCAGGTTGACAGCATCGCCGGCGCGCAGTGATCCGATTGTGGTGTGCTCAAGGGTCTCCGGCATGCAGTCCACCGCGAAAGATCCACCATTCATTGTGACCACAGTGAGACAGGCTCCATTCACGGCGATGGAGTCTCCAATCCGCGTCCCTTCCAGCACTGTTGTGGCTCTGACATGCAGATGGGCACCATGGGCCACTTTCGTCAGCCTAAGAACGCTTCCCACTTCCTCGATCAAGCCCGTGAACATGCGCCTGGTCCTCTCTCACGTACGTTCATGCTCTCAGCCGTTCAGTACGGCACTCCTATATATCCGGTGATGAGCACGTCGCCTCCTATCTCCTGCACAGCGGTATCCTGCAAACGCTGGGCCAGATCCATGCGGGAGTGTCCCGGGATGCTCAGGGGTCCGGGTGCCGCCTCGCCTCCAACTACTAAGGGGGCCACAAATGCCATCACCCGGTCCACCAGGCCCGCCTCCCACCACGCTCCGGCCAAGCGATGGCCGCCTTCCAGCAGCACGGCCTGCACGTCCCGCCCGCCCAGCAGCCTGGTCACCGACTCGGGTAGGGGTCTGCCCTGGGCGTCCGACTCTACCCCCACCACTTCGATCCCCCACCCCGCCACTTCCTCACGGCGCGCCTGCGGCGCGCGTTCGCCGCACACCACAAGCACCGGCCCCTCTCCCACGCTCTGCACCAAGGCAGTATTGCGGGAAATGGTCAGACGCGGATCAATGACCACACGCAACGGTTGTCGCCATGCGTCCACGTCACGAGCTGTGAGAAGTGGGTCATCGGCCCGCATGGTACCCGCTCCCACCACTATCGCATCCGAGGCGGCGCGCTCCTGGTGGACGAGGCGGCGCGACGCCTCACCCGAGATCCACGCCGAATGACCGCTCTCTGCCGCAACCTTACCGTCCAGCGTCATAGCGTACTTGTATGTGACAAACGGAAGTCCCGAGATGGCCCACTTGCGGAAAGGTCCGTTCTGCCGCCGAGCGCGGCGCTCCAAATGCCCGCCGCTCAACACTACCTCCACCCCCGCTCGGCGAAGCCGGGCCAGACCCTGTCCGGATACCTGCGGGAACGGATCAGTTGCGGCAACCACCACACGGGTCACACCCGCAGCTATCAGAGCATCTGTACAGGGTGGCGTACGACCAAAGTGGGAGCACGGTTCCAGAGAAACATATATGCACGCACCGCGGAGAACGCCATCGAAGTCAGGTGCCGTCAGTTCTGGGGCCGCCGCCTGCAGAGCCACCACTTCGGCATGATCCTGACCGGCACGCTCATGAAAACCCTCGCCGATAACGCGCCCGTCGATCGTCACCACAGCACCCACTATAGGATTGGGCACCGTTCTTCCCCTGCCCCGCTCCGCAAGATCCAGGGCACGTGCCAAAAGCTCCTCGTCCCGAGCGGAAAGACCCACCTGACACTCCTCCACCGAACGTCACAAACCAATACACCACGCAGGACCAGGGGGAGTTGGGAGAGCAGACAGACGATGCGTCTTGGCAGACGGCCTTCTCCCATCCAGACTTTCACTGTCGGCCCAGGAGTCACACCTGGTCGGCCCCGAAAGGGCTCGCGGGCTGTTACCGCCGGTAGGGAATTTCACCCAACCCTGAAGACCACACGTGTAGCAGCGAAACTATACCACGTGCCTACCGGCCCACGCCAGAGAATAACGCGCGGTTCATGGACGCGCGACGCTCGGCCGCTACTGGGCCTTCGTGGAGCTTACACGTGACGGCAAATCAGGCAATTTCTTGGGCCAGCTCCTGGAGGCGTCGAAATTGGGCCGCGGGATCATCGGCGCCGTATACGGCCGATCCCGCCACTATCCACCGTGCTCCCGCCGCCACTGCCGCCGGAATGGTATCCATAGCCATACCGCCGTCCACCTGTAGGCCCACCCGCGGCGACAGAAGTGCGCGGGCACGTCTCAGCTTGCTGAGACTCTCCGGGATAAACTCCTGACCGCCGAACCCCGGGTTAACGCTCATCAACAGCACGAAATCTGCAAACAGAGCGGCTTCCTCAATTGCATTCAGAGACGTCCCCGGATTCAGCACCAGTCCGGCCGACATACCGCGTTCCTTGATCCCGACCAAGGTGCGTTGGATGTGCGGACATGTCTCAATGTGCACGCTCAAAGCATCCGCACCCGCATTGGCAAAATCGTCCAGGAACCGGTCCGGATTATCTATCATGAGATGAACATCTAGGTATGCATCGCGGGCGTGCGCCACAGGTGCCAGAGATGCCACCACCGGTGCACCGATGGTCAGGTTCGGCACGAAATGGCCGTCCATGACATCCACGTGGATGATTTTGGCCCCGGCATCGATCACGCACGCGGCATCGTCCCCTAGGCGCGAGAAGTCCGCCGACAGGATAGATGGCAGTACCAGTTTCTGGGAGAACATGTCCTGCGGTATACCCATCCTTGTTCCTCCTGTGGCTCTGACTACGGGTCGGCGGGACCTGCAACCATCATGGAGCCGAGGGCAGATCAAAGAACTCGGGTAGACGAGACCCGTATCCCCGAAGAAAATCGCCTGCCGACATCGCCCTGCGCCCCGCCGGTTGCACCGCCAGAATTTCCAAAAGCCCCTCTCCGCACCCGAAGAACAGCCTACCCCCTCTGTGACGTGACGTCGCCACCCGCCCAGGCTCACCCCATGCCGTCCTCGCCTCCGTGGGCACATCGTCGCGCTCGTACGAGGGTTCCATCCAAGGCCAGGTTCTCCACACCTTCAGGACGGTGTCCGCCTTCCAGACTTCCGCCGCGCTATCGGGAACAAGAGATCTCACCAGATTGTGGCACTCTAGAGATGGGGCCGACAGATTCAGCCTGCGATCACCCGCCGATACTTTGGGAGCATACGTGCTTTCGGCGGGCTGCTCTTCCCACCGAACGGTGCCGTCCTCCAGGCCCTGCAGGACTTGGTCGGTAGCCAGTGCACCCAGCAGGGCCAACGCCCTACCAATGGAGCCGGCGTCGTCCCGCAAGGAGATCGACATACACACACGCGCGGCCACCGGACCTGCATCCAAAGCCGGAATCACCCGCATGATACTGACCCCGGTCTGCGTTTCCCCGTTGCGTAGGGCCCAATGAATGGGCGCCGCCCCCCGATAATAGGGAAGCAGAGAGGCGTGCACGTTTATGCAGGGCACGCAGTCGAGCAGGTTTTGCTTGAACAACTGTCCAAACGCCGCCACCACCAGGTAATCAATACGTAAGGCGGCTATTTCTTCCAGAATCTCGGCGCTGTTGATATCTGCTGGCGTGAGCAACGGCAATGCTTCATCTGCGGCCACCACGGCCACGGGCGAATCAACCATCTTGCGACCGCGGCCACGAGGGCGGGTCGGTTGCGATATCACCAATTCGGGGCGTCGCCCCCGCTCCAGAAGATCCCGCAAGACGCAGGCACCAAAGTCCGGTGTTCCGGCGAACCCGAATCTCAACGCGATTCCTTTTCAAAGTACGGCGATCGCCTCATGCCAAAGCCCACTCTACCGCGCCATATGCTCCTCGGCCTCCCGAGCGGCACGGTGTTCTCGCAGAACACGCCGCCGCTCCTCAGCCGAGGTCCGATCCACAATGAGGGTGCCATCGAGGTGATCGATCTCGTGCTGCATGATCCGGGCCAGTAGATCGATTGCCTCAAACCTGAGAGGACGACCTTCCAAGTCACAGGCCTCCACCACCACCCGTGCCGCACGTGGGACTTCCACCGAGAAACCCGGCACCGATAAGCACCCCTCCGCGCCACTTTGCTGCTCCTGAGAAGACTCCACGATGACGGGATTCACGAATACTGAAGACTTGTTGCTGGTGGGATGTCGCCACACAAACAGCCGCTTGAGAATACCTATCTGAGAAGCCGCCAGACCCACGCCTTCCGCCGCGTCCATCACCTCAATCATGGACTCAGTCAGACGACGCAGCTTTCTATCGAACTGCGTGACCTCGCGACACCTCTCCCGCAATACCGGATCACCCAAGGTTCGAATTTCATACATGGTCACTACTCTACTTCCTGAACCGCTAGCTGAACCATTCCGGGTCCACGTCTACAATCACATCCACCGCCCGCCGGGCCAAACCGGACCGCAACTCCAACAGACACCGCCTTACCTCAGGAGGCAGTTGCCGATCTCCCGGACCGGCGACAAACAGCAGCTGTCGACGCTCGACGCTTCTGAGCCGCGGCAGGCGCGTGACGCCCCATACCTGCGCCGTACCCGCGTTGCTCCGCAGCGTATTCGCCGCCTGATCGGCCGCAGCATCCACTCTGTCGACGGAACCGGCCAGAACCACCCGCACTAAAGAAGTGGCCGGAGGAAACCCCAAACTCCGTCTCTCTTCGAGCTCCTGCCGGTAGAAGCCGCGTTCGTCGCCTTCCAAAGCCATTCTAATGCAGGGCGTTTCCGGATTCCAGGTCTGCACCAACGCAAGTCCGGGGCGCCGCCTCCGCCCCGCCCGCCCCATTACTTGGCGCAGCAGGTGGAACGTCCGCTCGGCCGCACGAAAATCCGGAAGATAGAGGGCCGCGTCTGCGTCCACCACAACTACCAGCGTCACCTGTGGGAAATCGTGCCCCTTGGCCACCATCTGCGTACCCAGCAAGACTCCAGGCGACGTGGCCGCGAACGCCTCCAGCGTGCTGAAGGCCTGACCGGCCCTGCCTGCGCTGTCGGAATCCAGGCGGAAGATCTGCTCTGCAGGCAAAAAGCCATGCAACTCCTCCTCCACACGTTGTGTCCCCGCCACACCCCTAACCACTGCCGCCTGACCGCAGGCCATGCAGACCTCAGGCACCGCCGTCCGGTGGCCGCAGTGCCGACACATCAGCACTCCTCCCACCATTCCCCGGGAGGGTCGATACATGGTCAGCGCGATATCGCACCGCGGGCAGATGGCCACCCACCCACATTCGGGGCAGAAGAGATATCCGGAGTGACCACGGCGATTGATCAGCAGAATGGCCTGCTCACCGGCAGCGATGGTGTCTCTGAGCTGCGCCGCGGCCCGCGGAGACAACGCTCCGGACCCGGCCTGGCGGCGCATATCGATCACCTCCACTTCCGGAAGCTCGGCGCCGGCCGGGCGCGCTCCCAGGCGAAGCGTCTTCCGTGTCTCCACCCATGTTTCCAAGCGAGGCGTCGCCGTGCCTTCCAGCACCAGCGCACCGTGCTTCCGCGCCCGCCACAGAGCCACCCACCGTGCATTGTATCGCGGCTCTTCCTCGTTCTTGAAGGAAGAGTCGTGTGACTCATCTATAACAATGAGACCGATGCTATCCAATGGAGCAAAAACGGCGGAACGCGGGCCTACTACCACTGAGGCCTCACCCGCCTCGATCCGTCGCAGTGTTCGTGCGCGCGCCGCCGGCGTTAGGCCGCTGTGAAGCACCGCCGCTACTCCAGGACCGAGCCCCTCCTCCACGTGTTTGGCCAGAGCGGCGGTCAGAGCAATCTCGGGGACAAGTACTATAGCCTGTCGCCCCGAGCCCACCACTTCCTGCAGCAGCCGCATGTACACCTCGGTCTTACCGCTACCGGTCACCCCCCAGAGCAACACATGATCAAAACCGCCTTTGCGTGACCTGTCTACCAGCCAGTCGAGCGCCCTACTTTGTCCCGCGGTGAGAGTGAGCTTTTTGTCGGCCGCACTTCCCGAATCCCCCAACGACGAAGATCTCACAGTCGATGTGGCGGCGTCTGGAACTCCGTCGTTCCTATCAACGGGCTCCGTTCTCTGCTCCAAGGCGGCCACTCCGTGCGCCACCAGTGCGTTCAGAACACCGCGTGTACACTTCAGCATGCGACAGGCGTCCTTCATGGCGCACCCCGCTGTCGGCAGGCCACGCAGCACCTCTCGTTGTCGGGCAGTGAGCGGGCGCTCCGGTACGGCATTGGGCAAGGGCCGTATCCACCCCACCTTCCTGCCTTGACCAAGGCCTGCCGGGGCATGTGCCTGCGGAGCCACCAGCCCCAAAGCAGCGCCCAGCGGAGCTACGAAGTGCACGGATATGTCTCGTGCCAACTCGAGGCCTTCTTGGTTGATTGCGCGGGGCAGGACGGTGTGCACGTGGCGCAGGGCAATACCGCTGAGCGCATCCGCGCAACCCACTCCCAAAACCACCCCCACCACCTGACGACGCCCGAAGGGCACCCGCACCAATCGCCCGATTTGCGGATTATGGCCTTCCGGATGCGACTGGGGGGGTAGATAATCAAAGACGCGGTCGCCCAACGAGCGCACACCCATCAACGGCGCGACCTGCCAAGTGGGACGCTCCGGAGGAGCGTCCGTGATCGCGGCGGCGCCTGCCGAAGCAGGCGCCGCCGCGATATGCCTCACGCCAGGCCCGCCGCCTCGCGCAGCGTCGCCGCCTTGTCCGTGCGTTCCCACGTGAAGTCGTGGTCCTCTCGTCCGAAGTGACCGTACGCCGCCGTCTTCTCATAGATGGGCCGCTTGAGATCCAGATCGCGGATGATGGCCGCCGGCCGCAGATCGAAGTGCTCCGCCACCAGGCGCTCGATAAGCGCTTCATCCACCACATTGGTCCCACAACAATCCACCATAACGCTCACGGGGCGTGCCACACCAATAGCGTACGCCACCTGCAGCTCACACCGCGCCGCCAACCCGGCGGCGACAATGTTCTTGGCCACATATCTGGCGGCATAAGCGCCCGAGCGGTCAACCTTGCTGGGGTCTTTTCCTGAGAAGGCGCCGCCGCCGTGGCCACCGAATCCGCCGTACGTATCCACGATAATCTTGCGACCGGTAAGACCCGTATCCCCCATGGGACCGCCTATGACAAACTTACCCGTGGGATTCACGTACAATTTAGTGGCCTTAAACTCCGGATCGTATAGTTCCGTCGGCACGATGGGATGAATCACGTGCTCGATAAGATCGGGCCGCATCATGGCATCGATATCGATCCCCTCCTGATGCTGTACAGACAGCACCAAAGCGGTGATAAATTCCGGCCTTCCATTTCGGTAGCGAACCGTGACCTGGCTTTTACCGTCCGGGCGCAGATACGGCATGATTCCCGCTCGGCGTACCTCGGATGACCGCTGCGCCAGCTTGTGCGCCACTGAGATGGGAAGAGGCATGAGTTCCGGGGTGTCTTCACAGGCATAACCAAAGACCATGCCTTGGTCTCCCGCTCCCTGCATATCCAGTGCGTCCTGGTCTCCGGGATCCGTCCTCATTTCCAGCGCACGCTTTACGCCCTGCGCGATATCCGGCGACTGCTCATGGATGGAGCTCAGCACACCGCAGGTCTCGTAGTCAAAGCCGAACTTGGCCCTGGTATAGCCGATGCGCTCAACTGTTCGTCTCACCACGGTGGGGATATCCACGTAGTGCGAGGTGGTCATCTCACCTGAAACCAGGACGAGTCCGGTGGTGATAAGGGTCTCGCAGGCCACGCGGCCTTCGCGGTCTTGGCTAAGTACCGCATCCAGTACCGCATCCGAGATCTGGTCGGCCATCTTGTCTGGGTGACCTTCACTCACCGACTCAGACGTAAAAAGGAACTCGTCGTTGCGCACGTCGTTACGCCTCCGCTCCTCAGATTTGGTGGTTCCTACCCTCTACTTGGACCGTTCACCGTTTGCTCGGGCCACCGGCGCCGGCCCTACGGCATCACGCGCCTGCCGGAGGATGTTACCCTATCGTTTAGCCTGGTGTTGCACCGAAGGCCCCAGAAACCCGCACAAACGAAGGACCGGACCGTGGGATACACACTGCGCAAAGCCACCGTCAACGATGTTCCGCAAATGCAGAAACTGGTCAACGCTTGGGCCAAACAGGGCGTTATGCTGCCGCGCTCGCTCCACTCCCTGTATGAACATCTCCGCGATTACCTGGTGGCGATTGACCAGGAGCGCATCATAGGCTGTGTATCCCTCCACATTACCTGGGAAGACTTGGCGGAAATCCGCACGCTGGCCGTAGCACCGGAGGCACACGGACGGGGCGTAGGGCGCCGTCTGGTAGAACAAGCCCTAGAGGACGCGCGAGATCTGGGCCTGACGCACATATTCGTCCTCACCTACGTGCCGGACTTCTTCGCACGCATGGGCTTCCTCCCAGCCAGCAAGGCCGATCTGCCCCAAAAAATCTGGCAGGAATGCGTGCACTGCCCGCGCTTCCCCGACTGCGACGAGACCGCTATGACGCTGGACCTCTGATGGTCCAGAGAGTGGCCCGGAGTCTTATTGCCTGCGCAGGGCACCCTCGGTATATCTAAGATTAGGATCCCAGAGAATCCACTCCGTGTATCCCTGCTTCTCCACCGCTTCGATCTGGGCCTTGACCTCGGTTACCCCGTAATTGGTGGGATATGCGAAATCCTGGAGCCAGGGCCGGTAGAGCGCTCCGTTACCTTCAAAACGACGTGTTGCATCTCTAGTGGCGTATGTCACCGTGTCGTAGGGGTTGGTATCGGGGTTATCGATCCCGTACGAGCCGCTCTCATAGTGTGACGGGTAGATCATGGGACACACGATATCCACCGACCGGCATACCTTCTCCAGACGCTGACCGATACCGGCGTCCCCTTTCTGGTCCAGAGCATGACCGAACACGTCCGCCGACACCCACGCACCCAAAGGATGGAGCCTATCCCGTGCGAACTGCAGGAACTCGGCGATGGCATCCTCGGGGAGGCCTCTTTCGTCAGGATAGACGGCGTTTGCAAGGATCCCGTCGGTGGGAAAACGCACATAGTCAAACTGGATTTCACGGAACCCACGGCGGACGGCGTCCTCGGCCACCTGAACCAAGTACTCCCATACCTCATGACTGTAGGGGTTGGTATAGGAGGATCCGTACCTGTCTTTCCACACGCCGCCGTCTTTGTGTTGCACGGCCAGGTCCAGTTTCTTCTCGGCAAGCAGGGGATCATTGAAACACACGATACGAGCTATGGGAAAGATGTTGTGTTCACGGAGCCTGCCCAACAAACCTTCGACATCCGGAATGCGCTTCTCCCACAACTGCATCTCCTGCACCACCGCAACGTCGGGCTGGTACGCAATGTAACCGGTGGCATCCTTCACATCGATGACCATGGCGTTCAGTTCTGTGCGGTCACATAATGCGATCAAGGGACTAATGTACCCATCGATACCGGCCGTCCAGGATGTCACGTAAATACCCTTCACCGGCACGTACGAAAGATCGCGGAAAGTAGTGAGGTCAACCGACCGAGGCAATTTGAGGAAATCCAGCTGGCTGTAGCGCTCCACGATCTCCTGTGAAGTGATGTGGGGCTTGCTCCATGGCCAGCGCAGCGCAAAGCCGTGCCCTCCCGCAATACCGCTGCCCAGCGCCCAGAACACCAGGAAGCCAACCGCAAAGGCAATGACACCTGCCGCCAGGATGACGGCGACCGCCGCCGTTCCACGGCGTCGGCGACGCGCCGCCCGCGCAGCGTAGCTTCGTTGCGAGTATCCAGGGGATCGAGGCCCGGATCTATTCACACCGCCATCTCCACTCTCGAGTGTCCGCCCAAAGGACGAGGCACGGGATCCTGGTTGGAGCCCGGGCTGTTTGGTATTGTACCAATGCCATGCGCTACGATAAGGTCCTTAAATTCCTCCTGTTCGCCTTCGTGGTGGGCAGCGTGTTGGGTTTGGTAGGCGGCCTGACGCTGGGAGGGAGCCGCACTCACGCATCTCCCTCAACCAAGACCGCTGCCGGCAAAGCCGACACCACCACTTCTACCGCCGCCGACGAGGAGACCGCTGAGCCTATGACGGCCGAGAAGGCGCGGGCCATCGGCGCCAACGAGATGGGCATGATCCCGGTCCTCGAATACCACAAGATCACCAAGCCGGAAGATCAGACCGCCCCGGAGCCCGACTATTGTCGCAGCGCGCTCCACTTCAAACAGGATATCGAGCTGCTGATGAGTGAGGGTTATTACCCCATCACTGTGAAAGACCTGGCCACCGGCACTATCGACATACCCGCCGGCAAGAGCCCTGTAGTGCTCACTTTTGACGATTCCAGCCCCGGCCAATACCGTGTTCTGGACGACGGCACCATCGATCCTGAATCGGCTGTGGGGATACTCCAAGCCGCCTCACGGGACGGCAGATGGCCGCTGAAGGCGTGTTTTTACGTACTACTGGACGTGAACCCGCCCGACAATATCCTGTTCGGCCAACCGGACCTCCAGCAGGAGAAGATGCGCAACCTGGTGAAATGGGGCTGCGAAGTGGGGAGCCACACCTACACGCACCTCAATTTCCAGAAGTCGACCGAGGAAGTGATCCGGAAAGAGCTTGCTCTATCCAAGCAGAAGATCGAGAGTCTGGTTGGAGACGACTACGAGGTGTACACCATCTGCGTTCCCTTTGGCGAATATCCTGACGACATAAGCATTCTCCAAAGCGGGGAGTACGACGGCGTCTCGTACACCTACGGGGCAGCTCTCGAAGTGACGGGCGGCCCCAGCCCCTCGCCGTTCTCCTCTAAGTTCAACCCTATGCGTATTCCTCGGATCGAGGTCCAGCACGACGCCCTCAAGCAGGCTATCGACAACCTCAAGAAGAACCCGGACCTGCGCTACATCTCCGACGGTGACCCGGCGGTCATCTCCGTCCCCGCCACGCTCTCTGAGAAGCTGGGCACCCTTAAGGAGAAGCTGGGCAGGCCCGTCATCACCTACTGAGTCGACTCAGCGAGGGGCTCCAGTTTGAGGACACCTTCTTCCTGTGTTATCTGTAGTTGCTCGCCACAAAGGCCGCATTCACCGTGTTGCCCCGCCCGGGCGCTCGCGTCCAGTTGCACTATTACGTGGCACACGGGACATCTGGCGGTCACGTCCGGCTTCGTCCCCACCAGCGGATGCTTCACACCGGCGTATTCCCATAGTGGATCGTACTTGTTGACCAATGTGTGCTCCTCAGCGTCGTAGAAATCGGCTCTGTGGCCAGAGTGTCTCACACCGAGGCGATCTCTCTCAAGAGGTTACGCCGAGTTACGATGCACTCTGTCGCTCATCGGGCCGCCCGATGAGCCGCCCGATGAGCCGCGCGGCGGGCGGTTCGGCGGCCCTGTTTCTGATCGTCGCCTTGGCGGTTTGTTTGGTGGCCTGTCTGGGGGCATGCTCGTCTCCCTCCACCACCGGACCCACAGCACCGGACGATGGTACCTCGGCACCTGAAGGCGCCGACACCGCCCGCCTGGAGCGCGCTTTGATGCTCCTGCAGGCTGCTCAACGCTACGCGTTTACCGTAACCACATGGGAGATAGGGCCGGAGGGTGGGCAGTTGCTGGTCGAGACCAGTGGAGTAAAGGTGGCCCCGTGGACGTCCCTTCATATCCATGCAGTCCTCAGCGACAGGACCGCCGATATCGTCTACTCGGAGAAGGGGGCCGCCGGCCGCGTGACAGGCGAAGCCTGGTCCGGCGCCGGCGCTCTCATGGACTCCGCCGTGTGGCTCCAGGAGCTTCCTCTTGAAAGTGAGTTCGTCGACAAGAGTCTCATCCCTACGGTGACCGCCACAGCCGCTGTCGTGGATCCAGAAGCGCCCATTCCCGAGCCCTATCCCGCCGCCCCAACCCGCGCAGTTGAGGCCTACTCCTGGAGCAACCCGCTCATGACCGGCGCGCGCATAGACGCCCAAGTCGACACCACTGCATGGCTCAACCAGGCAGGCTGGATCCTTCGCTTCGACCGAGAGACAACCCCCGCATCCGCCCAGTCCGGATTGCGACACACCTATACGGTCATTGTGTTTTCCCGTCAGGGCGACTCTACGCTAACCTTACCGGTCAATGACTTCGAAGACGCCGTGGAGTAACCCACCGGTGGCGTGCCGTGCGCCGTCGCAGGATGAAGGCATGCTTGCCTGCTACGATCTCGGTCTCACCCCCTACGAGCCGGTACAGAAACTCCAGGCCACCTGGCGCCGGGCCGTGGCTTCCGGTGCCGCTCCGCCCGTGCTGTTGCTGTTGGAGCACCATCCGGTGGTCACACTCGGCATGCGGGCGGATCCGGCCGCCTGTTTGGTAGAAGTCAGCCCCGCACAGGATCCTGCCCCCTCGTTGCCGTCGCTGCCGTTGGTGCGCTCGGAACGGGGTGGACTGGCCACCCTTCACGCCCCTGGGCAACTCATCAGCTACCCAATCATGAAGCTGCCGCGCAAGAACCTGCGCGCCTATGTCTGGAAGTTGGAGGAGGTGATCGTGCGCCTGCTCGCCGAGTTCCACCTGCAGGCGGAGCGATGGCCGGGCAGTCCGGGTGTGTACGTAGAACGGCGGAAGATCGCTTCTGTGGGGCTGCGTTGCGAGCGATGGGTGGCCAGCCACGGCACCAGCTTCAACGTGGATCCGGATCTCACACTATTCGAGCGTGTCGTATGTTGCGGCGATCCCTCTCTCCGTCAAACCAGCCTGGCCCACCTAACCGGGCACAGGCCCCGCATGACCGATCTCAAACGCCTGTACGCAGCTCTTTTTGCGGAGGTCTTCGAAATCTCAGTGACCGCCCCCACTGCCACAACCCACGAAGAGCTGTCGGCACTGCTGGACGTGTAAATGCCCACGGCAGGATTCGAACCTGCGGCACCTGGCTCCGGAGGCCAGTGCTCTATCCCCTGAGCTACGTGGGCACGATCCGCGGACCCAACCTCCGCGGAGACTCAGCCATTATAGCGACTTGCCTGCATCCGGTCGCCGCTCCGCCGGTCGCCGCTCCGCCGAGTGTCGCTC
>JAAYZX010000078.1 GCA_012514635.1 Actinomycetota bacterium
CAAGCCAGAAAGGAGGAAGCCCAGACATTATAGGGTAGGAAGATTAACGAAAGTGTCAAAAGATGGAGACGCGCTTAACAACTTTTTCATAATAGGCCCCCGGTTGGCAGCTCCGCAGCGGCTGGCTCCTGCCTCCGCCTGGCAGGGGTAAAAGCCAGCCGCCTATGGAGGTCGCCGCGGGGCGTTACTTCACTTCCGTCCTGCTTGGGGGTTCTTTGAGCTCGAGACCCCGGGCGGCTCTCGCCTCGATTGGATCGGATAGTTGGGTGGCGCCGTAGATGTCCACGATCTCCAACCAGTAGTAGAAGTTCCTGTTTCCCGTGAAGGTGGTGTCCGGGTAGGCGTAGATCGCGCCATAGTTGCTGCCGGGCGGCACCAGGGTCGGGATCAGCGCCGTGTTGATCCGGGTCCGCTCGCCGTCGACTTTCCTGGCGCGATACAAGTTGAATCCCGCATTGTCGGTTTCGCTGGCCGTTTCCCAGGTCAACACGATGGCTTTCCGCTCCGCCGTGGCAGTAAAGGAAAGCAGCTCGACCGCGGTCGGCTGTGCGAAGTGGTAGTCCTCGACCTCGCCGTTCACCACCAGGCCGGTGGGCAGGTACGAGCCGTTGTAGTTGCCGTCATAGAGCCGGAAGCGGGCGTAGAGATCCCTCACCGTCGCCGTGGCCGGAATGTCAAAGTGCACGGTTTGCGTGCCGTAGGTGACATCCTGGAGGTAGCTCTCGTCCGGGTCGGCAAAGTCGCCATCGCCGTTCCAGTCGATCCAGAAACCGAGCTTGCAGTCGGTGCAGGTGGTCCCATCCGAGCTGTTCACGTTCACACTGAACTGGCCCCCATCTTGGCCCCAGATCGAGTACGCCGACGAAACCGTAATACCGTCTTCGTCGTCCACCAGCTTGGTGTTCTGAATATTGTTGTCATCTCCCGTAGCCTCGAAGTTGGGCTGTCCGTCGGTCTCCGCGTTGGGCGAGTAGTCCACGGTCGGTCCCAGCCAGACGGCAGGCACAACAATGTCAGGCTCGGCAGTGGTGTTGGTGATGGTGTCCGGCGTGTTGTCGTTGTTGAGGTCCTGGATGGCATGCCGGGCGCCGTCGTCGGCAGTGACGGTCTTGTACGAGTCAGGCAGATCGCCCCAGTCATAGCCACGATAGACGCGGACGCCCGGGTCCATGTATTCGCAGGTGCATTTGGACGGCACATCAATATCGGCGCCCTTCACGGTCAGGCAGTCGTTCTTGGCATTGTTGTGCCAGCCCGTGCAGGTGCTGATCGGATCGACGGCCCCGTCATTATTGTTGTCCACACAGTCGATCGTGATTTCCTGCTGAAAGTTGTAGTAGGTCGGTTCGTTCTGACGAATGTCACCGCACATGTCGTGGGTGGATTCCAGTTCCC
The DNA here is from genome assembly GCA_012514635.1 of Actinomycetota bacterium. Lineage (GTDB taxonomy): Bacteria > Actinomycetota > Thermoleophilia > RBG-16-64-13 > RBG-16-64-13 > JAAYZX01. The sequence goes on from JAAYZX010000078.1 coordinate 1,396, forward strand.
AGAAGGGGCCATTTCCACTCAGGACATCGATCAGGGTGGGATCTGTGCTGACCGGCTGCAGGAAGTCGTGGTAGCACGAATTTCCGGTCCAGGCCGAGCCGCCGTCCGTAGCAACGAACATGCTGACGTCATAGCGTTGGTTCGCACCCGAATCGAGCCTCACCTGGAATTTGACCGTTGCAGTGTCACCAACGGCCACGCAGGCCTCTTCGACGGAGGGTGTGATGCTGGCGATTCTGACATCGTTCGCTTCGCATGTAGAGTTTTTGGCATAGTCGTCCAGGCAGAAGTTGCCCAACTCCCAGGTGGTACCCTCCTGTGCAGAGGCGCCCCGGGCGCCCATCGCCAATGCACCCAGGACGATCAGCGCGACCGCCAGAGCCGTCAACAACGGTCGTGTTCGTGTGATTGTCGTTGCTTGTTGCGTCATGTTTTCTTCCTTTGCTTTTCTTTTTGTGATCGGAATCGGCCATCTGGGATGCAATCGATCCACAGGCCGTCCCCCAGGAATATCGTTCCGCACCGGCTGCCGGGGCGTGTATCTGTGTTGCAGACACCCGGTCTCGTAGCGGCTGGGCGATTGATAATTATAGTTCTGACACATTACATTGAGCATTACCATCATCCGCCTCAATGGAAATCCTCCACAGCTGGAAAGGGCGCCGCGCACCCCGTTTGCCCTGGCCCCGGGCGACGGCTATAATGCCCCCGTGAATGACTTATTGTCCGCGCCCGCAGCCGCCTGCCGCCTGCTCGCCGCGACCTGGGACCCCTCCCTCCGCCCCGCGGCGGGGGCGGTCCCGTGGGCCGAGGTGTTGAGCCTGGTGGAGGGCAGCAACGCCGCGCCCGCGGTCTACGCGGCCGCGCGGGACATGGCCATGCCCGCGGAGGTGCGCGAGGCGCTGGAACAGGCCTTCTTCCGGTCCGCCGCGGCCAACACGCGCTGCCTGCACCAGCTGGCGGGCGCGTGGGACGCCCTCGCCCGCACCGGCGCGCCGCTCCTGCTGCTCAAGGGCGCGGCCCTGGCCGAGACGCTCTACCGCGATC
>JAAYZX010000012.1 GCA_012514635.1 Actinomycetota bacterium
AAGTTCTTGGTCAGTATGGGTGCCGATATAGAGGGGGCGGGCACGTCCACCATCAAGATTAGGGGTGTTTCTGAGCTGCATGGGGCGGAGCACAGTGTTATCGGTGATCGTATTGAGGCCGGTACTTTCCTTGTTGCAGGCGCTATTACCGGCGGCGATGTAGAAGTAGAGGGCATAAGCCCTCGACTCCTCGACTTATTCCTTTCCAAGCTTCGTGCCATCGGTGCCCATATACAGGAGAACTCGCGCTCCATCCGCGTGGGCGGAGATCCTGGAACTTACGTTGGTACTGATATTGCCACATTGCCGTATCCTGGTTTCGCGACTGACCTGCAGGCGCAGACCATGGCCTTGCTTGCCGTAGCGCAAGGGCCGTCTATTGTGACCGAGAACGTTTTTGAGAATCGTTTCGTCTTTGTAGACGAGCTGATACGTTTGGGTGCGGATATCAAGGTCACGGGACACCACGCAGTGGTGAACGGCGGCAGGCGCCTGATGGGAGCTATTGTCAAGTGCTCCGATCTGCGGGCGGGGGCGGCGTTGGTACTGGCCGGCCTCGCGGCCGAGGGAATAACGGAGATTAGAGACATATATCATGTCGATCGAGGCTACGAAGATTTCGAGGGGAAACTGCGGACGCTGGGTGCCCAGATCGAGCGCGTGGGCTGACGACGGCATAACCGGCGGTCATTTGACCGTTCGGCCTTCTTCCTTCCCGTGGTGGTCGCCATTGCAGCGACGGGGTAGAATTGGACCGGGAGGACTCCGTATTTCATCATGACTTTCCATAGCAAGCCCTACACTATCTATACTGTTGAGGGCGTGAAGCGTCCGCGGCGTTGGCTGCGGATTACTCTGATCGTCACTGCAGTCGTTGTCGCCGTTGTGGGGATCGGTGCGGCGACGTCTTACGCCTGGCTGGGTTGGCTGATGTCGCGCACCCATCGCAGTCCTGAGGTTGCGGCGGCGCAGAGTGTGTTGAGTCGCACCACACTGCCGCTGGCGGCCGTAGGGAATAGCGAGGAACTGGTACTGGAGTCGCCCGGCGCTATGGACATCATCCTCTTTGGGTCGGATAACCGCGACGAGGGTGAGGGGCCGGAGGAGTACGGGCGCTCAGACACTGTGATGCTGGTGCATATAGACTCGCGGGCGAATTTCGTGTCGGTGTTGTCGTTGCCCCGGGATCTCCGGGTGGAGATACCCGGCCACGGCGCTCAGAAGCTGAACGCGGCTTATGCGTACGGCGGTCCCGCCTTGGCGATAGAAACCGTACAGAACCTCACCGGCGTCGATCTGGATCACTATGTGAACATAGATTTTGACGCGTTTCGTCGTGTGACGACGTCGCTGGGAGGCGTATGGGTTGACGTTGATCGCCGCTACTATCATCAGACGCAGGCGTGGGATGTTGAGTACCATGAGAATCTCGATATTCAGGCAGGATACCAGCGTCTCATGGGGGAGGATGCGCTGGACTTTGTGCGCTATCGCATCGACTCCAACTATGATTACGGTCGCATGCAACGGCAGCAGCTCTTTCTTCTGGAGGCCAAACGCCAGTTCGTCAGTTTCGCCACAGCTCTGAAGGTGCCCCAACTTGCATCTTTGGTGGCCGACAACATGTCCACCACTCTCACGGCCAGTGATGTCGTCAACCTGGCCATCTGGGGTCTGCGTCTGGATGGTCGTCGGGTCAAACAGATCAGCCTGGAAGGTGATTCGCAGCAGATTGACGGTTTGTGGTACGTGCTGATCTCGGAATCGGAGCTGGAGGCTGCGGTGAGGGACTACAGGACGGCGCCTACCGATTCGGGAGCCGGAACTGCCGCCATCCAGACCGCAGACCCTGCGGTGAGTGACGCTGGTGACAGTGTGGTGTCGCCACTTTCCAAGGAACAGGCTTCACTGGAAGGCGTGAAAGTTGAGGTGCTGAATGGCAACGGGCGTACCGGGCATGCGGCCACTGCTGCCGGTATGCTCCGGGGCGTGGGCGCGGATGTCCTGATGGTGGGAGATGCTACGGAGATGCAGGACGAGACGTCCGTGTCATACTCGTCGGGCCGGCGGGGCGAAGCAGAGGCCGTTGTGAGAGCCCTGGGTACGGGTGGAGTTATTCTTGATGCCGGCCTGAACCACATCAAGGTGATTCTAGGATATGATTTTCGGGCCGAATTCAATAAAGTCACCTGCCCCGGACCTTCGGGAATTATCTATGAAGACGAATATAAAGCGCTCCAGAGTATGGTGACGTTCAAATTGCTGGGCCCCGGCTATATGCCGCCGGACTATGAGTACAATGATTGTCGGGTCTACGAGATCGACGCTGGAAAGAACAAACATTTTCCGGCAGTTAAGACCATCTACAAATGGGGATCTTTGGATCAGTATCTGGGCATCATGCAGACCACGTTTGTAGACGCACCAATCGCGGTGGGGGGCGAACAGGTAGAGATAGGGGGAACCACCTACAACATCGTGTCTATTGCCGAAGCAACCGACTACATCTGGTGGAAGAAGAACGGCGCGTTGTATTGGGTCTCAAACACTCTGAGCAACCTACTCTCTCGAGATGAGCTGCTGCGAGTGGCCACCAACATGATCCCGGTTCCATAGGTGGTGCCATCTAGAGAGGTCTTGGGACTTCGTGTGCTGGTCAACGCATCTGTGGAAGGGGATGCGGAGACTTTGGCGAAGTCTTTGGCGGGACCGGATGGGGATGTTGTGCTCCTGTCGCGTATGGGGGTGGGGAGCCTCAATCGACGATTGAGCCCTGCCGAACTCGATGCCGTCAGGCGGGCGCTTACGGGGAGGCATCGTGGTGGTTTGGTGGGCCCCCGTCCTTGGTTCGATAAGGTGGTGGGGTACGTCTGTCGGGGTAGGCTATTGTTCACACCCAACAGTGGCGCTACGCGCACCGGAGCGCTCGCCGGCTCCGAACGCAGGCTGATTGCCGTCACGGACCACGCAGATCTGACGTTTCGTTCCCCTCTTCGGGGTCCTAATGATGAAGTTCTGGGCCCTCGGTTTCCCGTGATGGCCGGGTTACATGAGCCGAGTTGGGTACTTGCGGCGTGTCCGGCGGCCGAGGCCGGAGAAGTCCTAGAAGTGCAGAGACCGGAGTGGCTCACGGCCTTCGAGACCCGAGTGGCTTGTGAGCTTCCTTTCGCGGCGGCTACCAATCAACTGGCATCCTTGGCTATCCTAGCTGCACACTTAGGCTACAAACTGGCGGCGCTGGTTGTTTGCGAATGAAAGGATGGGAGCTCCTGTGGTTGATTGTGATGTGAAAGATTTAGGACTGGCGGCACGTGGTGCCCTGCGAAGTGCGTGGGCGGAACGCGACATGCCGGTGATGCGTTCTATCCGTGAGCGGTTTGAGAGGGAGCAACCCTTAGCGGGTACAAAGATCGCGGCGTGTCTCCACGTGACCACGGAGACCGCCAACCTTATGCGCACGCTGCAGGCCGGAGGAGCGGACGTATGGTTGTGTGCTTCCAATCCCCTATCTACGCAGGATGACGTGGCCGCCGATCTGGTCAGCAACTCACGTATACCCGTGTTTGCCATCAAGGGCGAAGACCACACAACCTATTACAATCATATCTTGGCGGTGTTACGAGCCCGCCCGCAGATCACGATGGATGACGGGGCCGACCTCGTGAGCACTCTGCACAGCGAGTCCGCGGATTTGCTGGATGACATTGTGGGTGGAACAGAAGAGACAACCACTGGGGTCATTCGGCTTCGCGCCATGGCGGCGGACGGAGTCCTGCGCTATCCCATCGTGGCTGTGAACGAAGCGATGACCAAGCATTTGTTCGACAACCGCTATGGGACCGGCCAATCAACACTTGACGGCGTTATTCGTGCCACCAATGTTCTAATTGCCGGTCGCGTCTTTGTGGTGGCAGGGTACGGCTGGTGCGGTCGTGGTCTGGCAATGCGTGCCAAAGGCCACGGCGCCGACGTGATTGTGACCGAGGTAGACCCGCTTCGTGCCCTGGAAGCTGTGATGGACGGCTTCCGCGTTATGACTATGGGGGAGGCTGCTCCCATCGGAGATATCTTCGTGACCGCAACCGGGAATATCCACGTTATACGGGCCGAGCACTTTGCTGAGATGAAGGACGGAGCCATCGTGGCCAATACGGGACACTTCAACGTCGAGATCGACATCCCGGCGCTTGAGGATATGGCTGTATCGCGGCGGGAAGCGCGCGAACTGGTTGAGGAGTTCCTGATGTCGGACGGGCGACGTATCCACCTGCTGGCCGAGGGCCGCTTGGTCAACTTGTCGGCTGCTGAGGGTCATCCGGCCAGCGTTATGGACATGAGCTTTGCAAACCAGGCGCTCTCGGTGGAGTATCTGGTCAAGAATGGTGCAGGCTTGGCTCCACAGGTCTACGACGTGCCTGGAGACATCGACCAAACGGTGGCACGGCTCAAGCTCGCCGCGCTGGAGACGGATATTGACGTGCTGACTCCTGAGCAGGTGGAGTACCTGGCAGGCTGGCAGCACGGCACCTGATTCAGCGGAGACGGCGAATCCGACCCAAGCCAACCGGCCCGGAGGAAGGAATCTGCGTGTGATCTCATCTGAAGTGCGGACTATCGAGTGGCAAAACGGCAACGTTATCATGATAGACCAGCGATTGTTGCCGACGGTGGAGACATACGTAACCTGCCGGACATGGGAAGAAGTGGCCGACGCCATTCGGACCATGATCATAAGAGGGGCGCCCGCAATTGGTGTGGCGGCGGCCATGGGTGTGGCCGTGGCCGCCAGAAGTGTCGCAAGTGGGTCCTCATTGGCCTTTCGGGAGATACTCCAGGCTGCAACCAAAGGCTTATTGGCCACTCGTCCCACTGCGTATAACCTGGCATGGGCGGTACGGGAGATGGAGGCGATCTGGCGGTCCAGTGTTGGTTCGCCTAAGGAGGTTGCCTTCGCGCTGGAGCGGAGGGCTATCGAGATTATGCGCGAAGATGTGAACTCATGCCGACGCATTGGGGAATATGGGGCCGATGTGATTGTGGGCCGGCCTGCCGCGGGCAGCAGGCCGGCCGCAGCTCCGGTCTTCTCGGTCCCGCTGACTTTTCAGGGTGGTCCGGTCGTGTTGACGCATTGTAATGCCGGGGCTTTGGCTACTGCTGGATACGGTACGGCGCTGGGTGTGATTCGGTCCGTGTACGCGCGGGAGCCGCGTCTGCGCGTACTTGCCGATGAAACCCGCCCTCTCCTGCAGGGAACTCGTTTGACGGCGTGGGAGCTACAGCGTGACGGTATACCCTTTGAGCTCATCACGGATGGCATGGCAGGCTTCTTCCTCTCGCAGGGTGATGTCTCTCATGTAGTGGTCGGGGCGGATCGGATCGCAGCCAACGGTGATACGGCAAACAAGATCGGAACGTATGGCTTGTCAGTAGTGGCACGGGAGCATAATGTGCCGTTCATAATTGCAGCACCGTTTTCCACCATTGACCTGTCGCTTGCCAATGGGGGGCTCATTCCCATTGAGGAGCGCGCGCAAGACGAAGTGACCACTCTTTCGGGACGCATGATGGCGCCGGCTGGAGCGACGGCGCGCAACCCGGCCTTCGATGTGACGCCGGCTACAAACATATCAGCCATCATTACGGATAGGGGAGTGGCATATCCACCATTTGCGCACTCACTTCTCCATCTCGCCGAACAGGAAGGAGGAACAGAATGCGGGCAATGATCATGGCTGCGGGGCTAGGCACTCGCCTGCTCCCGCTTACCGAAATGAGCCCTAAGCCCATGGTCCCGATTCTTGGTGCCCCCATCTTGCACCACATATTGAACCTGCTTAGACGTCACAACATCACGGATGTGGTTATCAATCTGCATCACGTCCCTGACGCCATCACCGGATACTTCGGTATCGGAGAAGAATGGAATATGAATATCGATTACTCCTTTGAGCCAAAGCTCATGGGGACGGCCGGAGGGGTTAAGCAGAATGAAGAATTCCTCACCAAGGAAGGCACGTTTTTGGTGGTGTCCGGCGACTCTTTGATGGATGCGGATCTGAGCGCCCTTGTGGAAGCCCATCGTGATGCCGGTAGTGCCGCCACGTTGGCACTGAAGGAAGTTGCAGACCCCTCTCAGTACGGTGTGGTAGCTTTGGATGAGCAGGGGTGCATTCATTCGTTCCAAGAGAAGCCTGCCCCGGGTGAAGAGATCTCTCGTCTCTGTAACAGTGGGCTCTATGTCTTAGAGCCGGAGGTTCTGGAACGGGTTCCCTCCGGTCATTTCTATGACTTCGGTAGACAGTTGTGGCCTGAAATGCTGGCGGACGGTGTTCGTCTGGGTTCGTACACGCTGGAGGGTTACTGGAACGATGTGGGTGACATCGGCGCATATCGGCAGGGGTGTGTTGATGCGTTGCGAGGATGCGTAAACCTGGATCGGGAGGCCCTGGAGGTACGTCCGGGTATCTGGTTTGGGCGGCGTGCGGTCGTGGACCAACGAGCCACTTTGGATCCTCCCGTGTTTGTTGGAGCGGGGTCGCGTGTGGAGGCTGAAGCGAATATTCAAGGACCTGTGGTATTAGGTGAACAGTGCATAGTCGAGGAAGGTGTCACGGTCACCGATACGATTGCCTGGTCATCTGTTGTACTGGGGCGCGGCTGTTCGTTGGAACATTGCATCGTGGGGAGTCATTCATCCATCAGGGGTTGGGTGAAGGCGGCAAATTGCGTCGTGGGTGAGCGGTGCCTGATTGGCGAGGTAGGTCAGGTGAGAGATCTCAACCTGGAAGCGGGCACGGTGCTATGGGGTTGAGCGCCGGCCCGACTTGTGTAACGTTGGGGTTTCGCGATCGACTGAGCGCCGCATTGGACCTATTGTTCCCTCCCCGTTGTGTTGGGTGTGGTGAGTTCGAAACCCTACTATGCTCTGCTTGTGAATCGACGCTGAAGGCACTGAGTGGGGAAGGATGCGCGCGCTGTGGACGCCCGGGCATGGTTTCCACCAGCGACGGCTGGTGTCGTGACTGTGTGGACCGGGATCTTCGCTTCTCTTCCGCGCGCAGCGCGTTTGAATACACGGGGGTAACTCAAGAGCTGGTGGCGGCTTTGAAGTATGGTGGCCAGAGGCAGGTGGCAAAGATCATGGCTAAAACAGCGGCAGAGGCTTTCATGGATCTATGCGGTCGCGTATGTCCTGTTGCTGTGACATGGGTGCCGAGCCACTCGTCGGTTGTTCGTGACCGCGGTTACAACCAAGCTGAGTTGTTGGCCCGCGAACTGACCGTCCGAGTGCGGGTTTCGTCGCCGGTGGAACTGGTACGCAAAACGCGGAAGACTGCCCATCAGCAGGCACTCGGCCGCGAAGAGCGAGCCCGTAATTTGGCAGGCGCCTTTTCCACTACTGCCGTACATGCGGAGTTGCAGTCTGCTGGATCGGTTGTTCTGGTGGACGATGTATACACGACAGGGGCCACGGCGAGCGCCGTAGCAGATGCGATAAGGCAGGGTAATGGGCAAGAAGTGCATGTGTTTACTTATGCGAGGGCGCTGGGAGAGGTTCCGTGTTTTGCAGACTAGTGCGTTCAGGTGCGCACTATGCTTCACAGACTGACAGAGTAGGCGTGGTGTGGTATCTTCCGGGTTCGGTCTCTCGCTTAGAAGGGCGGGTTGATCGTCCGGCGGGAACTGATTGTCAATGGAGAGTCTCTAAAGGAGCGGGTACGGCGTGAACCTCGTTATTAAAGGCCGCAACATAGTTGTATCGGATGCCCTGAGCACATACGTGGACGAGAAAATTGGGCGCATCGGCAGGTACCTATGGGATGGCGCGCGCTGCGAGCTGGAGCTCTCAACCGAGAAGAACCCGAGCATATCGGCCAATCAGGTGGTGGAGGCTACTATCTTCACAAAAGGACCGGTTATCCGAGCGCGTGAAGCCTCGCCGGATATGTACACGTCGGTGGACTTGGTGGCGGATAAGCTGGAACGTCAAGTCAAAAAATATAGAGGAAAACTTGTGGCCCGAACCCAAGGCGGCCATCGAGACGTCATTCTGAGCCAGGGTTTTGCCGTGCCGGAGGAAGCCGAGCGCGAGGCCGAGGAGGCGGGCGAGCTTCCCAAGATCGTGAAGATCAAGCAGTTCATTGTGAAGCCCATGACGCCGGAAGAAGCTGCCATGCAGCTCGAGTTGGTGGGCCACGATTTCTTTGTCTTCGTCAACTCGGAGACTCAAGACACGAACGTCGTGTATCGCAGGCGGGACGCTAACTACGGTTTGATCGAACCGCGGCGCTGATATAGAGACCCGGGCCCGCCCGGGACGGGCAACGCAGGAGGCGTGACCGGTCCCGGGGGAGACAGCGCCGGGCAGAAAGCCGTTATGGGGTTTGTTGACAAGATCTTCCGCTTTGGCGAGGGTCGTAAGCTAAAGGCGCTCGAAAACGTGGTTGCGCAGGTTGCTGCGCTACAAGATGAGATGCGGGCGCTGGACGACGGTACCCTTCGCGCCAAGACGCAGATGTTCAAAGAGCGCCTTGTGGCCGGGGAAACCGTCGATGATCTGATGCCTGAAGCTTTCGCTGTGGTGCGTGAGGCGGCGGCGCGGGTGGTGGGCATGCGTCCCTTCGATGTGCAGGTCATGGGAGCCGTGATCCTGCATCAGGGTGGCATAGCCGAGATGAAGACAGGTGAGGGCAAGACTCTGGTTGCCACTATGCCCGTCTATCTCAACGCTTTGACGGGACGGGGCGTTCACGTGATCACAGTGAACGATTATTTGGCCAAGCGCGATACGGAGTGGATGGGGCCCATCTATGAGTTCCTGGGTCTCACGGTAGCGGCGTTGCAGAGTAACATGCCCCAAGAAGAGCGCAAGGCTGCATATCAATGCGATGTCCTTCACGGCACCAACACCGAGTTCGGGTTCGACTATCTGCGGGACAACATGGTCCTCTCGCTCGATCAGCGGGTGCAACCGGATCATCACTATGCCATTGTCGACGAGGTCGACTCCATTCTCATTGACGAGGCTCGGACACCTTTGATCATCTCCGGCCCCGGGGAACGGGCCGCCAAGACCTACTACGACTTTGCCCGCGTCGTTCGTCAGCTGAAGGAAGGCGAAGATGAGGACTACGAGGTCGATGAGAAGAAGCGTACCGTCGCTCCCACGGAGAAGGGAGTGGCCAAAGTCGAGCATATGTACGGGGTGGAAAACCTGTACGAGGATCTCTCGGGCCAGTTGGTCAATCATCTGGTGCAGGCCCTCAAGGCTCAAGCTCTTTTCAAGCGTGATGTCGATTACCTGGTGGCGGATGGTGAAGTCAAGATCATCGACGAGTTCACCGGGCGTGTACTGGAAGGCCGCCGCTACTCCGAAGGGCTCCATCAGGCCATTGAGGCTAAAGAGGGCGTGCCCATAAAAGAGGAGAACCAGACGCTCGCTACCATCACGCTTCAGAACTATTTCCGTTTATACGAGAAGCTGGCAGGCATGACGGGAACGGCGGCAACGGAGGCAGACGAGTTTCACCATACGTATGATATGGATGTGGTGCCGATACCGCCAAACCGGCCTATGGTACGCGAGGACTGCAACGATCTCATCTACAAGACGGAAGCTGCCAAGTTTCGAGCTGTAGTGGAGGACCTCGTGGAGTGTTACCAGCGCAGACAACCTTTGCTGGTCGGTACTATCACTGTGGAGAAGTCGGAGCGGCTGTCCGCCATGCTGAACAGACGGGGCATTCCGCACGAGGTGCTCAACGCCAAACAACATGCCCGTGAGGCTACGATTGTGGCCGAGGCTGGTCAACCTGGGGCCATCACCATTGCTACAAACATGGCCGGTCGCGGGACCGACATCAAGTTGGGAGACGGTGTCGCCGAGTTGGGTGGCCTCTACGTGCTCGGCACCGAGCGTCACGAATCGCGACGGATCGACAACCAGTTACGCGGTCGCTCCGGTCGTCAGGGAGATCCGGGCTTGAGTCGTTTCTACATCTCGCTGGAAGATGATCTGATGCGACTCTTTGGCGGTGAGCGCATTTTCAATGTCATGGAGCGGTTGGGTGTGGAAGAAGACATGCCCATAGAGCATCCGCTCATCTCGCGTTCGGTGGAGACTGCCCAGAAGCGTGTCGAAGAACAGAACTTCCAGATCCGTAAGAGGGTTCTCGAGTACGACGACGTCATGAACAAGCAGCGTGAGGTCGTATATACGCAGCGACGGCGTATCCTTGAGGGCCAGGATCTGCGGGATGACGTGCGCGACATCATTGACCGTGTACTCAGCGCGGTCGTGACTCCCTATACGTCGGTGTCCAAGTATCCGGAAGAATGGGATCTAAGCGAACTGTTCACTACCTTGCGCTCGTATTACCCCATCGGTATCGGGCTCGAGGATCTCGGGTCGCTTGACGAGCTTGATGCGGATGACATCAGTGCCCTCGTGACCGAAGATGCTTTCGCGGTTTATGACGGCAAAGAAGCGGGTCTCGGCTACGAGAACATGAGGGAACTCGAGCGCTGGGTGCTGTTGCGCACTCTGGATGCGAAGTGGCGTGACCATTTATATGAGATGGACTACCTTCGCGAGGGCATTGGCCTGCGGGCTCTGGCGCAGAAGGACCCGTTGGTGGAGTACAAGTCTGAGGGTTACCGGATGTACATGGAAATGATGGAGACGGTGCAGGCCGACTTCGTACGGTACTTGTATCATCTGGAAGTTGTACGTCGCGAGGACACGGCTTCCGAGGGGCCCCGCCCCGTGCAACTCGTGTACTCGGGCGGAGAAGGCGTCGCGCCTGCCAGGAGTTTCGGAGGCACCGCCGACGGGATGTCTGCAGGTGCGGGCCGAAGGTTGGCGGATTCCTCGACTCGTGCCTACCAGAGTAGTCAGGCGGCCGCAAGCACGGTCACCGCTCCTCGGCGGGTTGACAATAAGGTCGGCCGCAACGACCCATGCCCGTGTGGAAGTGGCAAGAAGTACAAGAAGTGCTGCGGTGCCTGACGGGCGCTCTCGTCGTGTCGTGCACCTGTTCGGTATACTCTAAACTAACGATATTGAAGAATTATGGGTGATAAAACGGAAACCAAGATTGTTGATGTGCTGCAGTCCTATCGGGAGCGGCTGGATTCGTTCCGAGAAAAGCTGGCCTGGATAAAGGACTATCTTTGACCCCGAACAGCTGCAGGAGCATCTCGCCGCTTTGGGCGAGCGAATGCATGATCCCTCCTTCTGGGACGATCCTGCGGTCGCGCAGTCAGTCTCCTCCCAATACAGTCGGTTGAAGAGTCGTCTCGACGACTATGTGGAGCTCACGGAGCAGATTGACGATCTCGAGCTGATGCTGGGATTGTTGGATGACGAGGACGGCTCCGGTGAGATACCTCCCGACCCGGAGCTGCTCAAGGATATGGATCAGGTGGCCGGCAAAGCGTCGTATACCCTGGATCGCTTCGAAGAACAACGTCTTTTCTCCGGAGATTTTGACGCCGGTGACGCGGTTGTGAGCATCCATCCAGGCGCAGGCGGCACCGAGAGCCAAGACTGGGCGGAGATGTTGCTGCGTATGTATCTGCGTTGGGCACAGATGCGCGGATTTCAAACGGAGATCAATGAGGCGACGGGTGGAGATGAGGCCGGACTCAAGAGCGCTACCTTCACTGTACACGGCGAGAATGCTTACGGGCTGTTGTCGGCTGAACGCGGTGTCCATAGGTTGGTGCGGATCTCCCCATTCGATGCCGCCGCCCGGCGCCACACTTCGTTTGTGTCGTTGGACGTGAGCCCTCTTGTGCAGGGAGGTGTGGACGTGGACATCGACGAGAAGGATCTCCGCGTGGAAACCTACCGCTCTTCGGGCGCCGGCGGACAACATGTGAACAAGACCGATTCGGCCGTGCGTATTACCCACGTGCCTACAAAAACCGTGGTGCAGTGCCAGAATGAGCGATCTCAGCTGCAGAACAGGGAGACGGCCATGCGTATGTTACGTAGCAAGCTACTCCAGCTGGAACACGACCGCAGACAGGAAGATCTGGCACGAGAGAAGGGTGAACAGAAGGAGATAGCCTGGGGTAGCCAGATACGCTCCTACGTGTTGGCTCCTTACACGCTTGTCAAGGATCATCGCACCAATCTGGAGAGAGGGAATGTAGAAGGTGTATTGAATGGTGCAATCGATGATTTTATCCGCGAGTACCTGGTGCAGCGGGCTACGGGAAAGCTGGGGACAAGGGAGGTTTAGGAACCGGCGTGATTAGGTTCGAAGACATCACCAAGATTTATCCCCCAGACACAATCGGACTAGAGAGTGTCAGCCTTCATATTGAAAAGGGAGAGTTTGTATTTCTGGTGGGGCCCTCCGGCTCCGGCAAATCCACGTTCATCCGATTGATTATCAAGGAACTAGAGCCTGATCGGGGTCGCATATTTGTGGGTGGGCGCGATTTGGGAACTCTGCGCCGTTGGAAGGTGCCATATCTGCGTCGCAATATTGGGTGCGTGTTTCAGGACTTCAAGTTGCTTTCCAACAAGACGGTCACCGAAAATGTCATGTATGCGCTGTTGGTTACGGGAAATAACTCATCGATGGCGCGACGTAAGGTACGAGAGATCCTCAGTCTGGTTGGGTTGGGGCACAAAGCCGGCAACTACCCAAATGAGTTGTCCGGCGGAGAGCAGCAACGGGTTTCGCTGGCCCGCGCCTTCGTCAATCATCCTCCGCTTCTTATCGCCGATGAGCCGACAGGCAACTTGGACCCAGAGACCTCGTCGGGCATTATGCAGTTGCTGTATCGGATCAATCAGACCGGTACCACCGTGCTCATGGCTACCCACGATCGCGAGATGGTGGACAAAATGCGGCGCCGCGTGATCGCACTCGAAGACGGGCAGGTGGTTCGAGACCAGCAGAGAGGCGGCTATGGAGAGGTTTAGGTTCTTCTTCTCAGAAGCCTTTGGCTCGCTGCGTCGCAACTATTTCATGACCATTGCAGCAGTGCTCACCGTTTTGCTGTCGATGACGGTTCTAGGCATAGTGTTGGTCTTTGCGTCCTACATGGACGGGATGTTGCGAGATCTCAAGGATAAGGTGGAGATCAGCGTATATCTGCTGGACTCGGCTACACCTGATTCTATTGAGGCTTTGCAGACCGAGATCGTCTCGTGGGAAGAGGTGAAAGATTCCAAGTTCATCAGTAAAGATGAGGCTCTGGAGATCTTCAAAGAAGACACCAAGGATCATCCCCAGCTCGCGGAGGCGTTGTACGCCAATGTTCTCCCTGCTTCCTTCGAGATCTCACTGAAAGATCCGGAGCAGGTGGACATAGTGGCATCGCGTTTTGAGGGCCGGCCTGAGGTGGAGGAAGTGCGGTATGGAAAGGAGACCGCTGAGCGCATCTTCCGTGTTGCCAATGTAGCTAGAAATGTCATGGTAGTCTTCATCGTATCGCTTGCTGTGGTTGGCGTGCTCTTGATCGGCAACACCATACGGCTATCCATTTTTGCCCGCAGACGGGAAGTGGAGATTATGAAGTTGGTGGGCGCCACTAACTGGTTCATTCGGTGGCCGTTCGTAATCGAAGGGGTGGCGGTGGGACTGTTGGGAGCAGCTCTGGCCGTGCTCATCGTGAGTTTAGGCAGCAACTTCGTTATGGAAAGGATCCGTGCGAGCCTCGTGTTCATGAGCGTCCAGTTCGAGTCCATAGCGCTATGGCAGTTGGCCGGTATCCTTCTCTTGGCGGGTGCCGTCATCGGTGCGCTTGGATCGGGTTTGGGGCTGAGGCGGTTCCTCAAGGTCTGAGTGGGGATCGCTATGCAGTCGCAGAAGAGTAGTAGATCTAGATCTTGGCCTAATTGGATTCAGTTTGTCATGCTCCGTAATCTGTGGCATTGCATCCAAAAAACGCTGGGGCGGCCTCCTGCCGGCGTCGGCTCACTTGGCCGTCTCTAGGCGGAAGACGAGGGGATGAGGAAATCACAGCGTGTGGCCGTTGTGGCCTTGGTCTCGCTGTTGCTTGCCGCGATTCTGCTGATTACTGGGGTGTTATTGGGCTCCTCTCCTCTGGGTCGCACTCTGGTACGGTGCATGCTTCCTGAAGTGCTGGCCTCGAGTTGGGTGGGGTTGGAAGGTGATTTCCCGCTTCAGTCGGAAGTGCTGGACAAAGTAATGAATACGTACTTTGAGAGTGTTGATCAAGAGGCATTGGAGGAGGGGGCCATCCGCGGCATGTTGTCGGGCCTCGATGATCCGTACACAGCCTACTTCGATCCCGAGGAGTACGCGAAGCTCATGGAGCACACGGAAGGCTCGTACTCCGGAGTGGGTATCGTTGTGGAGATGCAACTTGGTTATGTGAGGGTGGTCTCCACCTTCAAAGGCAGTCCTGCAGAGGAGGCGGGTGTTCGTCCCGGGGACGTCATCGTGGGAGTTGACGAGCAGACGGTTCGGGGAATGCCTTTGGACCAAGTGGTGGCGCGCATCAAGGGACCGGAAGGCACGGAAGTCAAACTGAAGCTGTACCGGTTGGCGCCTGGTACCGAGATCCGGTCTCTCGAAGATGACGGCGGCATGGGTGAGCTGCCTCTGGGGGGCGAGTCTCTTGATCTCCGTCTTCCTCGACGGTCTATTGCACCGCCGGTGCTGGAGAGTGAGATTCTCCAAGAGGGAGTTCGTAGGGTGGCACACATTACCTTCTTCATGTTCTCTGAAGGTTCTGGAGACAAGTTGCGCGCAGCGGTGAAGGAGGCAGTTGAACTGGATAGAGTGGATGCACTGATCCTCGATCTGCGCAGTAATGGCGGTGGATTGGTGGACGAGGCCGTCAAGGTGGCAGGGATATTCCTCCCCAAAGGCTCGCTCATTGCCACGACGGAAGGTCTGCATTCTCCTAAAGACATTCTGGTGGCAGCGGGCGACGACTACCCTGATGTCACGCTCTATCTGCTGGTGGACGAGTTCACTGCCAGCGCCTCCGAGATCGTGGCCGGGGCATTGAAGGACAGCGGTCGGGCGGTGATTGTAGGCGAGAAGACCTTCGGCAAGGGGCTCATCCAGTCTATTCAATCTCTGCCCAATGGGGGAGCGGTCAAGATTACGTCGGCCGTATACCTAACGCCTTCTGGTGCCGACATCAACGGTAAGGGTATCGAGCCCGACGTTGTGGCTGCGGATGAGGAGGACACCGCTGAGATCGACGAGGCCCTTGACGAGACGCTCCAGTTGATTTCACAGGAGTGAAGGAATGTGAGTGGTGAGCACGCGTCGCGGCGGCCGGTGCGCTTCTTCATCGCTTCCCCATTAGAGCGAAAAAATCGAGCGGTGCATGAGGGTTCGTCGTCGGCTCCTCCGGCGGCAGGATCTCTGGCCTGTTTGGATGCGGAGGACTCACATCATGCCGTTCGCGTACTGCGGCTGCGTGTGGGCGACGGCTGCGAGATTGTACAGTCCGATGCTCCGGGCCGGGTGTGGGCGGCTACGATAGAGACAATGGGGCCCCCAGTGGGGGTGCGACTCACTCGTTTAATGGAAGAGTCAAGTGGCGCGGTGCTTCGTTTGGCACTGGTCCAGGGTCTACTGGTCCTATCGAAAGTGGATGAGATCATAGACAAGGGCACGCAGGTGGGCATAGACGAGTTTCTGATGGTCCAGGCGGAACAGTCGCCCGTGGGCGCAGAGCGGAAGGCGGCGGCACGCGTGGAGCGCTGGGAGCGTGTCGCGCGTGCCGCCGCCAAGCAGAGCCGACAACCCGCTTTACCGCGTATCACCGTTGTAAGCAGTGTGACCGAGGCTGCGCAGACACTGAATGGTGACGGCTTTCTCTCATTGGTTTTGGATCCCGGAGCGGAGCGGACATTGAGCGGCCTGCTAAAGGAACACGAGGGCACTACGTTGTGTGGCAAGCGGCTGGCACTTTTCGTGGGCCCGGAGGGGGGATGGACGGAAGCCGAGCGTGCCTGTCTACTGAATCAGGGCGTAGAGGTGGTTCGCTTGGGGAGGCGCATTCTGCGTGCCGAGACGGCGGGGATTGTGGCTGCGGCCGTGGTACGCTCTGTTTGCGGGGATTGGTGAAGGATATGAGTCCCACCAGATGAGGCAAGAGAGGTGAGGAGTATAATGGCTTCAGGCATGAATGAGTGCATTTTTTGCAAGATCATCCGCGGCGATATTCCTGCCGCTTTTGCGTTGCAGAACCCCGAGTTTGTGGCTTTTCCCGATATCAATCCCAAGGCGCCGGTCCACCTGCTCGTCATGCCCAGGGCACACATAAGGTCATTGAATGACGTTGCAGCCCAGGATGATGGTTTCGGGCAGCGTCTTCTGGCGTTTGTAGCCTCGGTTGCTGCGGCGGCGGGTGTGGACAAAGATGGATACAGGGTGATCGTCAACAATGGACCGGATGGCGGACAGGAGGTAGACCATCTTCACATACATGTGCTCGCCGGACGGATGCTGGGAGATCTGATATGAGTCTTCTAGAGCAGATCAAGGCCAGAGTGACAGAATCGCTGAAAACCGGTGGCCGGGATCACGCAGCGTCTCTGCGCGTTCTTGTATCGGAACTGCAGGCTGCAGCCAAGGAAGCCCGCCGTCCTCTTACGGAAGAAGAGGAATTGCAGGTTCTGCGGAGGGAGCGTAAGAAGCGTCAGGAGTCGGCAGAAGCCTTCCGATCCGGGGGACGTGAAGAGTTGGCCGCCAAGGAAGAATGGATGCTCGCGCTGATAGACGAGATGCTGCCCAAGCAGATGGATGAGGAGTCTCTCATGGTCCTCATCGAACAGGTGATCGCAGATGTGGGGGCGACGTCGCTCAAGCAGATGGGCAAGGTTATGAGCGCTGTCATGGCTAAAGGAGGCGCTCAGGTGGATGGCTCGCTCGCCTCGCGATTGGTGAAGGAGCGGCTGACGGCGTGAAAGTTTGGTCCGGTGGCCTCGGCATGGCCCCCGGGTCTTGTGCCCCGTGGGTGGGGAGCCGATCCGGCCTATGATTAGGAAACGGCTGGATCTCGAAAATCAATTGGTGTCACTTCTCGTGGGCGAGCACGATGCAACCCTCCGTACGCTGGAGAATGTGGTTGGCTGTAATCTCTCTTTGCGGGGCAACCAGTTGACGCTGGAGGGCAACCCGCTCGAGGTGGAGAAAACAACCATTCTACTCGAGGAGTTGGTGCAACTGCTGGAGAGCGGCCGGCAGCTCGACGAATCCACCGTCCGGCTGGCTGCCACCCTGAGCGAGAGTGATAGTTTGGAGGGCGTCAAACGTCTCTCCGGTATCGTTGGCGATATCATTCTGGAGCATCGGGGGCGTCGTATCGTTCCCAAGACGGTGAACCAGAAGGCCTACGTAGATTCCATCCGGGAACACACTATCACCTTTGGTATAGGGCCTGCGGGCACCGGCAAAACCTACCTGGCCATGGCGATGGCGGCGGAAGCACTGACATCGGGTGCCGTAACGCGCATCATTCTTACCCGCCCTGCTGTGGAGGCAGGAGAGAAGCTGGGTTTTCTTCCCGGATCGCTCATGGAGAAGGTGGACCCTTACCTGCGCCCATTATTCGACGCGCTGTACGATATGATGGACAGCGAGCGGCTCACTGCCTATCTGGATAACGGCATCATCGAAGTGGCTCCTCTGGCGTATATGCGCGGCCGTACGCTCAACGATGCCTTCGTCATCCTCGACGAGGCGCAGAACACCACTCCGGAGCAGATGAAGATGTTTCTTACTCGTCTGGGTTTCGGTTCCAAGATGGTGGTAACGGGTGACATCACCCAGATTGATCTGCCACGTGGACAACGTTCCGGGTTGGTCATTGTGCGCGAGATCTTGGCCGAGGTGGAGGCCATTGGCTTCATCACTTTCGACGGGCACGATGTAGTGCGCCACAAGATCGTTCAGGATATTGTTACTGCTTACAAAGCGTATTCCGATCGCGAAGCACTAGTCGCCAAGGGTACCCGTCGCCGGGAACGGCCGCGGCGGCGGACCCTGGGCGCCTGATTGCTTCTTTGCCGCCATGTACTATCGGCCCGTATTGCACCAGAGGCTTGCCGGATTTCGGTCATTTGTAGAGAGTCGTAACCGGCGCAGACTGAGCCTCTTCTTAGCGGCTGTGCTGTTGGTGGGTCTCACTCTGATTATTTCGTCCAGCTACGTGCCCAGCCGGTACGACTTCGAAGTGGGCGATGTGGCTACAGATACCTTGGTGGCATCGCGAACGCTCACTTTTCAGGATGATGTGGCCACAGCGGAGCTGAGGCGGCAGGCTTCTGAGCGTGTGGAGCCTGTCTATCGCAGCAACGCCGGTGTGCTGGTGGAAGTCAGCGCCGAGGTTAGGGCGCTGTTCGCCCGGGCGCGCAGCCTGCGGGCCGAATCTGGATCGGGCACTGCTACAGATTACCAGATCAAACGCCTGCGGGAGCTTGCACCCAGCTCCGTCAGCGACGACACATTCCGCTATCTGCTGCAGGCGGATACTGCGGCTCTGGATGTGGTGGAGGAGGAGATCACGGGAGCTTTGCGACTGGTGCTGGGCCAGACGGTCACGGAGAGCTCTTTGGAGAGCCAGCGTCAGGTTCTGCAGGCCATTGCCGCCAGTCTTCCCATGGGTGCCGGTGCTCAGGGCACTGTGGCGGACATCTCTACGACCTACCTGCGAGCGAACACTGTACTCGATCAGCAGGCCACCGATAAGCAAAGAGAGGAAGCCGCCGATGGAGTGGCTCCGGTGGTATTGTCGGTGGCCAAGGGCGAGACGGTGGTGAGTGCCGGTCAGGTCATATCTCGGCAACAGATCCTGAAGTTGCAGAACTTGGGTCTTGTGGGAACGCGTGCGGACTGGAAGATTTGGACCGGCATCCTGCTGACGGTCCTCCTGGAGCTGGCGGTCATTTGGCTGTACCTGCGCCGTTTTGGTGCGGCGATCAAAGAAGACAACAACCTGTTACTGGCTGGCGCCACGCTGTTGCTGCTGTTCGCGCTGCTCGGCAGGCTGCTCTCTATACCCCCACTATCGCCGTATCTGGTACCGATTGTGTCGCTTGGTATCGTGGGTTCCATTGTCTTGGGATCTCGCGCGGCGTCACTGTTGGTGGCGCTTGAGGCTCTGAACTTAGGCCTTATCACCAACCTGAGATTAGAATACGCCTTAGTGGCACTTATCAGTGGTCTATGTGCGGCTTATCTGGTGTCCCATCTGATCGAGCGCTCGGAGCTTCTCTCGGCCGGCGCTGCGGCAACGGTTTTCTGTGTTATCACGGTATTTGCCGCTGAACTCCTCCGCGAGGCACCTATCATCGAGGCCTTGGAGTTTGCGTTGTGGGGAGGAGGCGCCGGCATACTGGGTCTGATCCTCTCGGTTGCGTTGCTGGAAGTATTTGAGGTGGCTTTTAATCTGACTACCCCTCTCAGGCTATTGGAACTGGGCAACCCGGCGCAGCCGCTGCTGCGTCGTTTGATGCAAGAGGCACCGGGTACCTATAACCACAGCATTATGGTGGGCAATCTTGCGGAAGCGGCTGCCGAAGCAGTTGATGCTGATCCGCTGTTAACTCGTGTAGGCGCCTACTATCACGACGTAGGCAAGATCAACCGCCCTGAATACTTCATCGAGAATCAGCTACATACGCACAATCCTCATGATCGCCTCAACCCCAACCTGTCCAAGCTGGCCATAACGGCGCACGTGGGAGATGGTGTGGAGCTGGCAATGCGCTATGGTCTCCCGCGCCCTGTGGTGGACATCATCAAGCAGCACCACGGTACGTCGGTGTTGTCCTACTTCTATTACAAGGCCAAGCAGAACACTACAGAAGATGTCACCGAAGAGACGTATCGCTACGAGGAGGACAAGCCTACGTCGCGTGAGGCGGCCATCATTATGTTGGCGGATTCCGTAGAAGCAGCTGTGAAGGCCATGCAGAATCCAACCATGAAGAAGATCCAGATGTTGATCAGAGATGTTATCCGCCAGAAGATGGAAGACGGTCAACTGGATCGCTCTCAGCTGACCTTTGGAGATTTGGGCAAGATCGCCGACGCGTTTCTTGTGGCTCTGCGGGGCGTTGTTGGGCATCGTGTCGAATACCCGAACGAGAGTAAGGTGGTGACTTCGTGATGGCGGCGGTAGAAGTGGAGGTCTCAAATTCGTCACCGCTGGAGATCAAGATCGAGGCCGTGAAAGAGTGGGCGACGGCCGTCCTCAGGCAGCGGAAGGTAGCGGGGAGTGTGGGGATCGGTTTCGTGAGCCTGGAGGAGATGAGAGGACTCAATAGGCGTTATCGTGGGATCGATGAGCCTACGGACGTGTTGGCTTTTGGGGAAGTGGATGATGATGACGAGTGGGTGGACGTCCCCGAAGATGACCAGATCGTTTATCTCGGAGACGTAGTGATCGCACCGGAGGCCGCGAGGCAGAATGCCCTCATGGATGGAGGGACTCTGTCGCATGAGCTCCGAGTGCTGGTGGTTCACGGGCTGCTCCATTTGTTGGGCATGGATCATGAGCAGGATGCCGGAGAGATGTTGAGCACCCAGACGGCGGTGGTGGAGAGCGTTGAGCGAGACCTGTCCAGCGATCTTGTCTAAACAGCGGTTGCACATAGTCAGACTCGTCGATCCATCTGTGCAGGAACTGGAGGTGCTGTCCACCTACGACCACGAGGCCTTTGGTTCTACTGGGCTGCGTTCGTCCGACATCGCGTTCATGGCCCGTGCCGGCATGGTGTTTCTGGCTCAGATGGACGGAGAGACCGTTGGCGGATGTCAGTTGATGCGCATGGTTGAAGAGCCCACAATGATGTG
Organism: Actinomycetota bacterium; assembly: GCA_012514635.1. Classification (GTDB taxonomy): domain Bacteria; phylum Actinomycetota; class Thermoleophilia; order RBG-16-64-13; family RBG-16-64-13; genus JAAYZX01. The sequence continues at coordinate 20,808 of JAAYZX010000012.1, forward strand.
GGGGGTGGGATTCTACATTCGACCGCAGTGGAGGCGACAGGGCCTGGGCAGCACATTTCTAGCAGGTGTGTTGGAGCTTATCTCCACTCTGTCCTGTTCCGGGCTGATGCTCACCGTGGACGCGGGTAACGCGGCCGCCTCTGGGCTGTACAGAAGTTTTGGATTCCGGCTCCTGGAGAGTATGCCGGAGTTCTACGGTCGCGGGGAGGATCGCCACCTCATGAGGCTGGACCTGCGTGAAACCTGACGTGAATCCAGAGACAGTGAGCGATTTCGTCGATATGGTGTTCCGGTCGGGGTTTGTGGTTGTGGTCGGCCGACCCAACGTGGGGAAGTCCACGTTGGTCAATCGCTTGGTGGGCCGAAAGATAAGCATTGTATCCGACAAACCCCAGACTACGCGCAATCGGGTGGCGGGAGTGCTCACGAGCCAATCCGCACAGGTCATTCTGCTCGATATACCTGGTTTTCAGAAACCCCGTGACGAGCTTACTATTCGTATGCAATCCGCTGTGGATGGCGCGATGGACGATGCCGATGGTGCGCTCTTTGTGCTTCCGGCTAACGAAGCCATTGGGAAAGGGGATGCGTTTATAGCTTTGCAGCTACGAGCTGTCGGTGTGCCGACGATCGCCGTGGTCAACAAAGCGGATCTGGTCTCCGTCCAGACGGCGCAACAGCAGTTACAGAAGGCGGCTGCACTGGGAGAGTTTGAGAACGTCATGCTGGTCAGCGCCAAGACGGGCTTGGGAGTGACCGAACTTCTCCCTGCGCTGGAGCAACTGCTTCCCGTAGGGCCGAAATATTTCCCGGATGAGATATTGACCGATCGGCCGGAAGAATGGTTGGTGGGAGAGCTCATCAGAGAGAAGGTGTTGGCTGCGACAGAGGAGGAGATACCGCACGCGGTTTCGGTGGAAGTGTTGGAGATGGAACCGCGCTCGGATTCCGACCTGGTCGACATTCGGGCTGCCGTGTATGTGGAGCGGGCATCGCAGCGCCCCATCATTCTTGGACGTGGTGGTCAAAAGATCAAGCAGATCGGGAGCGAGGCCCGGCGGGATATCGAGGCATTGTTGGGAACTCGTGTCTATCTGGACTTGTTGGTGCAGGTGCGCCGCCGTTGGCGTCGCAATCCAGGTTTCTTAGGAAGGCTGGGTATATAGGTGCATAAGGGATCGCTTGACACGCAGTGTATGATAGAGCGACGTGTAGGAACTTATATGGGGGTTCGGCTTTGAGACTTGAGGAACTCGCCAAGACCATTGACAGCACGCTGCTTGAGCCCACGGCCGTTCAGTCGGATATCGAGCAGCTGTGTCGTGATGCTATAGAACACCACTTTGCCTGCGTTTGCGTATTCCCGCATTGGGTCCCTATGTGTCAACGCATGCTGCAGAGCCATGATGTCAAGGTCTCCACTGTGGTGAGCTTTCCATACGGGGCGGATATTCCGCGTGTCAAGGTGAGCGCGGCTGAGCAGTCCGTAGCATCAGGCGCAGATGAGCTTGAAGTAGTTATGAATATCTCGGCCATGCTGTCCGGCGATTTCCGCTACGTTAGGGATGAGCTCTCACGCGTTGTTAAGGCTGTGCGCATGAAGAGTGTCAACGCCGGCCGGGGCTTGGTGCTCATCAAGATCATAGTAGAGGCCTGCTATCTGGACGATAAGCTCAAGCGGCTGGCATGCAAGATCGTTGAGGATGTGGGGGCTGATTTTATCAAGACCTCCACCGGCAAGGGGCCAGGGGGTGCAACGGTTCGTGACGTGGAGCTCTTCCGCGACCTGCTTTCTGAGGGGGTCGGCGTGAAGGCCGGCGGAGGGATCGTGACCACCGAGGATGCGGAACTCATGATCAATGCGGGTGCGGCTCGTTTGGGTACGTCGCATGCGGTAGAGATCATGAACCAGTTCTCGAGCGGGCGGGGCTAGTTATAGATTAGATTGTGGAGCATGTCGTTAGCTGCGCCGGACAGGCTCAAGGAATGACATCGTTCCGAACCATCAAGACCGAAGCCTTGGTCATGGGATCGATACGGTTAGGTGAGGCCGATCGTATCGTACGTCTGTATACGCGAGAGAAGGGCCGCGTGTCGGCGGTGGCCAAGGGTGTAAGACGGACTACGTCGCGCATCGGGGGTCGTTTGGAGCCGTTCGGCGTGGTTCATGTCCTGCTCTATCCTGGACGGAGTCTTTACACGGTGACCGGCGTCGACATGATCCGAAGCATGGTGGAGATGCGTGAGATCTTGTTTCGGTTGGAGGCGGGAGGCCGTCTCTTGGAGACGGCCTCCCGCCTCCTTCCTGAAGAGGAATCCAATCCCGGTGCGTTCAATCTGCTGGTCAGGTGTGTGGATCGGTTAACACGCACTCAGGACGCTGTGGAGGCCGACCTGATAGAGGTGGCCGGAGTTGCCAAGCTCCTACTTCTGCAGGGATTCGGACCGGAGCTTACTCAGTGTGTCGTCTGCGGGTGTGGTCATGATCTTGTCTCATTTAGTGCACCCCAGGGCGGGGCTGTTTGTCTCTCCTGTATCGAATACGTGCCTGCCTACGAGCGGGACGCCGATCAGGACTGTCTTAGGGCCTACCGACAGATTCTGGAAAGTTCACTCTCTGAACTGCGCCTCGATATTAAGACCAGCGACGTAGTGGCTCAGGTGCGGCGTATGGCGCACCGTATCATGGGTGCGCACGCCGGGTAGCGAGCCGGGCGGGGATTCTCCACTGGGTGAGAAGGCGGGCTACCGCTGGAGGAACTAGGTGCTCCCAAGCCTCGCCTTGTATCATTAGCCGCCGCACCTCTTGTGCGGAAATACCCTTGCGGGACAAAGGACGCTCCCATAAGACGTGGCAGCGGATCCCCAGACTCTCGAACAAGGCCAACTTGTGTCGGCCCCAATCGTCATAGATGGTGAGGAAGAAGACGGCGTCTGGGGGGGCGTAGTGCTGGTACAGTTGAGGTTGGTGGATGGGGAATGGGACTATGCAGAACTCTGCGTTTGGGACCTGCGCTTCCGTGAGGGCTTCCGCGATCAGGCATTGCCGTTCGTAGTAAGTGAGGGGGTTGGACTCGGGAAGATCGCGTTCGGGGTTGGTCGGTTGTAAGGTGGCATGCGTGGGGTCGGGATTGGTGATGCCTACCACCAGGAAACGGCACCGACTCTTCCCCGCCAGTAGATAGCGCAGATGATCGTTGTGCAGGATTTGGAACCTGCCGTGAATGAACCCAATATCGTGCTCGGTCATGGGCGACCCGTCGGCTGGATTGTCAGTTATTTCGGTATGCACGGACAATGCGGTAGACGACCGCCGCTGTAGGGTGCACGGCAAGATAAATGATGGCCACAAGTGGGGAGGGGGACCAAACAACAGTTCCAGCGGCGCAGATGATCATAACCACCGATCGAGTGCCTTTGGAGACCAAGGTGGGTGGTCCCACGACCAACTCCAGACTCTCTGCCCGTGCGGCTGAGTAGCTGACGGCGTTGGATCCCAGGAGGGCCAACCCTCCCAGGGCGAGAAGGGCCCACATAGGTAACGGCGCCGGTAATCGCACCAGGTATATGACACAGCCGATGACCATGGCACCGTCCGCATAGCGATCCAACACGGAATCGAGGAAGGCACCGGCCTTGGATTCGCGCTTGGTCATGCGGGCCAACTGTCCATCGACCGCATCCAGAACTTGGCCTAGAGCTGCTGCCAGTGCTCCCAACCACGCCCAACCCACCGCCAGGAGAACGCCCCCGGTAACTCCCAGAGCCGCACCGGCACATGTCACCATCCAAGGACGAACCCCCGGAATACGGGCGACAACAGGGGTCAGCCGTGCACCGATTACTACTTTCACCCAGCGCAGCACAAACCTGTCTGTGGACTTGGTGCGCCAGTCCGACGGACGGACAGTGGAGGAAGGAGTGTTAGCGTCGCTCGTAGTTCGGTGCCTCCTTGGTGATGGTCACGTCGTGCGGGTGACTTTCTATAAGTCCGGCGGTTGACACCCTGACAAAACGCGCCCGGGTGCGGAGTTGTTCGATGGTCGCCGACCCGGTGAGTCCCATGCCTGCCCGCAGGCCGCCTACCAACTGGTACACGATATCGGCCAACGGACCCTTATGTGGGACCATGCCCTCGATCCCTTCCGGCACCAGTTTCCGGAGGCCCTCCTGGAAATAGCGGTCGCCGCTGCCGGCCTGCATGGCGCCAAGCGAGCCCATACCTCGATAGGCCTTGTAGCTGCGGCCCTCCCACAGGATGCGCTCGCCGGGTGACTCCGTGGTTCCCGCGAACAGCGACCCGATCATGACACTGCTGGCACCGGCGGCTATGGCTTTAGCCAGGTCGCCTGAGTAGCGGATGCCTCCGTCGGCGATGATGGGGACATTGAACTCATCGGCCACGCGGGCGCAGTCGGCGATGGCTGTGATCTGCGGTATACCCGCACCGGTGACGACTCTGGTGGTACAGATGGAGCCGGGGCCGATCCCCACTTTGACCGCATCGACACCGCGCTCTATGAGTGCGCGACAGCCTTCGGCCGTAGCTACGTTTCCGGCGACGAGTTGGATATCCGAGTATCTCTCTCGTATCGCCTCTATGACGTCGAGCACGTCGCGGGAGTGCCCGTGCGATGTGTCGACGCAGATGGCATCGGCCTGAGCTTCCACCAACGCCTCGAGGCGGGCGAAGGTATCTCCGCTCGTGCCGATAGCGGCGGCCGCGCGTAGCCGGCCGAGATCGTCTTTGCAGGCGTTGGGGAACTCTATCTTCTTCATAATATCCTTGATGGTGATCAGACCGCGCAACTTGAAAGCGTCATCCACCACCAGCAGCTTTTCTATCTTGTGTATCTTGAATTGCTCTATAGCTTCATCGAGTGTGGTCCCCACCGGCACTGTGACCAGGTTTTTAGAAGTCATCAGTTCCGTGATGGGACGCGTAGGGTCGTTCTCGAAGCGCACGTCGCGATTGGTAACAATTCCGGCCAGGGTGCCGTCCGGGTGAACGATAGGTACGCCGGAGATACGGTACTCGGCCATGAGGCCTTCCGCATCGCCATACTTGGCGGTTAGGGGGAGGGTGATGGGGTCCACGATCATACCCGCTTCGCTCCTCTTGACCTTGCGCACCATATCGGCTTGGCGATCGATAGGTTGGTTCTTGTGGATGATTGTGAGACCCCCCTCGCGTGCCAGAGCAATGGCCAAAGCGGTCTCGGAGACTGTGTCCATGGCGGCCGAGAGCAGGGGTACATTGAGCTCTATGCCGCGGGTGGCCTGGGTATGCACCTCGACTTCTTGAGGAACCACCTCGGACTCGGCCGGGATGAGGAGCACATCGTCGAAGGAGAGGGCCTCTGCATCAAACTTCGCCTGCCAGTCGATCACGCTGCGCCTCCACCATGTCTTTTCGCTGATTCTATCCGAAAGCAGAAGAAGGTGCAGTGCGAAGGTGCCTATGAAACAGGTATATGGAAGCGATCAACGTGGGGCTTACGAGGTATGCAGGGTTCAGTTATGTTACGCTCACGATCTGTGAGCTGTCCGGCGCGTAGCAGGCGGGGAGGTTCGCCGTGAGTACACTTCAGATCCTGTGGATCAACACCCTTGTCATTTTTGTGTATATGACCGCCCTTTGGGCGGTGAGCCTGGTGCTCAAAGATGCGGGCATAGGGCGCTCGTTCTGGGGCTTAGGTTTTGTGGTGTCTGTAGTGGTGTATTTCATATTTTCCCAAGGTTATACTCTGCGAAAAATTCTGTTGCTTGTTTTGGTCGCGATTTGGGGGCTGCGCCTATCTTTCTATGTTTTCTCTCAGAACTACGGGCGACCGGAGGATCCCTGGTACCAGGCCATGCGGGCCAGATGGGGTGCGGCGTTTTGGTGGACCGGTTACTTTCAAGTGTTCTTCACTCAGGGTGTGTTGATGCTGGTGGTGTCGGTTTGTTTGGTGGCGGCGCAGAATGGCACCGCCGCCGATCGCGTCACCGCTTGGGACATAGTCGGCCTCTTAGTGTGGTTGATAGGCTTTTTCTTAGTGTTTATGGACGATCGGCGGCTTACAAGATTCAAGCACTTCGATCACAACCGCGAGCAGATGACGGATGGTGGGCTCCGACGGTACCTGCGGTACCCAAACTACCTTGGGGAGGCGGTGATATGGTGGGGCTATTTCTTGATCGCGGTGGCGGCGGGGGGTTGGTGGTCGTTCTTCAGCCCCATTCTCATGACCCTTCTCATGCTGAGGACGTCGGGCGTTATATCGTTGAAGAAGCGCCGTGCGGCTCCATATGATGCAGCGAAGGACTCGGTCTCCTAGACGGCTGAGTGGGTGCAGACGAGTGGTGGCCTGCTTTCGGTGATAGTTATAGCTCGTGATACCCGGCGGTCTCTACGCTGTTTCCCTGCAGAATGCCCACGATTCTCTCAAGATCCGTCCAGCTGAATCGGATGGCCAGTCCGCAATCGCTGGAGAGATGGCGCGGAGTTGGGACCAGTTTAGTGGAAAGGTTTGCCTGACGCAGCACCTTGTCTGCTTTGATGGCGGCGGAAGTGGTGTGAAACACCACGACGCCGAGGCTGAAGGGTAGCGAAGGACTCACAGTGGCTTCTCCGAAGCAGAGGGGAGGTGCTTCCCCACAGCATCCAGGCCGTTGGGGGGGTGGGGAGCGCAGGTGGCGATGTGATGGATGGCCTCGATAGTGCGGTCGACGTCGTCCGGAGAGGTGGAGTAGCCGAGAGAGAGGCGGACGGCACCATCGGGAAATGTGCCCAGCGTGCGGTGAGCGGCGGGAGCGCAGTGCAGACCCACTCGGGTGAGCACGCCGAATTCCTCGTCCAGTATCAGTCCTACTTCGTCCTGCGCTACGTTCTCAATGCGAATGGCCAGCACCGCAGTCCTGAGAGAGGGGTCGAGCGGGCCATAGATTCGTACTCCGGGGATGGCGGCCAATGCCAGTTGGAGCCGGGCTGTGAGGTCCTGTTCTTCGGCTCGTACGCGCCGGACGGTCCGTTTGGTCAGGACATCGATGGCCGCCGCCAACCCGGCCAGGCCCACGCCGTTTGGCGTACCGGCCTCGAAGCGATCCGGCAGCATGTTGGGATGCTCTTCAAATTCGGATCGGCTCCCCGTTCCGCCGCGAACAAGAGGTTGCAATGTCTCAGGGTCGAACGAAGGTCCCAACACCAATCCACCCGTACCCGGGGGTCCCTGCAACCCCTTGTGACCCGTGAAGGCCAGTAGATCTATGTCTGTCGCCGTGACATCGATGGGTAATACACCGGCGGTCTGGGCTGCGTCCACTACCGTGTAACTGCCGGCCGCCCGCGCTGCGGTGACGAGCAGTTCCAATGGCTGGATGGTTCCGCTGACGTTGCTGGCATGCTGAAAGCAGGCCACGCGGGCTCCTTGTGCCAGTTCATGTTGGAAGCGATCGACGTCGACGAAGCCGGCCGTATCGCAGGGAATCACCACTACCTCAACGCCACGACGTTCCAATTCTCTCAATGGTCGCATGATCGAGTTGTGCTCCATGGCCGTGGTCACCGCCCGGTCCCCGGGTTGCAGGAGGCCGAAGAGGGCTGTGTTAAGCGCGTGAGTGGCATTGAGGGTGAAGATCACGCGGAAAGGATCGTCTACGTTGAAGAGGGAGGCTACCGCTTCTCGTGCTTCCAGCACCACACGACCGGCGGCAATTGACAGCCGATGTCCCGATCGCCCTGGATTTCCGCCCGATTCGGCCAGGTATGCGGCCATGGCGGCGGCTACCTCCGGCGGTTTGGGCCAAGAGGTGGCCGCATTATCCAAGTAGATCAGATGCTTGTCCGTGTTCGCGGAAGACAATCTGAGAACCTCCGGTGTGGCTCTGTTTGGACTCGCCCTTCCGGTTCTTATGTCGATCCATGCGCGGTACATTATCCTTGGAGGCGGCGTTGTCGACCAGTGTTCTTACCTCATCCAAAATCAAGCTCCATGGATGCCGGCTCAGCGCCGGAGGCGCCGAGCGGTGCGTGCGGCCTGTGCGCGCTCGATAGCGACCGTGTGGGCGCGTAATTCCACCGTGTCGTCCAAGGGCTCAAGATCAATTTCGCTCCCGTATCGGTGGCGCAGGGCGGCTGAGAGGAGTAGGTCCGCCAGGTGCGGATTCTTAGGAAGGACGGGACCGTGTAGGTAAGTACCGATGGCGTTGTTGACGACGGCGCCTTCACCCGACCCGTCGCCTTTGTTACCGCACCCTACGATCACGGGTCCCAGTATAGAGGTTTCGTCCTGTAGGTAGGTCAAGCCACTATGATTCTCAAAACCCACCAAGGTGTGGGGATAGCTCTCAAGGGGGGCGGCTGGATTTGCGTGTTGGGACGGGTACGCTGCAAAGAGTACGGCAGCATTCACCACCACGTTACCCACGCACCGCTTGGTGCCGTCCACCGTGTAGCCGTCGAAGACCGAGATCCCGGGAAGCTCATCTCCATCCATAGTGCGGATGGAGCGTGTGAACAGCTGAAATCCTCCACTGACGGCGAGTGCCGGCAGACCTTTTGCTACCAGCCCGCGGATCTGCTCACCCAACTGGAACAGATGTGCGGCTATCGCTCGCTGCCCCTGATCCTGTCCCCCACCCAAGAACAGCAGGTCGGCTTGGGACAGATCAGGGTGGTCGCCGGGATCTACCTGTGTCACCTCCACACAGAAATCGCGCCGGTGCATCCGGGAGGCCAAGACGGTCACGTTGCCCGCGTCTCCGTGCAGATTCATGTGTCGAGGATAGAGATGGAAGATGTGGATCCCGAGAGATGCGGTCATCGCCAGTACTCCTGCAGCACACCACGGCGGACAAGGCCGGCTCGCAGCTCCAGCATGGCTGTGTAGGTGGTCAGGATATTGAGGACGGCGGACTCTTCGACAAGCCGGACGGCTGAGTCTAGTGCCGTCAAGAGATCCGGTTCCACTATGACGCGTTCCATGGGCATTCCCGCATACTTGAGGCGCAGTGCCAGTTCGGCGGCACGAGTGCCACTCACGATCAGAATGTGAAACGATACGGCCAGAGGCGCAAAATCCACGTCCCAGATCCAGGAGACATCTGTGCCGTCGGCCGGGTTGTCGTTGAGACAGAGCAGAGCCGCTGGTCCTGCGTCCCACGCCGATACGTTGTCGATGACTTGGTTGAAGCCGGTTGGGTTCTTGACCAGGTGCATGATCCCGGTGCGACCATGGAGGACAAAGCGCTCCAAGCGACCAAAGGGAGGCTCCATGGTGGTCAGGGTATCTAGGGCTGACTTTGGATTCACGTCCAACACTTCTGTTGCCGCGACGGCAGCAAGCAGATTGTAGAGGTTGTAGAGACCGGAGAGGCCGGAGACAAGCGGCAGAATGCGGTCTCCGGCCATCACGGAGGCTGATATCTCGGCGGATCCCAGTCTTACGTTTCGAGCCGTGATCCGAGGACGGGGTCGAGTAAACCCGCACCGGTCACACCGGAAGTGGCCCAAGTGCGAGAAGTAACGCCGCTCAAAGTGTAGAGGGGAGTGGCAAAGCGGGCAGCCGATAGTATCGATTGACGGTTCGGTCCGAGCATGCAGAGACGTGTCGTCCAGGCCATAGTAGATGACTCGTGCGCGATCTCGACCCAGTGCTGCCACCACGGGGTCGTCGGCGTTCAGCACCAGTGCGGCTTCGGGCGCCTGCTCTATCCCGCGACGGATGAGGGAGGCGGTGGTGTTGATATCGCCAAAACGATCAAGCTGGTCCTGGAAGACGTTGGTGACAAGGATCAACCGGGGAGACACCTGTGCTGTGGCCTGCGGCATCGTTGCTTCGTCCACTTCAAAAAGGGCGATATCTTCCCTGGGGCGTGGGTTGACCAGACTGCTGCTTTGAACCAGGGCCGACACCAGGCCGCGGGTTAAATTGGACCCTCCACGGTTGCGTAGGACACGGAGCCCCTGGGCGGATAGGACGAGATCCATTGCCAGCGAAGTGGTTGTCTTGCCGTTGGTCCCTGTGACAATTACTGTGCCCTGGGGCAGCGTCTCCGTCAGTTCGGTAAGGATGCGTGGCGACAATCTTTCCGCAATAAGGCCCGGGAGGGCCTCCCCGCCCCCTCGATGCAGCCTGCGGGACCAGAAGGCCGCCTGTTTGGCGACCGCCAGTGCAGCCCATGTGCGCCCCGATATCACGCGGTCATTGTACCTCTCGTCACTCATGGGCGCAGATGGCGGGTGAAGAAGGGGCGATACAGGTATAGTCAGAAGTTGAAACAGACGGACTGCCGACGTAGGCGACACCGGTGGCCCGGCGACCGGGAAAAAGGAGGATAGCGTGGCGCGGAAGATCGCGGTAGTGACGGGGGCGAGCAGCGGGATCGGTGCCGCGACAGCAGAACGCTTGGCGGCCGAGGGTTTCGAGCTGCACTTGGGTGCGCGGAGGCTCGATCGGTTGGAAGCCGTAGCGAGACCGTTGGGAGCGCACGCGCGATTCCTGGATGTGACCGACCGGGCGGGTGTTGCCGAGTTTTGCAACCGAGTTCCTGCCTGTCACGTGCTGATCAATAACGCCGGCGGCGCTTTGGGCCTTGAGCCGGTGGCTGAAGCCGACGAATCACGATGGCGTTGGATGTTTGATGCCAATGTATTGGGTACTCTGCGCATGACTCAGGCTCTTCTGCCCAAAATAGAAGCCTCGGGTGACGGACATATCGTCATTGTGAGCTCCATTGCGGGACTCGAGGTATACGAAGGCGGAGCCGGCTACACGGCGGCCAAGCATGCCGAGACGGTTCTGGCGGAAACGCTGCGGCTGGAGTTGATGGGACGCCCGGTACGCGTGACGGAGATCAATCCGGGGATGGTGGAGACTGAGTTCAGTTTGGTGCGCTTTGGGGGTGACCAGGAGAGGGCTGCGCAGGTTTACGAGGGCATGACTCCGCTCAGAGCTGAGGATGTGGCCGACTGTATTGCCTGGGCCGTCAGTCGTCCTTCTCACGTCAATATCGACCGGATTGTGGTCAAACCAAGAGAGCAGGTTTCAGCGACGAAGGTGTTCCGCAGTTAAGGCGACTGGGGGGAGTGCGGCCGCACTCCCCCCCAGTCGCTCAGTCGGTGCTTTCCTCGGGGCCCGCGGCAGTGGGCGACGGCGGAGCAGGTTGTGCCGCGTTGGTGTCGGTTGAGTCCTCTTTGCGCATCCCGGCCAGGAGCTTTTGTAGTTCCTCGTTTGCGGAGGCGAGCGCAGCCAGGAGTTTCGGTTTGATCTCTCGGACGGTCTTTTCGCCTGCCGTCCTCACTGTTTCGAGAGTCTTGCCTGCCTCGGTTTTTACCTGCTGAGCCTCCGGCGAAGCGGTACTTTCTTTTATGGCCGTGCCCAACTCGTTCACCATGGCTTCCAGGCCGCTGCGCATTTCTTTGAGATGTTTTCTGTTCTCCTCGCTTTTCCAGGCCGTGCCGAAAGCCGAAGCGAGGCCGGCGCCCAACGCATGGAACTGGGAACCCACTTCTTTCCATGCGTCTCCGGTGTCGGGCTCTTTGCTTGCCGTGTCTCCAGTCGGCGGTTCCTGGCTCTCAGTTCCGCCAGAAGTCGGGTTACGTGTATCCGACATGTCGGATTGCCTCTCTGTGCTTTCGTCTGCCATATGGTCTTCTCCCTGTGCTCGCGGTACAGTGACCATATTTCTTGATGTTCCCGCTTACTCCGTTTGATATTCCAGGCCTGAGTCCAGTACGCGCAGAAGTTTCTTGTGCAGCCGATCCAATGTGTAGGGTTTCTGTAGGAAGGATACGCCGGTGGTCTCGGAGGGGAGGTTTCCCAGTTCGCGCCCATCGTAGCCGCTGGAGAGGATGACAGGAAGCTCCGCTTTGGCAGCGCGCAGTAGCTCTAGAGTGGCCATTCCGTCGAGGCCGGGCATCACCAGGTCGAGCACGACGCAATCTATGGGTGCGGTGCCGGAATGGATCATGCTTACGGCTTCCTCGCCACGGATTCGGCGCCTGCCGTAGGAGGCAGCGGTTCTCTCGAAAGATGAAGATGAGATCGTGGCTGTTCTCTACCAGGGTGCGGTATTCGTCTTCACTTTCTCGTAGTGACTCCTCAGCACACTTTCTCTTGGTGATGTCGCGGGAGACGCCAAGAACCTGGACGGGAGCTCCCGTCTCGTTCAGAATGGGGGTGACGGTGACCTGGAAATACCCCCCAACCCCTTGGAAGATATGTGTGAAGATATGGGCGTGCCGGAGGCCAATGCGTGATGAAAAGGGCACTCGCTGGGGGGCTGATTGTGTCGTGGATCAGTCTATAACAGTGCTCTCCATGGCATTGGGCCGGCTCCCTGCCCATGATGGTCGCCATGGCCGGATTGACCGCTACCACACGTTGCTCGCAGTCCAGGAGCGCGATGGGTTCGGGAATAAGATCGAAGCGGTGAGACCAACCGTGTTGGAGAATTTTGTCGGCACGTGGTTGCGTGATGTTGTACTCCCATCGACTGGATAAAAAATACTAAATATACGCGATGGTCAGAGTATCATGTCAATATCTTGGCTTCTATTATTGAGATAGTTCTCCCCACCTTCGCCACCATGGGGGTGGGTTACGTCTTTGGACGGCTGTCCAATGTAGATCTGCGTAGCGTGATCGACGTAGCCATGTATATAACCCTTCCCGCCTTGGCTTTTACCTCGATGCTGGACAAACCTATTATCCTGGGAGAAGCGGCGAAACTGTGGGCTGCCGCCGTTTTCGTGGCCTTGGGCAGTTACGCTCTGGCTTGGGTGTTCTTCCGAATCACGCGTCAGCAGCACTCAGGGCTGTATCTGGCAATCATATTCATGAACAGCGTTAACATTCCCTTTCCTATCATCTATTTAGCTTTCGGGGCAGAGGGTCTCGCTGTGGCTACGCTCTTCTACATACCGAATGCCTTGCTGATCTACACGTGGGGAGTTCACATTGCCTACCGTGCTGAGAATTGGAAGGACAGCGTCAAGGAGGTTTTGCGGGTCCCGTTGATTTATGGCGCCGTAGGCGGCCTTATCTTCAATCTGGCGCATGTACAACCGCCGGCACTCATTATGGGTACGCTGGAATTCATTGGACAGGCGGCCATTCCCCTGGTACTGATTGTGGCAGGGGTAGATATCGCCGGGATCCGACCTACTGCTTGGCCCACCGCCATCACCGCTGGTGCTATTCGGATGGGAGGCGGTTTCCTGCTGGGTGTAGCCGCTGCCGTCCTCTTTCGTTTCACGGGTGTGGCTAGAGCGGTGGTCATATTTGATGCGGCTATGCCCACGGCCGTGTTTGCCTCGATTCTCTGCGCCAAGTATCGCAATGAATCTGAGTTGGTATCGTCTGTTGTCCTCATAACGACAGTGGCCAGTGTGGTGACTGTGCCCCTGCTTCTCTATTTCCTGCGGTGAAGGGTAGAATCGTGATCGATTGCCGTGCGGATGCGTGGTGGCACTCTCGTCGGTCCGCTCTATAATCTGCCATGTGTACGGACTATCACCGATGTGGGTACACGCTGTTGTTCCAAAAAGCGAGGTAGACATGGAAACAACGCCGCTCCTCGATATACAAGATCTTCATGTGAATGTCGGAGATAAGCCGGTGCTGAAGGGCATCAACCTACGCATTAATCCCGGTGAAGTGCACGCCATATTCGGGCCGAACGGTTCAGGCAAAACCACTCTCGTCAATACCGTTATGGGCTTCAGTGGTTATACGGTCACAGAGGGACGCATCATCTTCAAGGGACAGGACATCACTGATTTGCCTATCAATGAGCGGGCACGGTTGGGAATAGGTATGTCCTTCCAGCGGCCACCCGTCATTCGGGGAGTGACGCTGGGGCAACTGGTGGAGGCATCGGCTCGACGCAACGGGAAACTGCTGGACAAGTATGCTGCGGAGCTAAATGTTGGAGAGTTTTTGCCACGCGAAATCAATCTGGGATTCTCCG
>JAAYZX010000079.1 GCA_012514635.1 Actinomycetota bacterium
AGACCTACAAGAGCTCCGACTACCTAGCCATGATTGATCAGGTCTGTCCTCATATCAAGGATGCTGACAGTCGTGCCGACCGTGCCATTGATGCCGCCGATTTTCCTCATTTGCGTCAGGCGGTGGTGATTGGCCAAGGGAGCTATCCCGGCATGTTCAACTTCACCGAGCTCAAGGAGCGGGGTGCGGGCGTTAATGATTCCGAGCTGGTCGCGCGCGAAAGCCTTCTCGACTGCGACGACGACATCAACATTCAATATACGTCCGGCACTACCGGACTTCCCAAAGGGGTAACCCTCACCCACCACAACATATTGAACAACGCATATCTGGTGGCGCATGCGTTGGAGGTTTCAGAGGAGGATCGCGTCTGTGTTCCGCTTCCCTTCTACCACTGTTTCGGGATGGTGTTGACAAGCCTGCTGGCGTTGAGTGTGGGCGCCACCCTGGTGCTGACCTCGGCCACTTTCGATGCGGAGGCCGTTTTGACGGCGGTGTCGGAAGAGCGGTGTACGGTGTTGCACGGTGTGCCCACCATGTTCATCGCCGAGCTCGAGCATCCGCGTTTTGCTGAGTTTGATCTGAGCTCATTACGCACGGGAATCATGGCGGGTGCTCCCTGTCCGGTGGACTTGATGAGGGCGGTCATCGATCGCATGAAAATGGCCGATATGCAGATAGGATACGGGTTGACCGAGGCCAGCCCGCTGTGCACGCTTACCTCCAGTCTCGATTCGGTGGAGCGCAGGGTGGCCACCATTGGCAAGGTGCTTCCTCATCAGGAGGTCAAGATAGTGGACGTGGCCACAGGGCGCACTCTGCCACGCGGTAGCCAGGGAGAGCTCTGCGTGCGTGGTTACCACGTCATGGTCCGTTACGATAATCGACCCGAGGCTACGGCGGAGGCGATCGATGAAAAACGGTGGCTGCACACCGGCGACCTGGGGATGATGGACGAACAGGGATACGTCAGTATTACCGGTCGCATGAAAGACCTCGTGATTCGTGGTGGTGAGAACCTCTACCCGCGCGAGATCGAGGAGTTCCTGCACGGCCTCCCCATGATCAGCGATGCCTATGTGGTGGGAGTGCCGGATCGGAAGATGGGTGAAGAGGTGCTGGCGTTCGTGAAGCTACGCGAAGGCCATGCGGCGCCCACTATGGAGGAGTTCCGCGAGTTGTGCAGGGGGCACATCGCCCACTATAAGATTCCCCGCTACTGGCTGATTGTGGACGATTTTCCTATGACCGTCACCGGGAAGGTGCAGAAGTTCAAGCTGCGTCAGCAGGGCATGCAGCAGTTGGGGTTGACGGACGATTGACGATCTAGTGACAAAAACCGATTGGTATCTGCGGTGTCGGAGTGGGTCGGCGCGAGACGGTGGTTCCGCCCACAGCGTTTGTTACAATCGGACTTCCCCAATACCCGGCTACTTCTGAGGATCAATTGTGAGCGGTGAGAGACCCACATTTCAAGACATCTTGTTGCGGTTGCAGAATTTCTGGGCTGAGCGTGGCTGTGTTATCTGGCACCCCTGGCACACTGAGGTGGGTGCGGGCACCTTCAATCCTGCTACGTTTCTTAAATCCTTGGGTCCCGATCCATGGAAGGTGGCTTACCTGGAGCCCTCCATCCGTCCTACCGACGGTCGTTACGGTGAGAATCCCTATCGGTTGGGGCATTACTACCAGTATCAGGTGATCCTCAAGCCTGCACCACATGATATCCAGGATCTGTTCCTCGCCTCCTTGGAGTATCTGGGGATCAACTTGGCTCAGCACGATGTGCGCTTCGTGGAAGATGATTGGGAATCACCCACGCTGGGAGCATGGGGCTTGGGGTGGGAGGTGTGGATCGACGGTATGGAGATCACTCAGTTCACCTACTTCCAGCAGGTGGGCGGCTTCGATCTTGATCCCATCCCTGTGGAATTGACCTACGGGACCGAGCGCCTGGCCATGTTCCTGCAGGGGGTGGACAGCGCCTTTGATTTGGTTTGGGTGCCGGGTTTGACGTATGGAGACGTGCATCGTGCCAACGAGGCCCAATGGTCCGCATATCATTTCGATATTGCGGATGTGTCGTCCCTGCAGCGCCACTTCGCCGACTACGAACAGGAGTGCGAATCGTGTCTGGCACACGGTCTGCCTCTGCCCGCTTACGACTTCGTCCTTAAATGCTCTCATACTTTCAACGTCATGGACTCGCGCGGAGCCTTGAGTGTTACGGAGCGCACGGGTTACATCGCGCGCGTGCGCAATATCGCCCGGCGGGTGGCTGAGGCCTATATGACCTCGATCGCGGAGGAGGTCTGACATGGCACGTGACTTTCTGCTCGAGATTGGAACTGAGGAGCTTCCTTCCTCCGCCTGCCATGCGGTACTGGATCAGCTACCCTCGCGGGTGGCGGGGCTATTTGCCGCCGCAGAGGTGAAGATTGACTCCCAATCGGTACATGTGCTGGTGTCGCCGCGAAGGATCGCCGTTCAGATCTTGAGTGTGCCGGAGAGTCAGACTCCACGGGAGACGGCGCAGAGAGGGCCGGCGGTGGAGGCCGCCTTCGACGTTGCCGGTAATCCAACGTCTGCTGCCGTGGGGTTCGCCCGTGCCAAAGGCGCGACTCCGGCGGATCTGCAGATTCGTGAAGAGAACGGCCGTCGATTCGTGTACTACGTATCAACCGCTGAGACCAGGCCCACGGCAGAACTTCTCCCGGAACTTTGCCTGAAGATCGTCCGGGACATGTACTTCCCCAAGAACATGCG
>JAAYZX010000080.1 GCA_012514635.1 Actinomycetota bacterium
AGGCGAAGTCGACGTCGCGGATATTGGCGCGCATGATGGTTGCTACATGCTGCAGAGCGGCGTCTCCGGCCGCGTGACCGTAGGTGTCGTTGAGCCACTTGAGATTGTCCATATCCAGCATGATGATGGAGAACGCGCGATGGTATCGTCGGTACATCTCTATGTGCCGTTCCAGTTCACGTGAGAGGTAGCGACGGTTGTGCAGATCAGTGAGCGGGTCGGTATGGGCCATGCGGTCCAATTCGGAGTTGGCACGCTCATAGCAAGATTCTGTGGCTGCTGCGGCGATACCGATCAGGGCTCTGCGTAATCGCATCACGAGTCGCAGGAGATCTTTGTCGTCCTTGCGAAAGGCGTCGATCATCATCTCCCAAATAGATTCCTCCAGGGCCTGCATGCTCCGCGCAACCGTTATGAGATCGCTTGAGCGGCCGGAGCCCACCAGGCCCAGGGTTGCCGCCTTCTGGTAGTAGAGACCGCCGGGTTCGAATTCAACGAGCGCCCTGTCGTCGTGCAGGGCGAGTGCCAGGCCGTCCAGGAGGTCAACCGAAGCACGGATACTCGCCTGAGTTGGGAATGACTCCAGGGTAGATAGATCATCTATTTCCTCGATAACTCGTCCCAGCCACCCCTTGGCTATCTGGAGCCTGTGCGCCGCGAGCAACGCCTCTGCTTTGCGGCTCAGCGGGCCTCCAATCTGGGGCACTGGGTTGATCGATTTATTGTTGGAGGTCAAATTGCCCGCCTCGATATGTGTACGGGATGTAGCTGTGAGCATCAACTACAGTCTACTATATCGGTCGGGAATGGCTGTAGCATTAGCTCTGATAAAATCGAGTGTGCATCATGGCGGGAAGTCTTGCGCGGCAGAGGCGGGAGTATGCGGATAGGATTCGATGCGCGCACGTTGGACTGGGCGGGGGTGGGTACATATTCCCGCAACCTACTGCAGGAATATGTGCGTATGGAGCTCGAGCTGGTCGTGTTCTGCCAGGATCAGATGCAGGATCTCATTCCGCCGTCTCGAAACCTGCGCTTGGTTGGAACCGATCTGGCGCCGGAGTCCAAGACGGGGGGCAGACATTTTTCGGAACTTGTTGCAGCGCACCAGGTCGACCTACTCCACGTGCCCTGCCATCTCACCCCTCCGGATCCGCCGGTCCCTCTCATCTGCACCATTCACGATGTTATTCCGTTGATCTACCCGCGGTCGGTACGCAATCCGTTCTTGCGCTCGCGCTACAAGGCGCGGTTGCTGCAGGCACTTCGTCAGGCTTCGTGCGTGATCACCGTCTCACAAATCTCTCTCTCCACGCTCAGCGTCTATGCGGGGGTGGACTTGGCGCGGGTGAGAGTTATTCACAATGGGGTATCCGATCAATTTCACCCGGTCACAGACGAGGAAGCACTCGCTGATGTGCGTACCACGTATGCATTACCGGAGTGGTATGCGTTCTGGATTGGGGAGTTTCGGCCGCACAAGAACTTGACTCTGCTTCTAGATGCCTGGCAGGCCCTGCAGGAAAGGCTTCCTCATCCGCTCCCTCTGGTGCTTGCGGGACCTCAGGAGGCCGCCTTCCGCGCCACCAAAGCAGTGGCGCGGAAGCGCGGCCTCCGTGATCTCGTTCATTTTCCTGGGTACATCAGGAATCGGGATCTGCCCGCCGTCTACTCGGGCGCCGCGGTGTTCGTGTTTCCATCGCTATACGAAGGCTTTGGTTTACCGCCCTTGGAGGCTATGGCCTGTGGCACACCGTGTGTGGTCTCCAATTCGTCGGCTCTTCCGGAGGTGACGGGAAGAGCGGCTCTACTCTTCAACCCTACCTCGACACAACAACTAACGGATTGCATCGTACGGGTTGTGACACAATCTGAAGAGTCGGCCGGGTTGCGGGAGGAAGGGTTCAGGCAGTCCGCCCAATTCAAGTGGGGCACTGCGGCGGAGCAAACCCTCGAAGTCTACCGGGGGGTGCCTGCGGCTACTCCACGTTGAGGGAGAGCACCAGAAGTAGGTTGTGCTCCTTCACCTGCCGGATCAGCTCGGCGGTTACCATGTCCCCCGCTTCTGCCAATACTTCTCCCGATGGTAGCTCCAGCCGACGCATAAGGTGCTTGCCCAATAGAAAGTGCTGCGACGCGCCTTCCGCCGGCGTATGAGCCTCGGTAGACTCCAAAACCGGTTGCGACTCTTCCGGCAGGATCGACTCCCGTGCCTCAGTAGGCCCGGCATCGGTGTCTGGGATCTCGGCAATCTGGGTGGGCATCTCTGCGGCCGGGGTGGTCTCTACTACGGTGAGCGTTACACCGGGCGGGGAGGGTGGCGCTGCAGAGTGCTCTTGGTGGGTTGTGGGAACAGTAGAGAGGCAGGAGGCATAGTCGTCCGTGACGACAGCAAGGCCCTTCCCTATCTTGACCACGCAGGACAGCGGCAGGAGAAGGGAGTTCGGTCTGCCCGCGGGCACAACGGTTGGCACAAACTGGAGTCCGAGGATGGACCCGTCATCGGCGTCTATGTACAGATGCGATATGCGTCCTACAGATCTACCTGAGATTGTCACCGCCCGCGATTCGGCTACCATGCCGCGTCTGGAGGCCAGTTCTTCAAGTGGTGAGTTGGCGGACAGAGGAGAGATGTCAGCGGCGCTATCCACCAGCAATGCATCTGGACCAACGACGGAAGCCTTCTCGCGTGGGAGAACGAGGGGATCATAAAGACCGAGGTTCACCAAGAATCCGGCCAACACCAGTTGTTGTTCGTCAACAATGAGTGCGTCCACTTGCCCTACGATAGCGGCCTCATCACGGGCGACTATTTGCAACCCTATCATGTCGGAGTCCAGGATGGTCCGGAGGGACGAAGTCGCGGAGGAGGTTGTTGAGTCGGGAGTCGGAAGAGATGCCGGTACACGCACAATCACGATCTCGTCACCCACCTGCAGCAAGATATCAGCGGGCACGCGGAACGTTTCTTGACCCTCTCCTATGGCCGGCTCAATCTCCAGTTCGGTTATGGTGCCGGTGGCGGCATCGATGAAGAAATCGTCGATCACTCCCAGGACTTGTCCGGCCTCGGTTAGCACCAGGCACCCGGATAGTTGTATATCCCGCTGCGCCTGTTTTTCAAGCGCCGGAGCTTCCGTGATAAGAGTGGCCTCTGCTGCTGAGGAGATGACGACTGCATCATCACCTACGCTCTGCACAGCCGCATAGGGTACGACGCGGGATTGGTAGGCGCCGGTATCGATAATCAGAGCCACCACGGCACGCGCCGCGTCGTCTACGATTAGACCTTGTACGGTGCCGACGATGGCAGCTTCGTCCAGACCAACGACCTCCAGGCCTAGGAAGTCTTTGTCACTCAGAGCCATGGATGGTACCCTCCCGATTCCCCGCGTGTCTCGGTGCCGGTCTGCCTCATTGGCGTACCGGTCTCCTGGCCATGTTAGCAGACGGGTGGGGCGCCGAAGGTCCGGCCGCCTGTGATAACCTTCATTGAGCTATGAAGGATCTGCGGGACTTCATCAAGCTGTTGCAGGCCGGCAAAGAGCTGGTACATATTGATGCTGAAGTAGACGCTGTTCTCGAGATATCCGAGATCACAGATCGGGTCAGCAAGCGGGGAGGACCCGCGCTCCTGTTCAATCGTCCCAAAGGCCATCGAGTACCTATTCTCACCAATCAGTTCGGTAGTGAGAGTCGCATGGCGGCTGCGCTGCGCTGCTCCTCATTGGAGGAGTTGGCGGGCAGAATCGCGGAACTGACTGCGCTGGAGATGCCACAGGGTTTTGGGGACAGGTTGCGCGCGCTGGGTCGGCTGCGATCTATGGCGGGTTTCGGCCCGCGCACCATTAAAGAAGGTCTCTGTCAGGAGATTGTGTATCGTGGTGAGGATGTGGATCTCGGGCTTCTTCCGGTGCTCACCTGCTGGCCGGGAGATGGCGGGCCGTTCATTACTTTACCCGTTGTCTTCACAAAACATCCGGTAACCGGGCGACGCAACGCCGGGATGTATAGACTCCAAGTATTCAACCATAACACCACCGGCATGCATTGGCACATCCATAAAGATGCGGCAGAGCACTACCGGCGGTCGCCGGGCAGATTGGAAGTCGCCGTGGCTATCGGCACGGATCCGGCGGTTACGTATGCGGCTACCGCGCCCTTGCCCGGAGGGTTGGATGAGATGCTCTTTGCAGGGTTCCTGCGCGGTGGAGCTGTGGAGATGGTGCGCTGCGTGTCTGTGGATCTGGAGGTGCCGGCGCACACCGAATTCGTGCTGGAAGGGTACGTGGATCCCGACGAGACTCGCTTGGAGGGTCCTTTCGGAGATCACACAGGCTTTTACTCGCCGGCCGCTCAGTATCCGGTTTTCCACGTGACGGCTCTGACGCACCGAAAAGATCCCATCTATGCAGCTACCCTCGTCGGTATACCTCCTATGGAAGACTGCTATTTGGCCAAGGCTACGGAACGTCTTTTCCTGCCTTTGTTGCGTTTGACTCTACCCGAGGTTGTCGACATGGATCTTCCGGCTGCCGGTGTCTTTCACAACTGCGCTATTCTCTCGATACGCAAGGCATACCCCATGCATGCTCGCAAGATCATGCACGCCGTCTGGGGCACGGGACAGATGCAGTTCACCAAATGCGTGATCGTGGTTGATGAGGATGTCGATGTGCACGATTACCAGAGTCTCGCCTTCCATGTGT
Source organism: Actinomycetota bacterium (assembly GCA_012514635.1). GTDB lineage: Bacteria > Actinomycetota > Thermoleophilia > RBG-16-64-13 > RBG-16-64-13 > JAAYZX01. The sequence goes on from JAAYZX010000080.1 coordinate 4,710, forward strand.
TCAGCAACGTCGATCCCAAGCGCGACTTCCTCTTCACAGAGGGTCCACTTGACATTCTTGACCACAGCTCACCACACGAGGGTTGGGGCTCCAAGGTGGGGATCGACGCCACCCGCACTTGGCCGCAGGAGGGGCATCAGCGGGTATGGCCTGAAAAGTTGGTGATGGATCCTGAAGTACGAGCAAGAATTGACACACTCTGGCCCCAGCTTGGGTTAGATGGTCCGCAACAGTTGCTGAGGCGGTGGATCCACCGACCGTGAACACCGGAAGCTGATGAGAGCAATCAGCCGAGCGGTGGCCTCGTTTGGGGCGTATGTGCGGCTCTTCGTGCGCCTGATCAAGTTTGAGCACACTGTTTTTGCACTGCCCTTTGCGTATGCAGGGGCGTTTCTTGCGGAAGAACGTATCCCCAGTTTCTGCCGCATGGTATGGATCACGGTGGTCATGGTCGCAGCACGTAGCCTGGCTATGGCGTTGAATCGGCTGTTCGATGTACGCATCGACGCTCTGAATCCGCGGACGGCGGGTAGGGAGTTGCCTTCGGGACTGTTGAGACGCAGTGAGGTATGGGTGTTTTGCACGGTATCGTGGGTGGTTCTGGTTGCTGCTACTTTTCAGCTACCGGTGATCACACGCTATCTATGGCCTGTGGTAGTTGCGCCGTTTGTGATCTATCCGTTCACTAAGCGGGTGACGTGGTTGTGTCACTTGTGGCTGGGGTGCACCATAGGTTTGGGTCCCGTGGGTGCGTGGGTGGCGGTGACCGGCCGTGTGGACCCGCAGGCATTTCTCCTGGGTGGGGCGGTTGCTCTCTGGATCGCCGGTTTCGATATCATCTATGCGGGTTTAGACGTCGATTTTGATCGCAGGCATGGCATCCATTCCGTTCCGGCGGATCTGGGGCTTGACGCCGCCGTGTGGTTCACGCGCGCGTTCCATCTGGTGGCAGTGGGCCTGCTGGTCGCCGTAGGTCTAGCGACACATCGCGGTGTGATCTACTTCATTGGTGTAGGATTGTGCGCTGTCATACTGGGTTATGAGAACTACATCATACGGGCGGGAGATCTCAGGAGAGTGGATCTTGCTTTTCTGACCATGAACAGCATTCTGAGCGTAGCATTCTTCTTTTTTGTGTTGGTGTCGGTATTGGTGGAAAAATGCCCAGCTTGATGCTTGTAATGCCACAGGCCGAAGCGGCATGAAGCCGGTTGACACCAACCCGGAGCCATCGCGCGTGCGGTTCATGTTTGATGACATTGCGCGCTCGTACGACCGGATGAATTCCCTCATGACTGCGGGTCTACATGACCGTTGGAGGGATCTGGCGGTGTTGCTTTCCTGTGTGGAGCAGGAATCGGCAGCTCTGGATGTGTGTTGTGGCACGGGAGATCTAGCCTTTGCTCTGCGTCGGGCTGTGGGGCGGAACGGAAGAGTGGTGGGGTTGGACTTCTCCTCGGAGATGTTGTCCGTAGCTCGGGAGAAGTGTGGCCGTAACCAGTTGTGGGTGGATTTCGTGAGGGGTGACGTTCTCGATCTGCCTTTCGATGATGGATCCTTCGACGCGTGCACGGTGGGCTTCGGTATGCGCAACGTGAGCGATGTATCGCAGGCGTTTTCAGAGATGCGGCGGGTGTGCAGATCCGGCGGCAGAGTTGTCTGTTTGGAGATCACGCGACCTCGGGTGCCTGGGTTCAAGCAGTTTTACGGGGTGTGGTTCGATCGTGTGGTGCCTCACCTTGGACGTCTGACGGCTCGCAACGGCGATGCTTACAGGTACCTGCCCTTGTCGGTGCGGCGATTTCCTGATCCCGGCGGTCTGTCTCGGATCATGGAAGGGGCGGGTTTGGTGGAGCCGAGATACGAGATCGTCGCGGGTGGGATAATCGCCATACATCACGCGTTTGTGGAGTGAGGTGGTATTGACGTCTCGTACTATCATCGAGCGAAAGGTTGAAGAAGGACGACGGCTCACGTTTGAGGACGGGCTGGCCCTCTTTCAAGAAGGTGACCTTCTGTGGCTGGGCGGATTGGCCGATATGGTACGGCGTCGCAAATCGGGGGACACCGTCTATTTTGTGCGCAACCGTCACATCAATCACACTAACATCTGCAAGAATCGATGTGTGTTCTGCGCTTTCTCGCGCAGCGAAGGCGAGGAGGGGGCGTATAGCCTCAGCTTAGAGGAGATCGTGGAAAAGGCGACGGTGTCGGCCGCCCAGGGTGTTACTGAATTCCACATCGTGGGAGGAGAGCATCCGGGTCTGGGCTTCGACGAAGTAAAAGAGATGATCGCCCGGCTGTACGAGGTGGCTCCTCATGTCACGCTCACGGCTTTCACCGCCTCGGAGATAGCTCATTTTGCCGGTTCCTCGGGGCTATCGGTCGAGGAGGTGCTCCTGGAGCTCAAGGCTGTGGGGCTGAGCAGCCTGCCTGGAGGAGGCGCCGAGATCTTTGCACAGCGCGTACGCGACCAGGTCTGTCCAAGCAAGATCTCCGCTGAAGAGTGGTTGGAGGTGCACAAGAAGGCTCATCGTTGCGGACTGCCCACAAATGCCACTATGTTGTACGGGCATGTGGAAACGGTGGAAGAACGAGTTGACCACCTGGTCAGGCTGCGGGAGGCGCAGGATGAGACGGGGGGCTTTCAGGCGTTCATCCCTTTGTCGTTTCATCCGGCCAACACGCGGCTCTCTCATTTGCTGAGCCCCACTGGAGTGGAAGACCTCACTATGGTAGCCGTTTCTCGTCTCCTGCTCGATAACTTCGCGCACATTAAAGCCTACTGGATCATGTTGGGATTGAAGCTTGCTCAGACCGCTCTGCACTTTGGAGCCGACGATCTCGAAGGCACCGTTGTAGAGGAGGTGATCACGCGCATGGCCGGCGGGGTGACTGACGGAGAGATGTCGGTGCATGAGCTGGTGCGGGAGATAAAGGCTGCCGGCTTGGTGCCTGTGGAGCGCGACACCTTCTACAACACGGTACGTGTCTATGAGTGACGTGTACTCCAGTGACATGCATACCAGTGATGCGCAGCCCATGGATGAATGCCAAACCAACAATGTATCGCGGACTCTGCGCCCTGTGCGCGTGGGACATATTGAGTTCCTCAACTGTTACCCGCTCTATTACGGTCTAGGGAAGCGCAGTTCGACAACTACACCATTCGAGTTGCAGGCCGGTGTGCCCACAGATCTCAATCGTATGCTTGTGGCCGGTACCATCGACTTTGGTCCCATCAGCTCCATAGCCTACGCGCTGAATCACCGCCTGCTGGCTCTGTCGCGTCGTCTCTCCATATCGTCGCGGGGTGCAGTGGACTCCATCCAGCTTGTTTGTCGCAGACCCCTCGAGGAGTTGGAGACGATCGCGCTAACCCCGCAGAGCGCAACTTCTGTGGTGCTTCTGAAGACGTTGCTGCGGTTGCGGTACCGGCGGGAGGTCCACTACTCGGAGATGCGGGGAAGTTCCGAGGAAGAGCTCAACCGGTGCGATGCGGTGCTGTTGATCGGCGATCAGGGGCTGGAAGCCATGTATTTTCCTCTGGAGGAGACCATTCGCTACGATCTAGGGGTCTTATGGAATGCGTGGACGGGGCTTCCCATGGTATATGCGGTGTGGGCGGCGCGGGCGGACTTCTTGCGGCGCCGGTCGGGGGACCTGGCAGAAGTAGAGAAAGAGCTGGCCGGCGCCATGGCCTATAGCCGAGGTCGGGCTGCTGAAATGGTAGAGTCCGCTCGAGGGCACTATCGTTTTGGGCGTTCGTGCCTCACTCGCTATTTTGAAGTTCTACACTACGGCTTTGAAGAGGCCTACCAGGCGGGGTTGCTGCGGTTCTACCAACTTGCCCACCAAGCGGGAGAGTTGCCCGAGGTGCCCGCACTTCGTTTTATCGATGAGATGGTTGGGGAAGGAGAAATGCGGTGAGGCCCGCCGGAGGCCGGGCCGCCGCAGGTCGCATAGACCTGATTGTCGCACACGGGGCGCTGCTCGATCGGGTGAGACGCGGAGTGCGCCTGTCTGACGAAGAAGCGCTGCTTCTGCTGCAATCCAAGGATCTGATCACGCTTGGACGTTTGGCCAACGAGCGGCGGCGGAGGTTGCTGCCCGGTGGGCGGGTCACTTATATTGTTGATCGCAATATAAACTACACCAATGTGTGTGTTTCCGGTTGCCGGTTCTGTGCGTTCTTCCGTCCCCCGCATTCGCCCGAGGCGTATGTACTCAGCACCGAGGAGATAGTCGAGAAGGCTCGGGAGACGTTGCGGTTGGGAGGCACGGGTGTGATGTTGCAGGGTGGTCTGCATCCGGAGCTGGATGTTACGTACTTCGAGCGGTTGTTCCGAACCCTTAAGCGCGAAGTCCCCGGTCTGGATATTCACTCTCTTTCTCCCCCGGAGATCGTGTACATGGCTCGTCTGAGCGGCATCGACGTGCGTGTCACACTTGAGAAGTTGCAGGCGGCCGGCCTAGACTCGCTTCCGGGCGGGGGCGCCGAGATTCTGGTTGATCGGGTGCGGCGGGAGGTGGCCCCCGGCAAAGCCACTGCGGACGAGTGGATACAGGTTATGCGCCAAGCGCATGGTCTAGGTATGAGCAGCACCGCAACCATGATGTTTGGAAGCGTAGACACGATAGAGGATCGGGTGGAGCACCTGCACAGGATCCGTTCGCTCCAGGACGATACGGGTGGATTTCGGGCCTTCATTCCATGGACCTTCCAGGAGAAGAACACTTCGCTGGAGGGGCAGGGAGCGCGGGCCACCGGCGTGGAATACCTCATGATGATAGCGGTTTCGCGCCTGTACCTGGACAATGTGAGCAATATCCAGGCATCATGGGTGACGCAAGGGTTGAAGGTGGGCCAGGTGGCACTCCATTTCGGGGCCAACGATATGGGCAGCACCATGATTGAAGAAAACGTGGTGCGGTCGGCGGGCGTAACCTTCACCGCAGGTCGTGCCGACTTGGAGCACGCAATTCATGCTGCGGGCTTCATTCCGATTCAGCGAAGGACCGACTACTCGGAGGTCGGTAAGAAGTGAGTTAATTTGGGGCGGAGAGGGCACGTAAGAGTGTCGCTTCTCCGCAGTGTGGTGTTATACTGCAATCGACTGGTTGGTCGGTCAGTCAGTAGTGGACCCGCTGGGAGGTCCGGTGTGATCCGATACGATACCCAAGAGGCGGCGGAATTCCGGGAGAGACTGCTGCAGAGGGTCAGGGCGGATGTGACCGCCTGCTACCAATGTGGGAATTGCTCAGCCGGATGCCCTGCTGCATTCACGTTCGATTATGCACCTAATCAGGTTATGCGCATGCTCCAGGTGGGGCTGGTAGACGAGGTGCTCAAATCCAGTGCGGTACAGCTATGCGTGCAGTGTTTGACGTGTACCGCCCGCTGCCCGCGCAATATCGATGTTGCGGGTATATTCGAAGACCTGAAGATGGTTGCCGTGGCCCGCGATGTGCAGGTTCCTGAAGATGCCGCTGTGTTCAATCGCGTGTTTCTAGAGAATGTTGCCCGTTACGGGCGTCTTGCAGAGGCCTTCATGCTGCTGCGGTACAACATGCTGTCCAAACATTTCCTCAATGACGCTGAGCTGGGGCTACCGATGCTGACGAAGGGCAAGGTGGAGGTCCTACCCAAGAAGGCGGCGGGGGCCGACGAGGTAGGACGCATCTACAGGAAGGCCATGGGCAGGGCAAAGGAGAAGGCGTCGTGAGTCGCCTTACGTACTATCCGGGATGTTCTTTGCGCCATTCGGCGGCTGAATTCGATCGTTCTACAAAGCTGGTGCTGCAGGCGCTGGGGGTCGATTTTGTGGAGATCCCTGACTGGACTTGTTGCGGTTCCTCGCCCGCACATATGACCGACCACGTGTTGGCCCAGGCGCTCGCCGCGCGGAATCTGCGTCAGGCAGCTACTGTGGGGGACGAGATGTTCGCTCCATGCCCCTCTTGTTTTCAGCGCGAGAAAGACGCCGAACTGGAGATCCAGGAAGATCCCGAATTCCGTGCAGAGGTTAACGAATTGCTGGACCGGCCGTACGAAGGTGCGGTGCGGGTTATGACCCTTCCGGAAGTGCTCCTGGAGAAGGCGGGCGAGGAGCGCATCAGAGCAGCTATCAAAACGGATCTCGTGCTTCTTAATGTGGTGCCGTACTACGGGTGCCTGCTGGGCCGTCCGTATGAGCTGACCTCTGAATGTGACGACGAACAACCTATGACCATGGATCGTTTACTCAGCGCAGCTGGAGTTAATGTCAAGTACTGGAACTACAAGACGGAATGTTGTGGCGCCAGCGTTGGCATGCCAAAGCGCGAGATTCACCGCCGCCTGAGCCGCAAAGTGCTCGATCAGGCCGTGCAGGCCGGTGCTGAGGCCGTCGTGGTTGCCTGTCCCTTGTGCCACCAGAATCTGGATCTGCGCCAAGGTCAGATTAATGCCGCCTTCGGCACGGATTTCCACATGCCCATTCTATATCTCACGCAGGTTATCGGCTACGCATTGGGTTTCTCGTCAGAACAGTTGCTCTTGGACAAGCACTCGGTCGATCCGGTGCCTTTGCTGGAGGGGGTCGTTAGAGAGGCGAAGGCATTTCGGGAAGAAGAGGCACGCGTGGCCGCTGAGCGGGAAGCCCGTGAGCGGACCAAGGAGGCAGCTCGACAAGACCGGGAGCGTCGTCGGGTGGCCAAAGCGGCGGGGACTGGAGCTGACGAAACGGCGGAGGCGGACGAATGAGAATTGGAGTCTTCATCTGCCACTGCGGTACTAATATCGCGGCCACGGTGGACAGTCATGGTTTGGCCGAGCGCGCTGCGGAGCTGAAAGACGTCGTTCATACTGAAGATGTGATGTACACGTGCTCAGAGCCGGGCCAAGCTGGTATTCAACGGGCCATCCGTGAAAAGGGGCTGACCCGTGTTGTTGTAGCAGCGTGTTCTCCTCAGATGCACGAAGTCACTTTTCGGCGCTGTGTTGAGGACGCCGGTCTCAACCCCCATCTGTTTGAGATGGCCAACATCCGAGAGCATTGCTCATGGATACATGATGACAAAGAATTGGCCACGGAGAAGGCTTACGAGATTATTAAGATGGCTGTGGCTAAGGTTCGAACTGCCGAGCCGTTGTTCCCGAATGAAGTGGACGTCAACAAGGATGTGCTGGTCATCGGTGGCGGAGTGGCTGGTATTCAGGTGGCTCTTGATCTGGCGGACGCCGGTCTCAAGGTTACCATTGTGGAGCGGGAGACCACCATTGGTGGCACCATGGCTCGTCTCGATAAGACCTTCCCCACAATTGACTGTTCCGCGTGCATCCTGACGCCGCGCATGGTTGATGCGGCCCACCACGAGAACATAACCATTATGGCCTACTCAGAAGTAGACAGGGTGCAGGGGTACGTCGGCAACTTCGTGGTAGACATCAAGCGCAAAGCGGCTATGGTGGACTGGAACCGCTGTATTGGTTGTGAGTTATGCGTACAGAAGTGCCCTGCGCGTGGCCCGGACTATTTTAACGCAGGTCTCGCCGAAACCAAGGCCATCTACATTCCTTTTCCTCAGGCGGTTCCTAAGCGTGCGGCCATACAAACGGACTACTGCCGCTGGTTCCAGCAGGGGAAGTGTCGCGTATGCTCGCGGGTGTGTCCTGCCAATGCCATCGATTACGATCAGCAGGATACTTATGTTCAGCGCAAGGTAGGGGCCATTGTTGTGGCCACGGGCATGGATGTGTTCCCCTGGGAGGAGTACTACCCACAGTACGGTGGAGGTCGTATTCCAGACGTCATTTCAGGACTGCAGTATGAGCGGATGCTCAATGCATCCGGTCCCACGGGTGGGCATGTACACCGTATCTCTAATCACGAAGAGCCTAAGACCGTCGTTTTCATCCAGTGTGTTGGCTCACGTGATGAAGCAGTGGGTAGACCATACTGTTCCAGCGTGTGCTGCATGTACACTGCCAAGCAGGCCATTCTCACCAAGAGTCACTGTGGTGACGATACGGATGTATACGTCTTCTACATCGATATTCGTGCTACCGGCAAAGGTTACGAGGAATTCATAAAACGCGCACAGTCGGAGTTTGGTGTCAATTATGTGCGGGGCCGGGTTTCGAAGCTCTACGAGGACAATGGCAAAGTAATGGTGCGTGGGATGGATACGCTGCTGGGACATCAGGTCGAGATTCCCGCTGATCTTGTGATCCTGGCCACCGGCACTACATCGGCCGAGGGCGCCCCACAATTAGCCCAGACTCTGAACATCTCGTACGATGAGTTTGGTTTTTTCAAAGAATCTCACCCCAAATTGCGCCCGGTGGAGACGAACACGGCCGGTATATTTCTGGCCGGCGCATGCCAATCACCCAAAGATATCCCTACATCTGTGGCTCAGGCATCGGGTACGGCCTCCAAGGTATTGGGACTTCTTGCCAAGGATAAGCTCAAGACCAGCCCGGAAGTTGCGGTGGTGGATCAGAGCCGGTGCGTGGGCTGCTGGAAATGTATCGATGTGTGCCCGTTCAGCGCTCCGGAAAAGCAGGAGCTGCGTGACGGAACAAGCCGGAGCCACGTCATCGAGACGGTCTGCCAGGGTTGCGGTATCTGTGTGGCTACCTGCCCCGTCAACTGCATCTCACTCAAGGGCTTCACCACGGATTCGCTGATCGATCAACTCGAGGAAGCCCTGCTGGGGTAGGGAGGATGAGGTTATGACGGACTCCAGCGGCAATGTCAAGATCATTGCTATCGTGTGTAACTGGTGTAGTTACGCCGGTGCAGACGGTGCCGGTACCGCCCGCCTGAAACAACCCTATGATTTTCGCGTTATGCGCGTACCCTGCACGGGTCGGGTTGATCCTTTGCTTGCGCTCAAAGCCTTTGAGAAGGGTGCGGATGGAGTCTTGATCAGCGGTTGCCATCCCGGTGACTGCCACTACTCGGAAGGCAACTATTACGCGCGCCGCAAGTTCGAGCTGCTGAAGCGCATGCTTCCTCACTTGGGCATTGAGCCGGAGCGTTATACGTATACGTGGGTCTCAGCGTCTGAAGCTGCTCGATGGCAGCAGGTGGTCACGAATTTCGTGACGAAGGTCGGCGAGTTGGGGCCGCGTCAGGGGGGGGCGCTGTGAGCGGGGCGGAGATTGCGCGCCAGGATCGGATCCGTGAACTGGCTCGTCAGGCGTTGACAGAGGGGAAGGTCGACTACTTCATTGGTTGGAAGGCGGGCCACGTCCCGTCTGAGGTCATACCTGCCTTTGTCCGCAATGTGGACGAATGCGATATGCTGCTGTGGAACCCGCTCTGCCACCACAATCTAACTACTTTTCTCAAACGCAAGATGCCGGATCCTCCGGATGCGCGCATTGGGGTGTGCGTGAAAGGCTGTGATAGTCGTACGCTGGTTGCGCTTTTGCAGGAAACTCTGGTGGACAAAGAGCGCCTGTACGTGGTGGGTGTGCCTTGTGACGGCATTATCGATCGCCGTCGCTTGGAGAAGGCCTTCTCCGACGAAGTGATCGACATAGCCTTTCAGGGCGAGCAGGTTGTTGTTACCACACGCGGTGGGGAGACCAAAGAGTTGGCCTATGAGGAGCTGTTGCTGGAACAATGTGCTTCCTGCGACTTTCCCAATCCTCGCTACTACGATGATCTGGCCGGCGAGTTGCTCCCTCAACCCGAGGGGCCACCGCGTTTTCCGGGACTGGAGGAATACGAAGCCCTCAGTGCCGAGGAGAAGGATCGTGTGCTGGCAGATGCGTTTGCCACGTGTATCCGCTGTTTCGCCTGTATACATGTTTGCCCGGTGTGCTACTGCTGGGATCAGTGTGTGAACAGATCGCGGCGACCGGCGTTGGTAGGCCAGAAGGTGGCTGCCAAGGAGAACCTCATGTTCCAGATGGTCCACATGTTTCACGTGGCAGGGCGCTGCCCCTCGTGCGGTGCGTGCGATCGTTCATGTCCCGTGGAGATTCCGCTCTATCTTCTGCATCGTAAGATGAACAAAGAACTATTTGAAATGCTGGGATTCCAGGCGGGATTGAACGTGGAGGACAAGCCGGTCTTCCAGACCTTCAATATCGACGACGCTCTCGGTGAGCAGTGAGGAGGTGGCCGTCATGAAGTTCCTTGCACGCGACCAACTTCCCACTCTCCTAGCTGATCTGTCAACTGCGGCTGAAGTCTGGGTCCCCGTCAAGCAGCAGAACGGTGTGGTGCAGTTCGATCGCTGGGCCCCTGATGTGGACGTGGAGTTGGATGTGTTTCTGGCCAGGCAGTCGCCCAAAGAAAACGTCTTTCCTCAGACAGAGACATATTTAGAGTATCGATACCTTATGGTCTGCTCGGCCCAAAGGCCGGAGTTCACGGACCAGACTCGCGAAGAGCTGCGACAGTTGGTAGAGAGCGAAGGCGGTGAAGTGGTGGCCGAGGTGCCGCCGGTTGCACAGGAGTTGTTGCTGGTTGCAGACGTGGGCGGAGGATCTCAGGGTGAACCCGGGCTGGGTTCCGCAGCCGGCATGGACGATTCAGCGCAGATCATCCTGGGGTTGCGGCCCTGCGATGCGCGCGGACTCTCTCAGATGGATAATGTATTCGGCGGCTACGGTGGCTTCTATTTTGATCCCTATTACAATGTTCGGCGGAATAACACCACCATCATCGCCGTTACGTGTCGGACACCTCGGTCGACATGTTTCTGCCGGGCACTGGGGGGAAGTCCTGCCGGCACCGAAGGCGTAGACGTACTTATGACGGAGATTGAGGGCGGGTTTGCCGTGGAAGCCGTGACCCCCAAAGGCGAGAGCCTCGTGGAGAGATCGGTCTTTGAGAAGGCGCAGCCGGAGGTGGAAGAGTCCGCGGTAGCAGCCAAGCAGGCAGCGGAAGCCGGGGTTAATGTTCCCTTTGAACTGGATGGCGTCCGGGAGGGTCTCAAGGCAGGCTTCGATAGCCCTGTGTGGCACGATCTGGCTATGCGTTGTATCTCCTGTGGAACCTGCACCTATGTATGTCCCAGCTGCTACTGCTTCAATATCAACGATGAAATCGTCGAAGGCACAGGCGAGCGTTTTCGTTGTTGGGACAACTGCTTCAATCCCATGTACACGCTGGAGACGTCGGGACACAATCCACGCGAGTCCAAACATGCGCGGTTTCGCAACCGTTTCAGTCACAAGTTCTGGTACTACCCCGATAAATACGACAGCCTGCTGTGCTCAGGATGCGGCCGGTGCATCATGTACTGCCCTACGCATGTTGACATTCGGGAGGTACTGCGGACGATGTCTGCTGAAACGACCGCGGAGAAGGGGGAGGCATGAGCGACGAAGCCGTTAGCAGTGAACGACGTCGCTTGACATTCGCAGATGTCGAACTCGGCTCCTCGATCGCAAGAGCGGCTCGGTATGCGGGTAATCCGTATTTACCGGAGACAGCGACAGTAGTCGAGATCATTCAGGAGACTCCGAATATCAAGTCTTTCCGCGTGCGTTTCGACGATGAGCAGGTACAGGCTGGATTTTCATTTCAGCCGGGACAGGTAGGTCAGTTGGGAGTGCTGGGTATCGGGGAGGCAACTTTTGCTATCAACTCGAGCCCTTCTGAAAAGGAATATCTGCAGTTCTCGGTCATGCAGGCGGGCGAGGTGACCATTGGGCTTCACTGTCTATCAGAGAGGGATAAGGTTGGGGTACGAGCGCCGATGGGACGCGGATTTCCGGTAGAGGAGTGGAAGGGGAAGAACCTACTCTACGTCATGGGCGGTATCGGTTCGGCCGCCCTCCGCGCCACAATCCTCTATACGCTGGAACAGCGCGCAGAGTACCAGGACATTACCATTCTCTACGGAGCTCGTACGCCGGTGGATCTCACATACCAATATGATATCGATGAGTGGGAAGCCCGGTCCGACATAAATACCGTGATAACGGTGGATGCACCTTTCCCCGGATGGGACGGTCGTGTGGGCTTTGTGCCGGCTGTGCTGGAAGAGTTGGCGCCGGCGCCCGCAAATACCGTGGCGGTCACGTGTGGCCCGCCCATCATGATTAAGTTTGTCTTGCAGGCTCTGCAGAAGCTGGGGTTCGCGGACGAGCAGGTCTATACCACGCTCGAGAAGCGCATGAAGTGCGGGATCGGCATATGCGGGCGTTGCAATCTTGGCCCCAAATATGTCTGCGTAGATGGGCCCGTATTCAGTCTGGCTGAATTGAGGGACCTGCCTGACGAACTGTGACGGCTGGACTTGTCAAGGGTGCAGCCGTAGGGTACTAAGAAGGCAAAAAGCGAGAGGGCCGGTCTCCGAATGGAGACCGGCCCTCTCGCTTTCATCGCTAACAAATCAACAAACTCGCGCAGACCCGCTATCCAAAGAAGTTGGAGAAGGCGCGCAGCGCGTTGTCCCAAACCCAGGAGGGCAAGAGGCCTATGTACAGTACACCCACGGCGCTGAGAGCAATAGCTGCCGCCAGAGTACCTTGTATGGGTTCTACTGTCTGGAAGTCGACCTCGGGTTCCTTGAAGAACATGTATACCATCAGGCGCAGGTAGTAGTATGCACTGATGGCGCTGAAGATCACGGCCACTACGGCCAGCCATACCAGGTCGGCGCGTACTACTGCGGTGAATAGGTAGAACTTGCCGATAAAGCCGGCCGTGCCGGGAATCCCCGTAAGCGAGAAGAGGAACAGCGTAAGGAGCACGGCGGCCCAAGGAGATCGCCTACCAAGACCGGCGAAGCTCTTGAGCGAGTAATCGAATTCGTCGGGGCGCTGGCTCTTGAGGTATGTCAGGATGCCGAAGGCGCCGAGATTCATGACGGTGTAGGCGGCAAGATAGAGCATGATGGACTCGCCGGCTAGGTTAGTGGCCCCTCGTCCCAAAGCGGCCAGTCCCGTCAACAAGTAACCGACATGCACAATGGATGAGTATGCCAGCATGCGTTTCATGTTGGTTTGCGCGATGGCCATGACGCTGCCGACGAACATAGTGATAACCGAGAGCACTATGAAGAGAGTGCTCCAGAACGCAGCCGAGGACTCAAATACCGTGGCGAAGATGATAAGGATGGCCGAGAAACCGGCTGCCTTGGGGCCCACGGAGAAGAAGGCTGCAATGGTAGTGGGAGCGCCGTGATACACGTCCGGTGTCCACATATGGAACGGTGCCATGCTCACTTTGAAGCCCAGCCCTGCAACGACCATGGCTGTGGCAAAAGCAACGATAGTTCCATTGCCGGTGCCGGCCAATGCGAAGTTGATGTGTTCGTAGTTGGTGGTGCCCGTCAGCCCGTAGATGATGCTGATGCCGAACAGAGTAAATGCTGAAGCGAAGGTGCCTGTCACAAAGTACTTTAGAGCAGACTCGTTGGACTTGATGCGGTACCGGTAGAAGCCGGCCAGAAGGTAGCTGCTGATGGCCATGAGCTCCAAGGCAACGTAAAACGCTACGAAGTCTCGAGCGGCCGCCAGTATGTCCATGCCGATCAACGCAAAGAGCACAAGTGCGTAGTATTCACCGAGATGGCGGCCGCCAGTCTCAAGGTATCGGGGGGACATAAGTATGGTGATGAAGGCCGCCGCTGCGAACAGCACTTTGAAGAACACGGCGTACGTGTTCAGGACGATCATGCCTGAGAAGGCAGAGCGGACTTCGCCTCCTAGCGCAAAGGCGGCAACGGCGGAGGCCAGCACGCCTACCAGCGCGATAGAGATGACCGCCGTCTTATCGGCCTTGAGGAACGGCTCGACCAGCAGTACCAGAAGCGCTGCGACGGCTACGATGATCTCGGGGAGGATGGGTATGATGTCGGGCCATTCCATCTAGAAGCCTCCTCCAAAGATCGAGCTTGCCAGTTTCAAGAAGCTGCCGCCGTATTCGGCCATGTAGGGCTGAACCTGCGCCACGATGTTCTGTGACGGCGCCGCCAGCAGATTGAACAACGGAGCCGGGTAGACGCCGATGAAGAGAGCCAGACCGGCGAGCGGGACCAATGTGACAATCTCGCGAGCGTTGAGGTCGCCGACTTTGAGCCACTTCTTGTTCTTGAGTTCCTGGAACATGGTGCGTTGGTACATCCAGAGAAGGTAGGCCGCACCCAGGATAATGCCGATGGAGGCCAGAACTGCGAACACCTTCGCATACTGGAAGACGCCTACCAGAATCAGGAACTCACCTATGAAGCCGTTGAGGCCGGGTAGGCCCAGGCTGCCCAGCACGAATAGGCTGAAGAAGGCTGCCGCAACCGGCATGGGTTTGGCCACCCCCCCGTAGTCCTTTATCAACCGTGTGTGACTACGTTCATAGAAGAACCCCACCATCTGGAACAGGGCGCCGGTGAGGATGCCGTGGTTGATCATCTGAATTACGGAACCCTGCACGCCTTGAAGGTTGAAAGCGAAGAGCCCGGCGGTCACAAAGCCCATGTGGCTGACCGAAGAGTAGGCAACCAGTTTCTTCATATCCGGTTGGATCAGGGACATGGCCGCCCCGTAAATGATGCCGATCACTGATAGGATCATCACCCAGGGGACGGCTTTCACCGAGACCTCCGGGAAGAAGCCGATGCAAAAGCGGATCATACCGTAGACGCCCATCTTGAGTAGGATACCGGCAAGGATCACGGAACCGGCAGTAGGGGCCTCGACGTGTGCGTCAGGAAGCCAGGTATGAACAGGGAACATGGGTACTTTGATGGCGAAGGCTATGAAGAACCCTACAAAAGCAAGGGCCTGCACATTATATGGGAAGCCCGCCTGTTGTAGCGTCATTATGTCGAACGTGGTGACGCCGGCGTTCTTGCTGTACCACCATACAATTCCGATGATGGCCACCAACATGAGCACCGATCCCACAAAGGTGTACAAGAAGAACTTGATGGCGGCGTAGATGCGACGTTCGCCACCCCAGATACCGATCAGGAAGTACATGGGTATGAGCTGTACTTCCCAGAAGACGTAGAACACGAATAGGTCCATGGCCGCAAAGACACCGATCATGCCCGTCTCCAGCAGCAGCAGACTGATGAAGAAGGCGAGTTGACGGTCCTTCACGTAGTTCCAAGATCCTAAAATCGCGATGATGGTCAAGAAGCTGGTCAAGAGGATCAGCAGCATGGAGATCCCGTCCACTCCAAGGTGGAAGTTGATGCCCAGGCCGGGGATCCACAGGAAGTTCTCGACGAACTGGAAGTCCGCCGTGCCGGTCTTGAACTTGGTGAGCATGTAGAGGGACAGGGCAAAGGTGACCAGTGCCGTCACCAAGGCCGTGGCCTTGTACGCGCTCTCTCGTTTCCTCATGAAGAGGAGCATGATCAGGGCTCCCACCGCCGGCAGGAAGGTGAGAACGGTCAGTGCCCTGAAGCCGATTTGCTCAGCGAAACCGAATTCCACTCTCTCACTACCTCCTACGGAGCGCCCTAGAGGACGATCACCGCGACGATGACAAAGACCGCTAGGAACATGATCAGCGCGTAGTTCTGAGCGCGCCCTGTCTGGAAGGGGCGGATCATCTTCCCGAAGAAGACCCAGATCTTTCCGGCCAGATTGACAAGGCCGTCGATAACTGCCGAGTCAAACCAGCGGTATACCCAACGGGATCCATCGACCACCAGGCGGATGATGGTGGCATCGTAGATCTCGTCGATGTACCACTTGTTGTGTACGGCTCGGTATAGCCAGCCGGCCCGCTCCCCCGCTTTCTGGGGCAGTTCGTCGGGCCGTTTGACGTAGAAGAGGTACGCAAGTGCGATTCCCGCTAGGGCAACGGCCACCGAGACAATCATGAGGACGACATCGAGTGCGCCGAACGCGTGGTGCTCAACTTGGAGTATCTGGTTGGCAGGTGCAAAAACCGGCCCCAGGAAGTTGTGGATCCAGCCACCCTCCGGTGGGAAACCCATCAAAAGTCCGGCGCCGACCGAGAGCACTGCCAAGATGCTCAAGGGGATGATCATGCTCTTGGGGCTCTCGTGGATGTGCTTGGCTACCTCCGGATCGGTGCGA
>JAAYZX010000081.1 GCA_012514635.1 Actinomycetota bacterium
ACGGCTCCCCGGCCGGAGTCAGCCACACGCTCATGGGCCAGCCCCCTCGCCCGGTGAAGGCAACCACGGCCTGCATGTAGATGGAGTCAAGATCGGGGCGCTCTTCGCGATCCACTTTGATACACACGTAGTTGGCGTTCATGAAGGCCGCAACGCCGGGGTCCGCGAACGATTCCCGTTCCATGACGTGACACCAGTGGCAGGCTGCGTAGCCGATACTGAGGAAGATGGGCAGATTCTCAAGCTGTGCGCGTTCCAGCGCCTCGGGTCCCCACGGGTACCAATCGACGGGGTTGCCGGCGTGTTGGAGCAGATAAGGGCTGGTTTCCAGGGCCAGACGGTTGGGCATGCGGCTCCCTCGAATGGGTTCTATCTAGTATCCCCCGGAGACCGATTGGCTATGCGTCTACTCCAAAACAGACGCCACCACCTCCGGAGTTATCCGACGAATGTCGTCCACCATGAGATCTGCCAGGCGACGATTTTCGTCGGCAGCAGACGGATGGACCGGCGGGACGGCGATGGTCCAGAGACCGGCGGCCTTGGCGGCGCGCAGACCGTCGGGAGCGTCTTCCACCGCAACGCTCTCGGCCGCGTGGACGCCCAGTCGGCGGCATGCATCAACGTAAACTTGAGGATCGGGCTTGCCTTTAAGTACCTCGTCCGCAGAGACGGTGGCTTCGAAGTATGGTGCCAGCCCTCCATGCTCGAGTACCAGATCAATCACTTTGCGCGGCGATGCTGAAGCGAGCCCCACCTTGAAGTGCTGCGCCAGGAGTCTCACCGTGTCGACTGCTCCCGGCATGAGTGGTAGATGGCGATGGTAGGACTCGATGATGCCGGCAATTATCCCATCGCGAACATCCTGCGCCGACATGGCGAGCCTGCACGTCTCCTTGAACCAAGACGACCACTCAGCGGAGTTGCTGCCGGCCATGGCTTCTTCAGGAGTGGGTGCGCGCCATGTGCCCCCTTGGCGGCGAACGAAGTTCGTGACCACCTCTCCCCAGATGCGGTTGGAATCGATGAGCACACCGTCGAGGTCGAATACGATAGCGGTTATGGCGGTGGTAGGCATGAATACTCTCCGTTGCCGGGTATGTGGTGTGGTGGTTTTGGCAGGATTGTTTGGGCACAGCGGACGGTTGACCACCAAATAACAGTATATCGTGCTCAGGCAGGAGCGGGCCGGAGGGTGTATCGTGAGTTGTCGTGAGTACGTCTGACGACAGAACGCCGCCGATTCGTCTGCCCGATGCGGGTACGTCATTGCCTGAAAGAACTCCCGTTCCCTTCGACGGCTCCGGCGCGGACGAGAGCGCTCAGAAGTCGGCTCGGGTTGAGCCTAACGCTCACGGCGGGACTAGGAAGGTCATGCACCCACTCATGAGGCGCGTGGGCGAGGTGGTGCTAATGGTGGCGGCCGCCTTTGGCCTGGCTATGCTTATCCAGGCCTTCGTGGTCAAGCCTTATGTGGTTCCCACCGGCTCTATGATCCCTGCCATACAGCTGAACGACCGTGTCCTTTGTGACCGCATCACCTTTCGCTTCCGAGCCCCGCGCGTGGGGGATGTCGTGGTTTTTGAGAACCCCATGCGGGGAGGAATCCCGCTGGTGAAGAGGGTGCTCGCCGTGGGTGGTCAGACGCTTGAGATCAACAAAGGTTACGTCTTTTTGGACGGAGATATGTTGGAGGAACCGTACATCGTTCCGGAGAGGCGTGGCATTTATACTTTGGAGGTGCCGATCCTAATTCCCGAAGAGGAACTGTGGATGATGGGAGACAATCGTATCGAGAGTGGGGACTCTCGCTATTTTGGTTCTATCCCGGTGGATTCCGTTTTGGGCCGGGCGTTCTTCACTTATTGGCCGCCGATGCACCTCGGCGCTTTGCGTTGACCGGGATACGTCCGGTACGGCGGAACCAGCGTATCGTATCTTCCACTGTGTTATGTAGTGGGCGTGAACGGAATCCTAGTTCGCGTTCCGCCTTGTTGTGAGACATCTCACAGTTGGAGCGCAGTACGTCCATGGAATAGCTGGTGAAGAGGGGTTGCTGGCCCACCACCCGGTAATAGTAAGGGGAGAGGAAGCCGACGGTCCGTGCCAGGCGCGGAGGGATGCGCGTGCGTGGCGGGGTAACGCCTGTCATTTTGGCGGCGAGCTCCAGGAAGTCGTACACAGGCACTATATGACCGGCCATGATGTAGCCTTCTCCGGAGAGACCGTGGTCGGCGGCGGCCAACAGGCCGGCCGCCACATCGCGCACATCTACGAAGTTGTATGCGCCGTCTACATAAGCCTTGAGACCGCCGCCGGCCACCTCCAGGATCAGGCGTCCCATCTCAGAGGGCCTGTAGTCGTACGGGCCGATGATGCCTGACGGGTAGCAGACGACCAGGTCAAGCCCTCGCTTCCACTGTTCGCGCAGAGCAAGGGTGGCGGCTGCCTTGGAAGCCGCGTAATCTCCCAGCACGCGCTCTGGATCTATGGGCGTGTCTTCAGTTATGCACTCACCATGCGGCGGCTCCACAAAGGCATGCACCGAACTGGTATAGATGAGGCGACGGACCCGTTGCTGCAGGCAGGCGCCGGCCACGTTCTTGGTACCCTCCACATTGACCGCCCAGAGTAGGCGGCGCATGCCTGCCGAAATGGTGACGATGCCGCCTAGGTGATACACGATATCGACTCCCTGTAAAGCCAATACGAGAGAGCCGAGGTCGCGAACGTCTGCAGTGAACATCTCAACATCCATCCCAGCGAGAGGGGTGGTGTCCTCTCCGGGGGGGATCAAGGCGCGCACCCTCACTCCGCGGGTTAACAGCTCACGCACCAGCACGTTGCCCAAGTGTCCGGTGGCGCCGGTGACCGCGACCACATTGCGCCCGGTGGTGGGACGGGACGAGACGGCCATCGGGTCAACCGCATTTGCGGGCAAGGTGTCACCACTTACGTGCATATCTTGATTGTAACGTGTCGGCCGACTCGGGGGAGTGGCCATTAACCGGCTCGTGTGGAACACCCACCAAGTCTGCACTACCGGCGGAGGCCTCTCTCGTGCTACGCTTCATACTCATGAGTACGCCCGCCTCTCTGAAATTTCTGGGTACGGGTGGGGCCAGGTTTGTGGTTGCGCGTCAATTGCGGGCTTCGGGTGGCACGGTTATAAGTGCCGGAGAAGTCACGCTTATACTAGATCCCGGTCCCGGTACGTTGGTGCGATGTGCCCGATCGCGCCCGCCGGTGGATGTCACCTCACTGAACGGCGTGGTGCTGACACATGCACATATTGATCACAGCAACGATATCAATATACTAGTGGATGCCCTCACCGGCGGCGGATTGTGGCGTCGAGGGCTATTGTTCGCTCCTCTCGAGTGCCTCGAAGGTGAAAACGCGGTTGTACTACGCTACCTGCGCCCCTTCCTAGACGATGTGGTGGTCTTGGAACCCGAAACCGACTATGTTGTGGGCGATTTGAAGTTTCGTACATCGTTGCCCCACCGTCATGGGGTAGACCGTGAGGTAGAGACATACGGTGTGAAATTTAGGCTTGATGGTAAGACCGTCTCTTTTATGGTCGATACGGCCTATTTTGACGGCTTGGTTGAAGGGTATGCGGACAGCGATGTGCTTGTGATGAATGTGGTTCGCCATCTGGCGACGCATAATCCTGGTGTGCGGCACTTGTCTTCAGTAGATGCTGAAGTACTTCTTGAGCAGATAAGACCGTCGCGGGCAATCCTCACCCACTTCGGCCCAACGATGTTGAAGGCTAAACCTTGGGTAGTGGCGGAACAGATGACGACACGATTGGGGCTGCCGGTGATGGCTGCGACGGATGGAATGATGTTTGATGTGGTGAAGTCGGTTGCTCCGATCTTGGGTTCGGGGCGGGGAGGTGAGGGGTGAAGTCAGTCAACTGCTCGTGGTGGGTGCAGCGATGGGCGGAACTGTATCCGTATAAGGCTGCACTAATAGTGGACCATGTTCCCATAACCTACCGCGAGTTGAACATTCGCACCAACCGCACCGCGAGTTGGTTGCAGGATACGGGCATAGAGAAGGGAGACCGGGTCGCCGTGCTCCTGGATAACTGCCCTGAGTTCATCGAATTGTACCTTGCCTGCGCTCGGCTGGGCGCCATCTTTGTCCCCCTCAACTTCAGGTTGACTGCTGGGGAGCTGGATTACCTCATTCGCAACTGCCGTCCTCGTCTGTTTGTTTTCGGCGAGAGCGTACGCACCGCCGTGGACCAGCTCGATCTTTGCGCGTACCGGCCTCCTCTGCAGGCAGCGATCGTGCGTGATGGTATTTATCCTGCGATGGGGCAGGTGCCGTCGCATCACAGCGACAAGGAGGCGGGAACAGAAACCAACGGCGCCACCTTCATCTTCGATTATCATCGTGAGACGGCGGAGTGCAGTGGCCGGCAGCCCGCCCTCACGCCGTCATTGGCTCCGACGGATCTCAATGAGGCGCAGGTCATCATGTACACGTCCGGTACTACCGGTTGGCCTAAGGGCGCTGTTCTCACGCATGCCAAGACCTTCTTCAACTGCCTCAACGCGGACATTTTTTTCGAGCTTAGTTTTCACGACATCATGCTGGTAGTGCTGCCACTTTTCCATTCCGGTGGGCTGTTCATCCAGACGTCGCCCTGCCTGTACAAGGGAGCGACATTGGTACTACATCGCCATTTCGATCCCGTGGCCGCATACGAGGATATCGAGCGCTATCAGGTCACAAAGTTTCTTGGAGTGCCCACTGTCTATCGTTCGCTGTTCAAAGTGGAGGCGGAGGGCCGGGCAGAGCTGACGTCACTGCGGGTTTGTGCCATCGGAGGCGAGAAGCTAACTCCCGAGACGCTGGTCGAGTGCTGGAATAACGGTTTCCCGGTGCGCCAGGTCATGGGACAGACGGAGACCTCAATCCTCCTATGGTCTTCCGAGCAGGAAGTTCACGACCGGCCCGGCTCGGTAGGGCGGCCTGTATTTCACGCTGAGGTGGATGTGTGGAATGACCAAGGCATGCCTGTGGCTACGGATGAGGTGGGCGAGATCGTGGTACGCGGCAGCGTGTTGATGAAAGAATACTGGCAGGAACCTGCGCAGACTGAGTGGGTATTGCGTGGAGGATGGCTGCATACCGGAGATCTCGCGCGTCGGGACCGCGATGGCTATTATTATCTGGTGGATCGAGCCAAAGATATGTACATCTCCGGTGGTGAGAATGTTTATCCGGCCGAAGTGGAACGGGTACTGGCTCAGCATCCGGCGGTCCACGAGGTGGCCATCATTGGCGTAGCCGATGATACGTGGGGTGAAGTGGGCCACGCCTTCATCATCTCCACGGACGGACACAATGCGCCGTGCCCAGAAGAACTGGCGGCTTGGACTCGCCGGCATTTGGCCGGCTATAAGGTTCCGCGCCATTTCACATTCTGCGACGATTTCCCTCGTACGGCTTTAGGCAAAGTCCGCAAGTTCATGCTCAAGCAGATGCTGCAGGAGTGAGCCGGTGGAGCGACGGTTTCGTCCCAGTGTAACCCCCCCTAACCTGGAGAGGCGATGGGCGGCCGCGCAGTGTGCCCTCGGCCGGGTGACTCCAGACATGGTGCTGGCAAACGGAGTGATCTTTAATAGCGTTACGGGCGAATTTATTTCTAACCTGAACGTTTGGATCAAAGAGGGGCTGGTGGCGCGGGTCACGGAGGAGAGTGCGAAGGCAGAGTTCCGGGTGGATCTCAATGGTATGGTGGTCATACCAGGATTGCTGGACACGCATACCCATGTGTATGGCCAGACCGGTGTGGATGAATTCGTTCGTTACGTCCTCCCTACGGGTGTTACCACGGTGGTAGCAGAGACCGACGAGCTCCCCCGCATCATCGGCCGCGCCGGCTATGAACTGATCGCGGAGCAGATTGCAGCTCAACCTCTGCGTTTCTACTATACGCTTGCTCCGCTCTCTGGACTGACTCCTGAGGAGGAGGCTGCGTCTCCTGGTGTTGCTGAAATTGCGGATCTCCTGGCCGACCCACGTTGCGTGGGTTTGGGAGAAGCGTATTGGAACATCGCACTTCTGGACGATGGCCAAGGAGCGCGGGTGCGCGAACTGATGGCTGCAGTCGTGGCCATGGGAAAAAGGGCTGAAGGTCATACCGCCGGCGCTCGCGACGATCGCTTACAGGCCTACATCGCTTTGGGACCGTCGTCTTGCCACGAGCCCATCACGGAGGCACAGGTTCTGGATCGGCTGCGTCTAGGATTGTGGACCATGGTGCGCCAAGGTGGGGTGCGCAAGGAACTTGATGCGGTGGCGCCTGTCTTTTTCAGCGATATCGATCTGCGGCGCTTGGTGCTGGTAACGGATGGCCAGTATCCTCGTGGCTTCCTCGATGAAGGGTATCTCGACGGAGCGGTGAGGACGGCCTTGGCGATGGGAATACCGCCTGCGCGTGTGTATCAGTCGGTTACTATCAATGCGGCAGAACACTTTGGATTGGGAAGTATGCTGGGATCGTTTTCGCCGGGAGCATACGCGGACGCTGTAGTCATCCCTTCGCCGGACGATTATTGGCCACAGGCTATTTTCTGCGAAGGGCGCATGATCTATGAGGATGGTCGGGCGCTGGTGGATCCGCAACCGGTGTCGTATCCGCCCGAGTTTCTGGACACGGTCAAGACGACCGACGATTGGGAAGGCGGCGGCGCCCAGCTGTGGGCGCCGCCGCCCGGCGTTCCTCTGCGGGCACTGGAACTGGTGAGCCGTCTGGTCGCCAAAGAGGCGATCCTAGACCCCAAGGCCCTGCCTTCGTCGCCGACGGCTGCCGATGACGGCCTCTTGGGGTTGGGTGAGGACGTGCTTGCTTTGCTGGCCGTGGATCGCCTCCGTCGTCGCGGTGCCTTTTGGGGGCTCATCAAGGGATTCGGTTTGAAGCGAGGGGCGTGTGGCACCACTATCTGCTGGGATACGGCTGATCTGCTTGCCGTGGGCTGCGATCGCAAGTCCATGCGCACTGTGGTGCGGCGCCTCAGTGAGACAGGTGGGGGCATCGTTTATGCGGTGGAGGGTCAGGTGGTGGCCGAGCTGGTGGCTCCCTTCTGTGGAATCGTTTCTCTTGAGCCGATGAGAGAGGTAGCTGAGGCTATGGAAGAGGTAGAGCGGGCGCTGGCTGCTGCCGGAGTGCCCTGGGAGAATCCTTTGCTTACGTTGAGCACACTTGCCACTGCGGCTATACCTTTCTTTCGTATCACCCACCGCGGCTACCTGCGGGTGACCGATCGTGCGCTGCTGCCTCTGGAAGTGTCGTGATCTGAAGGTCGGCAGGAGGGTCTGCGGTAGGTCTGCGGTGGGTCCGTGTTGATGTGGGTGTTGTGTGAGGTGGAGCATTCAGCCGGCTGAACTGCATTCTTGGGACCTCACTCCTCGCGAGGCGATAGAGCTGCAGCGACGGCTGGGCTCTCGGTTGGTGGTGAGATCTCTGCGAGAGCCGATACGCTTGGTTGCCGGTGTAGACGTGCATGTACCGGCATCTAGATCGTCGACCGCGGCGACGTGTGCGGAATCGTCCTCGTGCTCCCACGCCCCCCGCGGATACGCTACGGCAGCGGCAGTTGTACTCTCATATCCTGAGCTCGAGCCGGTGGAGACGGCCTCCGCCTCTGTGACGGTATCTTTCCCTTATATTCCTGGACTTCTGTCGTTTCGGGAGCTACCGCCTGTGCTGAATGCTCTTGGAAAGCTGGCGTCTCGGCCGGATCTGATTCTCTGCGACGGCCAAGGGTATGCGCACCCCCGCCGCTTCGGTTTGGCGTGTCATTTGGGAGTGCTGACAGGGATCCCCACGGTGGGGGTGGCCAAGACCCTGCTCATAGGGAAACACGAGCCTCTCGATGCCTCCCGAGGCTCATGGGTGCCACTAATGGATGGCGAGGAAGTGATAGGCGCTGCGGTTCGTACACGAAGAGGTGTGCGGCCGGTGTATGTATCTGTAGGCCATCTCGTGGATCTGGACACGGCGGTTGAGTGGACGCTACGGTGTGCTCCCCATTATCGTTTGCCGGAAACGACTCGTTGGGCTCATAAGGTTGCGGGAGAAGTGGGCCGGGTACCATAGGGGAACGAGGGAACACTTTACGGACGGAGGTCTTCATGAATGAGAATTTGATCGGTGTTCCGGTGACGCTGGCGGATGTCGTGGAGATGCAGGCGGGTGCGGTTGTCAGCCGCGAAATCGTGCGGGCGGAACAGGGAACCGTCACAGCGTTTGCGTTTGATGCGGGCCAGGGGCTCAGCGAACACACCGCCCCCTTCGATGCCATGGTAGTGGCGCTGGAGGGAGAGGTGGAGATCACCATTGCCGGAATGGCCCACCGGGTGGTCGCCGGTCAGATGCTCATCATGCCTGCCGGGAAGCCTCATGCTTTGCTTGCCGTCACTCCTTTTAAGATGCTGCTGGTGCTGATAAGGACACAGAGTCAGGAAGCTTGAAGAAGTCGGAGGTTTAGAGCTTTCGAGAGGGTACGGCGACGGTCTTTCTACGGGGAGTCGTGTTGTCCCGACGACGCTTCCTGGAAGAAGCGGGCCACCTCATCCACGGCGAACACGGGCCAATTTGCGGGCGCTCCCTTCTGGGTGGCGCTGACGCCGGGTGGGGTATCCAGCACTTCGCCCAAAACGGTTGCCTCTATTCCGGCAGAGTCGAGAGCGGCTATCAGTTTGGGAGTATCTGTTTGTGCGCAACCAATCAACATGCTCCCCGAGCCGATCAGGCCCAGTGCATCGATTCCCAGGAGGGAGCACATCCGACGGGTCTCCGGGTACAAGGGGATGCGATCCAACTCCACCAGTATGCCGCGCCCCGCCGCTTCGCTCAATTCCATCACAGCTGTGGCGAGCCCTCCCTCGGTGACATCGTGCATGGCCCGGACGCCTTGACAACCCAGGGCGATACGGCCTTCAGGGACCACACTGAGCTGATCGAGTAGCGCGCGACAGGACGCGAGCTCCGTGTCGCTCATTCCTCGGCTGCGTAGCAGAGAGGCGGCTTCTCCGGCAAGCAGGGCCGTGCCTTCCACAGCCACCCTCTTTGTCAGGAGGAGGCGGTCTCCGGGCCGGAGTTGACATTTGTCGCGCAGGTCCGCACGCTGCAGAGTCCCGGCGGCGAAACCTACGATAACCGGACGCGAAACCGCATCGGTGACCTCGGTATGGCCTCCGCAGAGTGTGAGCCCTTCTCGTGTAACCGCCGTCGCCAAGTCGTAGAGAAGGATCTGCGCCTGCGAGGGGGTAGTACCCATGGGGAGGAGTACGGTGGCCAAGAACCAGCGGGGATGCGCTCCGCAGGTAATGAGGTCGTTGGCGTTGACACGGACTGCATACGCGGCCGGCTCTGTGGTTGTGAAGGTGATGGGATCCGTCTTGAGGGCCAGAAGCTCGGGCAACGGGTCTTCGGGCGATAACTCCGTTTTACGTCCGGCTGTGAGTTGTACGCAGGCGACATCCTGTCCTATACCGGGCCTCACTATCAGCGATGGGTCGTCTGTAGGTAGGCCGGCAAAGAACTGAGACAAGAGGGCCGGGGGCAGCTTTCCGCCGGGCAAAGGGAGACCCTGCATTACCAGCTGCGGTAGTTCTTCCAGAGAGGCAATGATGTAGTCGGCCTCGTTGCGCCAGGGGGGATGGTTGCTGTGGGAGACTTTGTTGAGGAGAAGAACTCCAACCGACCCTGCCCTGCGCGCCGCGCATAGATCGAGCACATAGTCACCTACCAGCATGATCTCAGCCGGGGTTATGCTCAGAAGATCGGCTGCGTGGAGGATGCCGTCTGGGGAAGGCTTGGGTGGCAGCGGTGTATCCCGTGTAATGATGAGATCGAAGTGGGCGGCTGAGAGATGGGAGAAGTTGGCCAGCGCCCGGTTGATGGAGGCCCGACCGTTGCGCGTGAGCACGCCCAGTTTAACTCCCAGGCTTCGTATCGACGCGATCGCTTCCTCGGCACCCGGGTTGGGGAAGGAACGGGCGGCTGCTTCCAACTCGAATTCTTCGAGCAGGCCTCCGCAGCGTCTGCGTTCCTCTGCATCGGGACGCGCTTGGATCCATTCCAGCACCGGATGTCCTGCCGGGCACCCGATGGAGCGGGCAAATCTGGGGAAATCGAGAGCACCGGGATGAGTGAGGGTGCCGTCGAAATCGAACAGCACCGCGCTGATTTTGAAGGGCCGGGGCGGGTACTTCATGTTGTGTCTCACCAACCATCCCAGCTCATGCCGGGGTCGTCGGGATAGAAACCGGCTGCCGTAAGATACTCGCGCCAGGGTGATTGCGATACGTTTACGCCGTTCCACTCGCTTACGGTGGTCAGAGGTTGTATTTTGCGGAGGTAACGCAGCAGCGTTGCCAGAGCTGCTTGGATTGCGTGCGGCTCTGCTTCCTGCGGCGAGGTGAGGCGGGAGCCGGAGTCTGCGGCCACGAGGGTGGGGAACCCTCCATCCAGTACGATCCAGGTGGAGGGAATCCGGACGGCAACTGCAGGTCCGTAGATGTTGGCGGGATCGCAGGCGTTGAGAACGGTGGGCTCAGGGGTGCCGTCGGAGATAGGTTTTGCGATACGGGCTGCGGTTTCGCGTAGGAGCTCTACGGCGTCGGGCAGGGCGAATTGTGGTCCGGGGAGCCCGTGTACAAAGTAGCCGCGTCTCACTTCTCCGCGCAGTTCTAAGCGCTTGAGCACAGGGAACAGCAAGCTCCATTCCCAGCCGGTGGTCTCGCGATCTATGGCGGCTGGGGTGAGGACTCCGTAGCGTGCCAGGAGGAGGTGGGTTTGGAGGAGACGGTCCTGGGAGAGGCGGGTCTGGAGGTCGGCCTCTTCAGGGGCGGCCGACTGCGGATCGCCTGTGTCCCAGCGATGGAGTAGGGCCCATCGTCCGGTGCGGATGCGCGCCTCCTCCTGTTCTAACCTGCGACGCACGCGCTGCTTGGCGGCGCGTAGTTCCCGGCGTGGCGGGCGGCCGTATAGATGAAGTGAGGGAACTCGGGGCTCTGTCGGTTGGAGAGGGATATCTGGGCCCAGGAGGAAGCGTCTGGCGACATCGATATCGTCATTGGTGACGAGACCGGCGAGCATGAGCTCCAGGAGGGCGGCCTCGGCCTGAGCTATGCTCAGGCCGAGGCCGCCGGCCACCTCCGTTGAGAAGGCTGCGCCCTCCCGGTGGAGGTGGCCGTGGACTGCGCGCGCAATACCGCCGACCTGTTCCGGGTCGCCTGGAGGCAAAAGCGCAGTCTCCTCTCCGCGCAGGAGGAAGATGAGGCGGGTGCGACCGGATGCGGCGCCTCCAGTGCAGGCCCAGACGAGCTCGCCGGCAGTGGCCAGTTGGTCTAAGTGGGTGGGCTTATAGAGACGAAGCCGCGCAGGCAACACGTCTCGCTCCCATACGACGGCCGGCACGGGAAGGGCCCGCAACTGTTGGAGGACGCAACGTAACCCGGTGACGTCCTCGAGCTGTGTACCGGGGGTCGCATGTTGCCATTCGGCCAGGAAGACGGCGTAGGCACTGAGGGGTACGGCTTTGATCTCGCGACGCAGCAGGTACAACGAATGCCGATGCAGCTGTTGCAGGACGTGGGCGTCCACGTACTCGTCGTTTAGGGGCGCTTGTTGGGAAATGGGCTCTTCGCTGTGGGTCCATGCGGGTGTACTGGGGGTGAAGTGCCCGTGGGCCAGATGTCTACTCGATACCAGATCATCGAGCAGACGGGACACCCATTCACGCGGCACGGCATAGCGGTGAAGGATTGTGTCCAGCGTGACGGGGCCCGATCCGGCGAGAAAACGCTCGAGCACCCGTCGGGCGGCCGCTTCACGTAAGATATCGGGTTTGGCGACGTCGGCGTCCTCCAGGGCGAAGGCGGTTTCGTATGTGTGGCGGTCTTCGGTTGTGATCCAGCGGGATTCGGGGCCATAAGGAGTGGGAATGAGGACCTCCCCTATTCGCCCGGCCTGCGCCAGCCGGGCGAGCCATGAGAAGGAGTCGCCCGCCGAGCGCTCGGCCGCTTCATGGCTGCTGAGATCACCGGCTTCTTCCAGGAGGACGGCCAACTCGTCGGCTGTGCGGGCTTTGGTGCCCGGGTCTGTATGACGCAAACGAGACTCTACTTCATGCAAAGCCTCAGACTTGAGCAGCTGGGAGAGATCGACATCTCGGAGGAGTTCTTGGAGCAAATCCAGATTGAGTGCCAGGTCGTGGAAACGACGCTCGGCTCTGGGCGCATCCCATTCGTACAAGTGCACCGTGATGAAGTCTCGCATCAGGCTTTGGGCGGCCGGGGACGGAGTGGGAGAGTCCACCACCACCGTCTGTATCTCGCCTCGTTGGATACCTTCAAGCACGCGCTCGAGATGAGGGAGGTCCATCACGTCCTCGAGGCAGTCGCGGTACGTCTCCAGCAGGATGGGAAAGTCAGGGAAAGCTTTGACGGTCTGCAGGAGGTCGCGGGCCCGCAGACGTTGCAGCCAGAAAGGGGTTCGTCTGCCTCCGCGCAATCCTGGTAAAAGTAGAGCGCGGGTGGCGTTCTGGCGGAACTGGGCGCCGAATACCGCCGATTCGGGAAGACCCGCCAGAATGCGGCGGCGGGCGTCTTGGGGTGTGAGCGCAGTGACGATATCGAGGGGGAGCGCTACGTCAGAATCGGGAACGTGCAACAGTATGCCGTCATCGTTGGTCTGGGCCTCGATCTGCGCTCCCGTGTGGTCGTGGAGGATTTCGGCCAGTGCCAGCGCCCAAGGGCCGTTCACCCTTCCGCCAAAAGGAGAGTGAATGACGAGGCGGGCATCGCCTAGGGGATCGTGGAATGCTTCCAGCACGATGGTGTTGTCCGAGGCGATGGTGCCGATACCGTCCAGTTGCGCCGCTATGTAGTCGAGGATTGTGTCGGTGGACGGAGCGTCTAGTGCATATTCTGTGGCCAGCCAGATGCGCAGGGTCTCGAGGTGGGAGGATGCCCGAGTCTCTTTGGCTGCATCTAATGCTTGGTGGAGCGCCGCGCGGCAGGACTTGACGCCCAGCCTGTCTTTTAGATCCCTGAGCCGTTCGGCCACCTCGCGACGGAATGCGCCGACGCGGTAGCCCAGCTCGTACGGTCGCCAGGGATAGTCTCCTCTCCAAAAGGGCATGCGTGGGGTGAAGCCGGGTGCCTCCCCTACGATCACGCGATCATCGGTAATCTCCAGGACACGCCAAACCTGGGCTCCCAGCATGAAGGTGTCGCCCACACGGGTTTCGAAGACGAACTCTTCGTCCAACTCTCCGATACGTGTCTTGCGGTCCGGGAGGAACGCGCCGAAGGAGCCGCGGTCCGTTATGGTGCCTGGATTGGTGACGGCCTGTAGGCGCGAGCCGGGAAGGGCGGCCAACACTCCGTTTACGCGGTCCCATGACAAACGGGCCCGTAATGCGCGATGGGTGGCGGAGGGATAGCGACCGGCCAGCATGTCGAGTACGTTGTGGAACACCGCCGGAGTGAGTCCCTCGTAAGGGTACGCTTGGCGGATTAGGTGGAATAGGTCGTCCGCGTGCCACGAGTCGGTGGCCACAGATGCCACCACCTGCTGGGCGAGGACATCGAGCGGCGCATGGGGTGTCGGCGTATCCTCCACCTCGCCGCGCAGCATGCCGCCGGCTATTACCGCGGCCTCCATCAGGTCCTCGCGGTGCAACGGGAAGATGCGCCCGGTACTGGTGTGGCCTACAAGGTGCCCCGACCGCCCCACGCGTTGAAGTCCCTCCGACACCGCTTTCGGAGAACCCAGCTGCACCACCAGGTCCACCGAACCGATATCTATGCCCAGCTGCAGCGACGAGGTGCCCACCAGTGCGTCCAGGCGTCCGGCCTTCAGGTCTTGTTCCATTTCCAGACGAATTTCGCGAGACATGCTGCCGTGGTGGGCACGGATGGGATTCTCGTGGTCACCTTTACCCAGCGCAGTGAGCCCCGCTCCTGTAGCCACACCCATCTCCATCAGTGCACCGGATTCCCCACGGGCCTCAGCGGCGCGCTGCTCATTGAGGCGATCGGCGGTGCGTTCCGCAAGGCGACGGTTATTGGCAAAGATGAGCGTTGTTCGATGCTCGTGAATGAGCCGAGACACGCGTGCGACCAGCGTTGGCCAGATAGAGTCGCCGGGCAGGTTACGGAATCCAGGTACCACCGTCTCCACACACAGATCAAGCGGCTTCCGACGACCGGCATCGATAATTCTGACAGGGCGCGGGCGGAGGGATGAGGCCGTTTCCTTGCAGAGAGAACCGGTTGGGCTGTCGTGGTTATCTGCCATCCACTCGTTGCCTCCCAGGAAGCGTGCTACCTCGTGGAGCGGCTGTGCGGTGGCCGACAGGCCGATCCGCTGGACGCGGCCTTCCGCTAGGTGCTGCAATCGTTCCAGGCTGAGCGCCAAGTGTACTCCTCGTTTGTTGCCGGCCAGGGTGTGGATCTCATCGACAATGACCGTGTGGACCGTGCGAAACAGCTCACGTGCGCGTGGGCTCGTAAGCATGAGGTAGAGCGATTCCGGTGTGGTGATGAGAATGTGCGGGGGGCTGGCGAGGATGGCCCTTCGTTCGCGGGTAGACGTGTCGCCGGAGCGAACGGCTGTGCGGATATCCGGCCACCACATCCGGCCGGCGGCCGTTCCGGCCGCCGGCGAGAGGCCCGCCCATTCGGCCGCCTCTGTAGCAGGAGATGGGTCACCCTCTGTTGTGGCTTCGGCCTCCGCTCGTGCGCTCGCCCGCTTGATCCCGGCAAGAGGGGCGCGGAGGTTGCGCTCGATGTCGTTGTTCAGCGCCTTCAGTGGCGAGACATACACCAGGTGGATGCCGCGTGACATCTGTTCTTCCCTGTGATCCGACTGCGGCGCGGCGCCTGGGCGCGCTGCGCCGGCGGTCGGCCGCCGCCGCTCCTGCTGTAGACTCGGTGGCGTGGGCGGCGACGTCCCCGGGTTCGGCCGCAGCTCTGTCAGTTCCCGGAAAATCCTGTCGATACCGCAGAGGAAGGCGGCTAGAGTTTTGCCCGAACCGGTGGGGGAGAGCAGAAGAACATGCTCACCGCGGTGGATTGGCGGCCAGCCCTGTTCCTGAGGTGGTGTGGGTGCGGCGAAGGTTTCCTGGAACCAGGTTCGTACGGGTGCGCAGAATAGACTCAGGACGTCCGAGGCCGGTGTGGATGACTGTGCGCTATGCTTCATACTGAACATCATCCATCATATTGCGGTGTTCTGACCAGAGCGAGGTGATGTTGACTGCTTCCGCTGGGCTGAGTTGGGAGGAGCAGCAGAGAAGTAGAGGAGGATGTAGTGACGGAGACAGATGATTTGTCTTTTCTGGATGACCCGCGGGTGCTTTGTCAGTTGTTCCCGTTCGCCTATGCATATGGATATCCTTCAGCCCAGCGCGATCTGCATCGGGCTCAACTCTCCAGCTATATCGAAATGGAGGACGGGGCGCGCCTGGGTTGCAAGTTCTGGGTACGCGATCGACAACTTCCCACCATCCTATACTTCCACGGCAACGGCGAGACCGTGGCCGATTACGAGTGGGTGGCACCGCTATACCTGGAGAAGGGCATCAACCTGTTTGTGGTGGACTATCGGGGATACGGCGGCAGCGACGGGGAGCCCACATTTACGAATGTCATGAGCGATGCGCGGGCGGTTCTCTTGGCGTTGCGGCAGGTGTTAGCGGACCAGGGTCTCTCCTCCGGTCTGTTTGTCATGGGTCGATCTATCGGCAGTATCCCGGCATGCGAGGTGGCTCTACACCACCAGGGAGATCTCTGTGGGTTGATCATCGAAAGCGGAGCCGCCAACAACTTTCGTTATCGCTGGGCTGAGCATCGCCCGTATCGAGACGATGTCATCGGAGACGACGGCATATTTCTCAACAAAGTGAAACTGCGTTCGGTGACTATCCCCACTCTGATCATCCACGGTCGGCGGGACAGCATCGTGCCCTTCTCGGAAGGGGAGGAGTTGTATACAAACGCGGTCGCCGTGGACAAACGCCTACTTGCGCTGCCGGGTGGTCACAATGATTTGCTCGAGACGGCCATGGAAGACTACTTCGCCGCCATTAGTGAGTTCGTGGGACGAAACAGATTGGACATTGTGTAATTATGGGGCGTGCAATCAGCAGATGGTTGCATTTTCTTTACAGTATCGCGGTACCCTCCGGCTATGAAGCAGTGGGGTGTGCATTCGTCTCATATGGGGTCCTCCCTTGTCGGGCTGTATTTGGCAGTTATCGTATGCTGCATGCTTCTCCTCGGTGTTCTTACCGGATGTGGGGATACGAGTCTCAACACGGCAGGTAGGTCTTCTTCCACGTCCGGCCTCGGGGAGGGGGCCGAATCTTCGGATACCGGCGTATCCACCGTGCCCGGTAATACGTCTTCCCCGCCTCAGATCGGGGTCAACTCCATCCGCTTTTTCTGGACCCAGGGTAGCGATATGGCGGACCATGAGATGGGACGGCAGGGGGGGAGCGAAGAGGGAGCGGTGCAGAGTTTCACGCTTCCCGACATTGTGTTTGCCGACTTTGCCGAGTTGGGCGTTCAGGCATACCGGCAGTTCTTCACGGCCGACCTGCTCTGGGACGTAGTGGAACCGCGCGATGACGACTGGCAGTTCGAGAGGGCCGATGCGGTGCTTATGAAATCGCCCAGCGAACCTATCGTCACTCTCTTTTCGCTGCAATATGCGTCTCCCAACCCGCCGTGGGCAACATCCGAGGACATGTTTCAAAAGACACTGGGAGCCGAAGCCCGCGACTATCTGACGACGGTGGTGAAGAGGTATGCACCTTACGTTCGCTACTGGGAGCTGGGAAATGAGATGGATCACTGGCGTATCGCCGATCCAGAAGGGTCCTTGGCGTCGGAAGCCGATCCGGAGACCCCGGGGACACACAGTCTTCCCTCGTGCCTGCCCGTCGATGGCTTCACGCCCCAGGAGCAGGGGGCTTTTCTGGCGGAAGCAGCGGCACTGATCCGCGAACTGGACCCGGATGCGGTCATCCTGATGCCCGGGATGTCCGGCTTGGATACCTACCAGCTCACCTCGTGGTTACCCGGTTTGGTGGAAGGTGGCGGCTCCGACTGGTTCGATATTGTCGGCTATCACTACTATCTTTCGTGGTTCCGTTTCCCTGCGGCCAGACGTGCGCTGGCCGACATGCTTATGGATGTGGGCCTGGAGGATAAGTCTGTTTGGCTGACGGAGACGGGTTCTTCGGCGAGCTTCACATTGTCGCAACGCACCAACTACCCAAACAGCGCAAGGTCGCAGGCGGCGGATATCTTTCGGCGTGTGCTGCCCGCCTACGCAGCCGGTGATGATCTTGTGCTGTGGCACACTTATATCGGCTCGCCCGACACTCCCGACAACTCCTGGCGCTGTTACGGGTTGCGCGACGAACAAGGCCGCAATTCCTCCGCTTACGCTTCCTTCCAGTTGCTCACTTCGGAGCTCATGCCGGTCGACCACGTGGAGGCTCTGGCTGAGGAGGGTCTGTACGGGTGCAATGCCTACCGGGTTACCACCGGCGAGGGAGCCGTGCGATACGTGGTCTGGGGTGCGGGGGTGTGGGAGGTTCCTTCCGGGATGAGTGAGGTAACTGAGGTTGTGGTGTCACGGGAGGAGTCATTTGCATGGCACTCGGTATCGCCGGGCGAGGTGCTGATTCTGGGCGACGTGCCGCTCTTGTTGCGGTGAGGCGGCGTCGGTTGGTCCCCCTCTTGAT
Source organism: Actinomycetota bacterium (assembly GCA_012514635.1). Taxonomy (GTDB): domain Bacteria; phylum Actinomycetota; class Thermoleophilia; order RBG-16-64-13; family RBG-16-64-13; genus JAAYZX01. The sequence continues at coordinate 17,796 of JAAYZX010000081.1, forward strand.
TACGGCCGCCTCGTACTCGAGTACATACGACGGTGTCCGATCCTGATGATGGCTCGGATGGCGGGCTGCAATAAGGGCCGGCGCCTCAGAGCGACGGCCACGCGATAGGGAAAACCTGTGATTACCAGAGTTCGGTCGGTTGTAAGCCCTTTCAAGGAAGCTGCGACCACTTGTTGGGGTGAAAGCCACAGTGGTGACGGGAGTTGCCGCACACAATCCCATTCCGGCCCCAGATGCTCGTGGAATTCGGTCTTGACGAGGCCGGGACAGAGAGCCTGTACACGCACACCGGTTCCCCGTACTTCCTGGGCCAAACAGTCGGCCAAAACCACTCCGTATGCCTTGGTGGCGCAGTAGTCGACACTGCAGGGGAGGCAGAAAAACGCGGCCACCGAGGCCGTCAGCACAATGGCACCTCGGCCGCGCCGGAGCATGCCGGGGAGCGCTGCGTGGGATAGGAGGGTGGGAGCCGTCACGTGTAGCTCCATCATGGCAGTGTGGGCCGCGGCGTCGAGGTGGTGGAAGCGTCCTACCAATCCCAACCCTGCGTTGTTGACCAACACGTCCAGGTCGGAGATGGTCTCCAGTTTGGCGGCCACCCGTTCGATTTCCTCGCGATGCGAGAGATCAGCCCTCCATATCCGACAGCTGGTTCCGGTGTCGCGACGAATTGTGGTTGCTATCTCCTCCAGGCGTCCCATGCGTCGGGCAACCAACACGGGGCGCAGTCCGCGCCGGGCGAGCTCGCGGGCATAGGCTGCGCCTATGCCGCTGGAGGCTCCGGTGATGACGGCAGTTCCTATGGGTTTTGTCGGCTCCGTTGGTTGTCGGTTGCGCACATTCGCTTCACGTGTGTAGCGTTTTTGGCCGTTCATGCAGGTGCAGGCGGCGATTCCCACGACTGAACGGATAACGCGCGGAGCTCGCCAAATGTGTGTGGTTTGCTGAGTTGTCCGTGGAAGATCAGCATGTCTTTCGTTCACAGACGGAGAACGGCGCATGGATCCTGTTCAACAACGTCCGAAGTCGTCCTCAAAGCGTTCTATGTCATCCTCTCCGCAGTATTCGCCGCGTTGCACCTCCACAAGCTCCATATCTACTGCGCCGGTGTTTTCGAGGCGGTGGGTTTGGCCGGCGGGGATATCGATAGTTTCACCGGGTGCGAGGTGGAGAGTTTCCTCCCCCAGTGTCACCAGGGCGGATCCGGCGAGCACCACCCAATGTTCCCAGCGGTATTTGTGGCGCTGAAGGCTTAGACGTTTGCCGGGGCGCACCACGATGCGCTTGATCTTGTGATTGCAGGCGTCTTCCAGCACTAAGAAATAGCCCCAGGGGCGGTGATGGGCGGCGGCACCACCGACAACGCCGGTGCCGGCGTTGTCGGTGGCCGCTATCATCGCGTCCTGCCGTGCGGCGTCCTGCGGCGTTACATGTTGCGCAGCGTCTCCCAACGGTGGAGTCGTGCCCGAGGGACAATCATCCATATTTGAGGGGTTGGTATTCACTCTTCAAGATCGCGGTGAGTGAAGGGGCGCGCTTCGGATCCCGCGTAATCCGCGACTATCTGTCCGGTACCTTCAAGAAGGTACTTGTACGTGACTAAGCCTTCCAGGCCCACCGGTCCGCGCGGAGGCATCTTCTGCGTGCTGATGCCCACCTCGGCTCCGAAGCCGTAGCGGAAGCCGTCCGCAAAGCGAGTAGAAGCGTTGTGGTATACGCCGGCGCTGTCCACTAGGGAGAGGAAATTGCGGGCGGCCTCAGCGTCCTCTGTGGCAATGGCGTCGGTGTGACGGGAGCCGAAGGTGTTGATGTGGTCGATGGCCTCCTGTAGCGAGCCTACAGTCTTGACGGTCAGCACCAGGTCCAGATACTCGGTGCCCCAGTCGGCGTCGGTGGCGATTTGTGCGTCTCGGATATAGGCGGCGGCACGATTGTCGGCCAGGAGTCGCACCCCCTGCTCCCGCAGGGCTTCAGCGGCGGCCGGCAGAAAAGTAGGCGCGATTGCGCTGTGGACCAGCAGCGTCTCAATAGCGTTGCAGGCGGCTGCGTACTGGACCTTAGCATCCACGGCCAGGGCAACGGCTCTGTCGAGATTGGCGGCACGGTCGATATAGAGATGACATATTCCGTCGGCATGGCCGAGGACGGGGATGCGCGTGTTGTCCTGTACGTAGCGGACGAAGGCGTTGGAGCCGCGGGGGATGATGAGGTCTACGTAGCGATCCAGCGTGAGCAGCTGCGCGATCTCCTCACGGGTAGTGAGAAGCTGCAGGGCGGCGGCGGGCGCGGCGCTGTGCGCCAGCCCGCGCCGCAGGGCGGTCATGATGGCGCGGCAGGTGCGCTCGGCCTCGCGGCCGCCTTTGAGTACCGCTCCATTGCCGGACTTGACGGCTAGAGCTGAGATCTGGATGGCGGCATCGGGACGCGACTCGAAGATGACGCCGAGCACGCCCACGGGACAGGTCATTCGGGTGAGGATAAGGTTGGTGTCCAACTCACGCCGGATCTGCCGCCGCCCGACGGGGTCGGGCAGCCGGCCCACGCTGCGTACCCCCGCGATCTCGGATGCCAGCTTGGCCTCGTCGAGCTTGAGGCGGGCGTATAAGGCACTGGAGAGCCCTTCGGCCTCCGCCGCCGCCAGGTCTTCACGGTTGGCCGCCACTATCTCCGCTACTGACTCCTCAAGAGCTACGGCCATCTGCTCCACGGCTTCTGTGCGCTGTTCCGGAGAAAGGGCGGCAAGGACGCGGGATGCCTCGCGGGTCTCCCGTCCCAGATCCGCCAGTGATGCTGCATCCTGCAGTGATTCCATGGCCGTCCGCCTCCTCGTGATACTTCTGCCGCCCCTTGCATTTCAAACATTAAGTCTAGCAGGCGAGGTGAAGGGAGCCGACTGAGTGTCTCACCATGAGACGGTTTGGAGTTGCCCCGCTTTGGTGGACACTGTCATGCGATGACGCGGACCAAAGTGCGTCTTGATCTTCACGCATCCTGGGACCATACTAAACTGAGTTTTTCTACCAACAGAGAGACAAGAGCGATTAGTGGCAACTTAGGGGCGGTTGACGGCAACTCGACCGTATGTCGCCACAGGCATGGACAGGAGGGTGCCCATGGAAGTGCTCTTCAACTTTGGCCACCGGCGTAGCCGGGTAAGATTTGTTGCCGCTGTCTTGCTCTTGACTGCCATGTTGCTGACGGTCTTCGCAGGGCCGGCGTTGGCCGACACCTGGTCGGATATTACAGACGTAGAATGGCAGACCGTCTATCGTATCACCACGGCTCAGGCGTGGCGTGTGGCGGAGGGGTATCCGGATGGTACTTTTGGCCCCGCGCAGCCTGTCACCCGGGGTCAGTTCGCCAAAATGGCGGTGGAAGGCTCGGGGATACCCAAAGTTAATCCCCCCGTGCGGAGGTTCAACGATGTACCGCGCGGCCACATTTTCTATGAGCACGTGGAAGGCGCTGTGGCTGCTGGTATTATCAATGGCTATCCGGACGGAACTTACGGGCCGGATAATAACATCGAGCGCCAGCAGTGTAACTCTATTTTGGGCGTCTATCTCGCCAACCTCGAGAAGCAGTGCTACGGCTACATCCCGGGCAACATGCGGCAGTACAATTCTCTGGAGCAGTGGTTCGCCTTTGAGGGACCATTTTGGCTGGGGGGATTTCAGGACGACGAAAAGGTTGATCCTGTACACCAACCCGGCACTGCGTATCTGATCTATCGCGGCATAGTGCTGGGGTCGCAATCGGGCGGGAAGTACTACCTCTCGCCGCACTCCAATCTGGCCAGAGCTCAAGCAGTTGCCATGATCGTACGTGTGGAGGCCAAAGCGGCCGAGTTCTCTCGGCCGGCGGTTACGTCTGTGAGCCCCAATTCAGGCCCACTTATGGGTGGCAATGAGGTGGAGATTCGGGGACACGGCTTCGTTGGTGTCACGCAGGTCGCCTTCGGTCCGCTGGTGGCTGGGTACACGGTGGAGAGCGGTACCAAGATCACGGCTACGGCACCTGCGGGCATCGCACTTGGCACGGTACCGGTGCGCGTGATCACCGCCAAGGGCGGCATGTCCAATGATACCGCTGCCGACGATTACACGTATATTGCGGCGCCTGTCATCAGTCTTATAAGTCCCAATGCCGGACCGCCGGCCGGAGGCAACTCAGTCATTATCAGCGGGAGTGGTTTCGTTGATGTGGAATGGGTCAAGTTTGGCGACATCATCTTGGATCCTGCGATGTACACAGTGGATGGCTTCTCGCAGATTAGTGCTACGGTTCCCGCTGCAACCACATTGGGAACGGTAAGAGTCTCTGTGTCCGCGTGCGGTGGAGTCACGTCGGAGACGGCAGGAGCGCAATACGCCTATGTAGCTGCTCCCACCGTCGCCGGTCTCGACCCCGATGTCGGTCCTACTACAGGCGGTAACGAGGTGATCGTGAGTGGTACCAACTTCATCGCACCTGTGATGGTGAAGTTTGGAGATAGTGCGGCTACCGTTATATCGGTCGACAGTTCAGTCCAAGTACGCGCCACCGCACCGCCGCACGTGCCCGGCAAAGTCGATGTCGCGGTCTCTGCAGCGGGTGGGGTCTCCGCAGATACAGCGGTCGATGACTACACCTACTACTCGACTCCTGCGGTCTCGTCCGTGGAGCCGGGACATGGTCCCGTTGAGGGTGGTACCGACGTCATCATCACGGGCACTGATTTCATTGCGCCTGTTACGGTTATGTTCGGTGACGTCACGGCAACGAGCGTACAGATCGACAGCACGACGCAGGTTACAGCCAGAACGCCCGTCCACGAAGCCGGCGCTGTTGACGTAGCAGTGATTACACCGGGCGGCACGGGAACCAAGACTGCTGGGTTTGAGTACCACGGTATTCCGGTGTTGTCCGCACTGAGCCCCAACGCCGGCCCGGCGGGTGGGGGTGAAATCGTTACTCTCAGCGGCATAGCGTTCTGCGATGTCTTGTACATAAGCTTCGGCGATAGGACCGTGGCTCCGTTGGGCGGCTACTCGCCGACATCGCTACAGGTGAAAGCACCTGTGCCGGTAAGTTACCCTGCGGATGTCACGGTGGCCGTCACGTCCTCGACCGGTACCAGTAACGGGCTTTCCTATCATTACTCCACACGTCCTACGGTGATATCGGTTGACCCCACGGTGAGTCCGCTGGGCGAGGCGGATGTGGTGGTAAAAGGTACTGAGTTCTACGGTGTGCAGGAAGTGTGGTTTGGAGGTATGCCCGTGAGCCGTTTCCAGGTTCTTAGTCCCACCCGGATCAGTGTCACAGTACCCACCCATGAGGCGGGGACGGTTGACGTGGTGGTGAATGCAGCCGGAGGTTTGGGTACCGGTTACAGTCTGTTCGAATACGTGGGGGCGCCCACGATTGTGAGTGTAGATCCCACAACGGGTACACTCGGGACGTCTGTGGAAATAGAGGGATCGAATTTCGTGGGCTCGTCGGCCGTGCCGGTGTCTGTCATGTTTAGTGGTATTCCTGCCGAATCCGTGACGGTTGATGGTCGGGACAAGCTTACGGTCATCGTCCCCGACCTGGGCTCTGCAGACACGGATGCGACTGTCACTGTAACGGCCGCAGGTGGGAGTGCCTTGTGGTCGCTCTTCTTCCGCTACTTCCTCCCGTCGACGTAGGCCTGGGAGGTGCTTGATGAAGTCCGTTAGGATCATTCCCTGTCTCGATCTAAAGGACGGTCGGGTGGTGAAGGGTGTCCACTTCGTCGACCTGCGCGACGCGGGTGATCCGGTGGAAAACTCGGCGTACTACCAGCAGGAAGGTGCAGATGAGCTGGCCATGCTGGATATTGCGGCTACCGTGGAGAATCGCAAAACGCGGGTGGAATGGGCCGAGCAGGTGGCCGCAGTGCTGCGTATCCCGCTGGTGGTAGGAGGTGGGATCGGATCGCTGGAGGATATGGAAACTCTGTTTGCGGTGGGTGTGAGCAAGGTCTCTGTGGGTACGGCCGCTTTGATGCGGCCACAGCTCATTGCTGAGGCGGCGGAGCGATACGGGAGCGGTCGGATGGTGGTGGCAATCGATGGCCGTCGTAACCCCGATATGCCTTCGGGATTTGAGGTGACGGCGAGTGGTGGCCGTCGAGCGGTCGGCCGAGATGTGGTGGAGTGGGCCCGCGAGTGCGAGCAACTAGGCGCGGGAGAACTGCTTACAACCAGCATGGATGGCGATGGTACGCTCGCAGGGTATGATCTTCCCTTCACGCGGACGTTGGCGGAAGCGGTTGGTCTTCCGGTTATCGCGTCGGGGGGTGCCGGTACCCTGGAGCATTTCTATGATGCGGTTGTAGAGGGCAAGGCATCGGCTCTGCTGGCGGCTTCAGTCTTTCACTTCCGGATGTTTACTGTTGGTCAGGTGAAAGAATATTTATCCGGGCGTGGGATCCCGGTTGAGGCATAGCTGCGAATGATATCCCGCCCGGTATGGGCCGCGGTCATGGCTGTTGTCATATTGGTGCTGCTGCTGGCTGCGCCGGATCATGCAGAGGCGTACGCACCTGGTTTTCCGTCGGCCGGGGTGACTCTGGAGAACTCCACCCCGATCACCAGCCCCGGCAAGTCCAGGGTGTTGTACGGTGCGTTGCCGGCGGGCGGTGATGCTCGGTACTTCCAGGTGCAGTTGTCCCAGGGAGAGAGGATTCGTCTCTCTGTACTAACTCCTGACCGGACCGCCTTCGCCCCGTCACTGGCTGTTATGGGACCGGGGCTGACGTCGGAAGGATCAACGCCTGCTTTTCTTGAGATCCCACAGAACGCGCAATCTGTGGTGATACCTGGTCGGCGCGTTGCGCCTGATTATCAGCCATTCACACCAGGAGCCTACTTCTTCACTGCTGAGGTCGATCTCACCGTTTCGGCCGCCGGTCTGTATCACGTGGCTGTTTTTGCGGAAGAGGCCGGAGCTTTTGGCTTGACGGTCGGCCATCGAGGGCATTTCACGTTACTTGAGTGGCTGTTACTTCCGTACAGCATGATACGGGTCTACTTGTGGGAAGGCGATGGTGTCCTGCTGTCCTTAGGTCCGGCCGTCCTAGCGCTGTTACTGGGTTTGGGTGCAGTGGTGTGGTGGGCCGTTGCGACGCGACGGAAGCTGAGCTTGTTTCGGTGGGCGGCCGTGATCGCGGGAATTCTGTACTTGAGTACTGCCGTCAATATGTTGGCGCAGATGGTGCAGGCAGTCTTGGTTGTAGGTGCAACCGGGGGGTTGGCTGTAACGATTGCGCTTGTCGTTACTCTCATTGTGGCTGGGGCGATGATGCTCAGGGTCGGCCTGTTGGAGAATGGTCCCACGTTATATGGGCGGATCACATTGGGTGTTCTAGGCTTGGCAGGCCTTGGGCTGTCGGCCGGCTTTGTGGCGGGCCCATTGCTGGCGGTGTTGGCGGCCGTATTGCCTCCGCAGGTGACAGCATGGGGATCTTCGCGCGAAGGATTGACGGCTGCTCTTGATGCGCCGGAGGCCACAGTCGCATCTGAGGCGGCCGTGGCCGAGGTGACACCCATATCCGAGGCGACGGCACCGGACGCGATAATCGTGGCCGCATCTGCGGTGCCGGATGGGGCGACGGCTTCGCCTGAGGCGGCAACATCGTCCGCCCTAGTGTCGTCGCTGGGGGACATTGGACCCGAATTCGGGTTGTGGAGCACACCCACCGATGCTGATGGCGGTAAGTCGGAGCAGATGGACGAAGTCTTATAATAGCTCCTCAGCTGTTGTGCGGCATTGTGAGGCTGCGCTTGGCTTCTCCGCTCCACGCGAGGGGTTTGTACCAGAACAGGGCAAGAGCCAAGCCCCCGGCAGTAAGCCCGCAGAAAAACCAAAGAGGAAGTACACCGGCCAAACGATTGCTTCGTTCGGCCACAAGGCCAGCGCAACAAAGCCGAGTTGGGCGGCTAGAAATCACGTGTGGCCAATACATCCCTCAGAGTATGGGGAGGTGGACTGGTTGCTGTGACCGGCGCGGGTGCAGCAATGGTTGCCGGGCGGACGATGACGGAGGACACGGGATCCGACCTCGCGACGCCTGGGGATTGAGGGGTGGGTGACCGGGCCCAAATAGCGATGGCTGCTACACTCAGCACCACCAGAGTGGCGCAGATGTAGAATACTGTGCGCCATCCGATAATTTCGTTCAACCAAGCGAGAGGGATCGCAGCCCCCAGCCCGATGAGCGCTCTCCCCGTACCGAGGGCGGAGAAGGAGTTGGCTGAGGCAAACAGGAGACAACCCGGCACTGCAGCCATCATTATCAAAGAGGTGACGCAGCGCGGGCCGTGACGGTCGAGGAGGCCGCCCAGCGGGAGCTGGGCGGCCGCAAATGCCAGGTAGAAGAGCGAGGTCATGAGTCCCAATTGGCCGGCAGTCAGCGTGAATTCTCTCATCAGGTCTTGAGAGATAACCGCGTTGGCATGGCGGAAGAATTGGGAAAGGAAGAAGGCCGCCGTGAAGGCGGAGAATATCAGCATCCTCCGCGCTCCAAAATGCCGAGTATCTGGGCGTGAAGGTTTGGGGTTATTCATGTGAATCGGATTGTGGACCCGGGCTTCATACCTGGCAAGAAGTTGTTGTTGTGCGTTATACGCAGAGCATGCGCCAACCGCGTTCGCTGGCGACACGGGTCAGCTCACGGTCGGGCGCCACTGCAACGGGATGGTGGGCGAGCTCCAACATGGGTATATCGGAGCCGGTATCGCCGTAGGCAGCTTCGATGGTAGGGGCTCGATCGCCTGTGGCAGCCGTCGCTTCAATTAACTCAGTTGCCCGGCGGGCCTTCTCCGTTCCCACGCAGACGGGACCCGCGAAGCGTCCCGTGAATCGTCCATGGCGATACGAGAGAGGAGTGCCGACCACAGCTACTGTTCCGGTGTCTAGTTTCCTGCTGAGCGATTGCAGGACGGTATCGTACATGCCGGAAGCCAGAAGTACTGTGCGGCCCTGAGCATGGTGACTTTCCAGCTCGGAGATTACCTCCGGTCTGCGTAACGGCCATAGCTCCTCTTCCACCACCCACTCGGCCAGACGGTGAATATCGATGGGGTAGGATCCGGCGAGAAGCGCCGCCTGCATCTCCAGCCAGCGGTTTTTGTACGTTTGTCGATCGATGAGACCTAAGCGCATAGCTGCGATGCCCGGAAGCGTGCGTGTCACCAACCATCGGTACGCACTACCCTGCCCGTTAAGACTTAGATAGCGACCGATTGCATGCCACATCGATCCGGCGCTGAGCGTGCCCTCTACATCCACGATAACGTATTCCATGTCTCCACCCATTATAGGTATGGCGTATCAGAAGCGCCCATATTCGTAGATAGTCGTCGCGGTAGACACGTAGCCGCGCGCCGGAATCCGCCGCGAACAATCCGCCGCGAACTATTGTTCGGCGCGGATTATTGTCGGTCGCAGACTACAATCCACGGAGCCGCACTACATCATCGAAGGGTCGCCGCGTGCTGCGGAAGGAGTTGAGCGTCGCCTCCTCGTCCGGGTAGCCCAGTGCAATACCCAGAGCTACGGCCACCTCCTCAGGGACCTCCAGTTCCGTGCGAATCAGGTCGGGGTACACGGAAAGGCTGAATGCGGGCACAGACGATACGCCGTACTGCTGTGCCGCCAGCATGAGGGCCATGGAGAAGGAACCCAGGTCGTAGAGCGGCCAGCCTGTCAAGTTGCTGTGCATACCTAGGAATACCACCAGTGGTGCACCGAAGAATCTGTAGTTGGGAAGACCGAAGGCCTTCTTGTCATCGGGGCGTTTGAGATCCAGACCCAGCAACGCGGAGCGCGCGGTCATGAGTTCAACCGCCCGTTGCTGCAATGCCGATGGCCAGTCGGTCACCCCGGGGATATCCGGTGTGGGTGCAACGCCCGCGTGGAAACGGTCAAGGTAGGCGCTGCGCAGACGTTCGAGCGGCTCCCCACCCGCCACGAAGACTTCCCATGGCTGCGTGTTTGTCCACGAGGGCGATAGGAGGGCTGCACCGACAATCGACAACACGGTATCGCGAGGTATAGGCTCGGATCTGAATACACGGGTGGAGTGACGGGCTTGTAGTGCGTTAAGAACGTTCATGGATACCTCCGTGTACGGTCTTCTCTGTTGTAGAGGGCGGACGATGTTGTTGGAGGGCGGCGGTGGGCCGGCGGCACCTCGCGCTTGACAGGTCATGAAGACACGATATACCATTCCAGCCTAGATCATCCATATTTGAACGATCGTTTCGAACAATGAGAGAACAACGTGACTCCTAATGATAAGCGGCAATACAGTCCTCAGATGATTGAGGATGCCTCGGCTTGGGTCAAGCTGTGTCGTGCCCAGCTGGCGGTGTCTGCCCGCATTTTCCGTCGTCTTCCGGCAAAAACCAGTCTTGCCCAGTTTGCGGTGTTGGAGGCGTTGGATTATTTGGGACCCATGTACCAACGAGAGATCTCGGAGAAGATCCTCAAGAGCACGGGTAATGTGACGGTGGTGGTGGACGCATTGGAGCGGGCGGGGCTTGCTGTGCGGCAGCGGTCGCAAGAAGATCGCCGGAAGATGGTAGTGAATATCACCGATAAGGGTCGGCGCTGGCTTTACGAGATACTGCCGGTCTATACGCAGGCTCTGGCGGAAGAGTTCGCGGTATTGACGAGTGAAGAGAAGGTCGAGTTGGGGCGACTGTGCCGCATTCTTGGGTACGGTGCAAGGGTTGGTACTGACGACGTGGGGGACGATGTAGCAGGAGGTGAGGGGTGAGGACGACGTTCAGGCCGGCGGCATACCTCAGGCCGGGCAGCGTGGAAGAAGCGGTGCGTATCTTGACCGAGGAGCCGGAGCGATGCCGTCTTATAGCGGGAGGGACAGACCTGTTGGTCCAGAAACCGGCTGAAGCTGAGATCCTGGTGGACGTGGCAGGTCTGGGCCTAGGGAAGATTGCATTGACCGATGGGCACCTGCGCGTGGGTGCGGCGGTTACTGTGGCCGAACTAGAGAGGGCGGAACCGGTGCTTCGTCATCCCTGTTTGACGATACTTGCCGAAGCAGCCGGGATGCTGGGTACGCCCGGGGTGCGCAACCGGGCAACCATAGGCGGCAACCTGTGCAACGGTTCTCCTGCGGCCGACCTGGCGGTGGCCGCCCTCGCTCTGGGCGCAGACGTGGAGATCACCGGACCGCATGGCGTGCGACGAATGCCGTTGACGGATTTCTTCCGTGACGTCAACCTCACGGCCCTGGAGTCGGGAGAGATGGTCTCGGTGGTGGAGGTGCCTGTAGAGCCACTCGATCCGACGACAGCCGCCCGCGCGGCGGGGGCCTTCTTCAAGCTGCGCAGGCACCAGAGCTCGGTGGATATCGCCACGGTGAACGTTGCGACGGTGCTGTATCTGGACGGCGGTGTAATCACGGATGCGCGGGTGGCGCTCGGTGCCGTAGCAGAGGTACCGTTTGTCTCGGAGGCGGCAGCGGCCGCCTTGGCCGGCCACGAGCCTTTGGACGAGGTGCTCCGGGCCGCCGGCGCAGCCGCGGCCGCAGAGACTCGGCCTATCAGTGATATCCGGGCGTCGGCTGAATATCGACGGGAGATGACTGCAGTGCTCGTGCGTCGTGCACTGGAGGAAGCAGTGAGGAGGTGCCGGGCATGACTGCTGTGACTGTGAAATTGACGGTGAATGGTCGCGAAGTCGAGTTGTCGCTAGAGCCTCACGAGCGGCTTGTGGATGTGCTGCGCGGCCGCCTCGGTCTCACCGGGACCAAGATGGGATGTGGCGAAGGCGAGTGCGGTGCGTGCACTGTGATTATGGATGGACAGGCGGTGCTCTCTTGTCTCATGCTTGCGGTTCAGGCCGAGGGCGGCGACATCCTCACCATCGAGGGGCTGGCTCCGGATGGCTCCGAGGCGGGGCTGCATCCCCTGCAGAAGGCCTTTGTCGCCGAAGCAGCCATCCAATGCGGTTACTGCACGCCGGGCATGATCTTGACCGCCAAGACGTTGCTGGAGCGCGATCCTGACCCTACCCCTCAGGTCGTCAAGGAGGCCATCGCCGGGAACATCTGCCGTTGCACGGGGTACGACAAGCCCGTCAAAGCCATTCTGGCGGCGGCGGCAGAGATGAGGGCGGCGGCCCAGGGTACGACTGCGGCGGCGACTGTGACCGCGGCTGCGATTGGGGCTCCAGAAGCTGTTGCTGTACCGGGCAATGTCTCGACAACGACCGTCGCTGAGCGAGGGGAGTCCTGATGACCGAGCAACTGACAGTAGTGGGGACACGGGTCACCCGTATCGATGCTATGGAGAAAGTCACCGGCTTGGGTCTCTATGCCCCGGATCTTGAAGTCCAGGGCATGGTGCATGGTCTGACGTTGCGCAGTCCGCATCCGCATGCACGCGTGGTGAGTGTGGACGGCAGTCGGGCCGAGAAGCTGCCCGGTTTTCGTGGATTGGTCAAGGCTTCCGAAGTTCCCCGTGTGTGTGGCACCTGGTTCAACCTGCGTAGTCGCAAGGAGCTGACTAAACTTTTCCAGCAGGACGACAAAGTGCGCTTCATTGGCGACCCGGTTCTGGTGGTGGCCGCCGATGACGAGGAGACGGCCCGCGAAGCGATCTCGTTGATCGACGTAGAGTACCAGGTGCTACCGGCCGTGTTCGATCCGTTTGAGGCTGTGGTGTCTACCGACGTGAAGATCCATGATCGTGGGAATGTTGGTTTCCACATAGTCAAGGAGTACGGAGATTCCGATGCGGGTTTTGCGGAGGCCGAAGTAATACAGGAACATCGATATGTGACCTCCAAACAAAAACATGCCAGCTTGGAGCCGTGCGGGACGTGCATCGCCGAGTGGGGCAGAGAGGGATCTCTCACGCTCTGGTCGACGACTCAGGTGCCGCACTGGACACAGATGTACCTGTCGTTGGCCATGGGTATTCCTATCGCCAAAGTACGGGTCATCAGGCCGCATGTGGGCGGCGCCTTCGGGGCCAGGGCGGGCGTGATCTGGGGTTTGGAACTGATGTGTGCGGCACTGGCCAAGGAGGCCGGGCACCCGGTGAAGATGGAGTTCACGCGGGAAGAGGATTTCTCGGCCACCGAATCCCGCCACCCCTTCACGGTGGACTACCGGGTGGGAGCCAAACGGGACGGGACGTTGGTGGCCGCGGACGCCCGCATCGTGATCGATGTGGGTGGATACGGCACACATTATGTGAGCGTGTTGGCGGATGCTCTGGGGACGGGCGTGGGTATCTATCGTATCCCCAACTATCGTTTCGAGGGCACGTGTGTCTACACCAACAAATCCCTGGGTGGAGCTTTCCGTGGGTACGGCAACCCGCAGATGAACTTCGCACAGGAATCCGCCTTGGATGAACTCGCGGAGAAGCTCGGCATCGACCCGGTGGAGATGCGTCTCAAGAATTACCGCGGCGCCGGCGAGTTGGATCCGGTGTTCGAGGTACCGGTCAAGAGCGACGGCATGAGGGGCTGTCTGCAGGATGGCGCCTCTGCCATGGATTGGCAGGTGCGCCGTGCGGCGTCCCGTGAGCAGAAAGCGGAGGGCACCTTGCGTCGCGGCGTGGGCATGGCCGCTCACCAGCACGGCACGGGAGCGCGGTTCGGCCTGCCGGATCCCTCGTCGGCTGTGATTCGCATAAACGCAGACGGCTCGGTGCATTTGCTCACGGCCTGTGCCGACGACGGACAGGGAAACCGCACGGTGCTGGCACAGATCGCGGCTGAAGTGTTGGGCGTGCCGTTTGAGTGGATTTCGGTGTCGGACACGGATACCGCCATAGCTCCTCTCGACGGCGGTACGCACGGCAGTCGCCAAACATATTGCGGCGGCACGGCTGTGCTGAAAGCGGCAACCGAGGCCCGCGAATCGATCATGAAATTGGCAGCCGAATATCTAGAACGCAGCCAGGAGGGTCTGACCCTGACGGGCGGCAATATCGCGGATGTGGATACCGGTGAGTCCTTGGTTGGCTTGGGAGATCTCATGCGTCACTACCAGGTGGGCGATTTCTCCCGGTGCCACGAGGTCATCGCACACGCCTCAGGCGTGACTGAAGATCAGCCACCTGTATTCGGAGCCACTTTCGCTGAGGTTGAGGTTGATGTTGAGACCGGCCAGGTACGGGTGATCAAGATGGTTGGCGCCTTTGACGTGGGCAAGGCCATCAACCCGGCGCAGTGTGAGGGTCAGATCTCCGGTGGACTAACCATGGGTGTAGGATATGCGTTGACCGAGGGATTGGTCATTGAGGATGGGAAGGTGCTCAATCCCGGCTATCGCGACTACAAGATTCCGCGGGCGATCGACGCCCCGGAGGTGGTGTCGGTTCTGGTGGAGAGCATAGAGCCTACAGGACCGTTTGGCGCCAAAGGGCTTGGCGAGGCCACCATGATCTCCAGCGCAGCGGCCATCGCCAACGCCGTCCACGATGCGGTGGGGGCGCGTATCCGCGAGCTCACCATCACGCCGGAGAAGATCTTGCGGGCGCTGAAGGAGACGGCGCAGTAGGACAGGGGGGAGGCCGAGGCCGCCCGGGCCGGGCAGGATGCCCGGGCGGCCTCGGCAGTCTTCAGCGGTCTTCGGCCCAGCGCCGTCGTGAGCCTGCAGCATCTCTACGCCACGCACAGCCCAAAGGATGGCCACATGCATAACCATAAGGATCGTCCCATGGATCGTCTCACGTTCTTCGACGCCCACTGCGACACCATCCTGAAGATTCTGGATGAGGGAGCCGACTTCGAATACGGCTCCGACGGGGGCCTCCACGTCACGCTCGACGGCATGCGGACGGCCGGCATGGGTGCCCAGGTATTCGCCTGCTATGTGCTCGAGGCGCGCAACCCCGGACGTTCGCGTGAGCGGGGGTTGCAGGTGGTGGCGGCCGTGCACGAGTTGTGCCGGACCTATGCAGACGATCTGGCGGTGTGGGAGGGAGGGCCGTTGCCGCTCCCGGATTCCCCGGAACGGATGGCCGCCATCATCGCACTGGAGGGTGCCGATCCGCTCGAAGGTGATCCCGAAGCCATCGCCGACTTCCACAGGCAGGGTGTGCGACTCGTCACCCTCGCCTGGGACGACAACCCTTTCTGCGGCACCACCTTCGGCGCCGGCGGTGGGCTCACACGCAGGGGAGAGGAACTCGTGCAGTTTTGCGAAGAACTGGGGGTGATGGTGGACGTATCCCACGCATCCGACATCGCGTTCTGGGACGTCTGCCGCGTGGCCTCGCGGCCGTTCGTGGCCAGCCACAGCAACTGCCGGGCGGTATGCGGCTCCCCGCGCAACCTCACCGACGAGATGATCCGTGCCCTGGCCGAACGCGGCGGCGTGATGGGTTTGAATCTGTGTTCCGGTTTTCTCTCCCAATCTTATTACAATCAGGAAGCTCCGGCGCGGGAGGCGTTTTGGGCTGCGGTGCGGTCCGGGGCCAAGAGTATTGAAGAGGCCCACGAGGAATCGGCTCGGGCTACCGCCTCCATCCCGCGACCTCCACTGGACGTGGTGGCGGCGCATGTCAAACACGCCATCAATGTGGGGGGAGAGGAGTGCATCGGGCTGGGCGGCGATCTCGATGGGATCGAGAGCATGCCCGCCGGTATAGAAGGGGTGGCCGACTACCCCAAGATCGCTGAGACACTGTTGGGCGCGGGTCTCACCGAGCGGCAGGTGGAGAGGGTGTGCTGGTCTAACTTCGCCAGAGCGATGCAGGGCTGAAAAGCAGAGCTAGGCCGGCTTCCCTTCGACCAGAGCCGCGCAAGCGCCCGCGATCTCGAGCAGGTTGGACGCAATCACTCATGGCATAGGATCCGGACTCTCATAGGGGGTAGGATCTTGTCCCAACTGCCAGACGGAGGGGCTGAGAGAGCCCGCGGCCACCACCAACACAATCAGCGTACCGGCGCTCACCAGCACCTTCGTGGGATTCAATTGCATCAGCGCTCCGGCTGCGGCGTTGGACAGTGGGGATAGACCGATGACGGAGAACATGAGCACGCTCATTGTGCGTCCGAGCATATGGGGAGGCGTCCGTATTTGCATCCAAGTGATCCACTGAATCATCACGTAACCTTGTGCGAACCCCATGATCAAAGCCGCCAGCGCAGCGGGGAGCAATGCCGAGGTAAGGCCCAGCAATACAAGTCCTATGCCCAGGAAAGCGCACATCACCACCATGGTGCCCGGGAAAGCGCGGCCCGAAGGCCTGCGGGTCAATGCAGCAAACGCGGTACCACTGAGCGAGCCCGCTCCGAAGCCGGAGAGTATCGTGCCAAGAGCCACGGCTCCCTCTGAGTAGCGACTGTGCGCCAGCACCGGGATCCCAACGGCGAAGGGACCGAGTAAGAGAAAAGTGACGACTGCGATCAAGATAAAGTAGTAGCGAAGAGCCCTGTCCCCCCAAATGGCGGCGAGACCTTCCTGTATGGAGCGCAGAACACTCGTCTCCTCGGGCACGATCTCAGCCCTCTTCTCTCGGACCCCCATGCGCATGAGCGAGAGGGCTATAACCGATGCGATGTAGGCAAGGGCATCGAGTCCAAATGCCGCGCCGATGCCTATGCTGCCCGACACGGAACCGGCAGCAGCTTTGCCGCTGAGCAGCGCGATCAACAGCCCGGCGAGGGTTGGTCCTACGAACATTGCCAGCTGAGCCGTACCCTGAATCACGGCGTTCCCAATCTGCAGATGTTCCGCATCCACCAGTCTGGGGACTATAGTCCCCTGTGCAGGGAAAAAGAACGCATCGGCGAAGCCGAACAGCAGAGCAAGCACGTAGAGCATCCAGAGTTGGACGAGACCCGTTAGCGTAAGAACGGAGAGGGTTGCTACCAGAATCAGTCTTCCCAGGTTGGAACCGAGCATCACCACTCGCGGTGAGAAACGGTCGGTGAGTGCGCCTCCCAACAGCATGAAAACGGCTCGTGGTACGGCGACCAGAGCCAGTACTGTACCCGTGGCGAAGGCGCTGCCCGTCAATTGAAGAACGAGCCAGGGGAGGGCTACGATATAGAGCTGATCACCGAGCAGTGAGATGCCTTGACCTATCCACAGCAGTCTGAAGTTGCGATTCTTCAGTATGTGACGTACCGCCGTGATCGAGTTGGAATCACTATCTCCAACAGCCGCCCGTACATCCGTTTTCTTGGACAGCAGTTCCACCGTGCAGACAACACCTCTTGGTTTCTTGCTCACACCGGCCTCCGACCTGATGGTACAGGTTACTCTTTGTTGGTCTCAAGAGGCAGGAGCAGTAAGGGTGAGCCGCCATCGTCGGGCGCGTGACGCGTCGACGGTCTGGGTGTGCGCTGATCCCACTGTAGACTGCCTTGACGCATCACGGGTCTTTACCCATAATCGGACCTCTAGTGGCCGTTGCAGCTATGGGGGGGCGCCGGCTGCATGTTGCTGCGGCGATGAGTGGCAGCCCCGGGCACAGCAAGCATGAGCAAAGGAGTGGAAACAGTGACGACTTTCAGCGTTCGTTTCCTCGATCATCTGGCGCCGGCGCGCACTCTGGTGGATTGGGCTGTACTCGCGGAGGAGAAAGGGTTTGACGCGTGCTGGTTCCCGCATGACACGTTCCGGAAGCATAGTTGGATCCTAGGCGCTGCCGTGGCTGAAAACACCCGCCGCATGATCATTGGATCGGTGGGCACAAATCCTTATACGTTCGATCCATCAGAGATTGCCACGTATATAGCCACGTTGGATGAGTTGTCCGGAGGCAGGGCGGCTTTGGGGCTGGGTATGCACACGGGAGAGATGGTCGAGTGGTTGGGTATGGAGCCCGGTAACATGATCACGCGCACCCGCGAGGCCGTGGAGATTGTGCGGGCGTTGCTGCGTGGCGATGTCGTGGCGTACGAGGGCAGCGAGTTCCAATGGACCCAGCAGTGCTATCTTCGTTTTACGCCCCGACGGGCCGAGGTGCCCATCTATCCGTGCGGATTTGGAGAGGAATACCTGGCTATGACCGGTGAGGTGGGTGATGGCAGCCTGCCCATGATAACGCCGCCGGAGTCTGCGTCGCGTATGGTAGCGGCGATTAATAAGGGCGTAGTGCGATCCGGTCGACGAGTTGGGTCTATAGACATCGCAGGATGTGGCTGGTTCTCGGTGTCCGATGACCTGGAGGCGGCCAAAGCAACCATCCGGCCGGTAGTGGCTTATTTTGGGCCGTATTTGGAGGAAGAAGCACTCAATGCCGTTGGTGTCTCAGTTAGAGATTTCGATCCCATCAAGGAACGTCTCCAAGCCGGCGATTATGCGGGTGCCGAGTCGCTTCTCACTGACGATATGCTGAAATTGGCCGTTGTGGGGACCCCTAAAGAGGTTATCCCGCGGGTGGAGGCTCTATTCGAGGCGGGCATTACTCAAGTGTCTATCGGTGGGCCGATAGGACCGGATGTGGCAAGGGCTATAGAATTGCTTGGCGACGAGGTATTACCGCATTTCCGTCCGAAGGGTGGGAGAGGGTCATAACAGAGGAATTGTGCTGGATCGATTGAGGCGAAGAGACACCAAGACGCAGGTTCAACGAGCTACGGATCGACGGCCGGCGGATCGACGGCCGTCGTCTGAAGTAGCAACTACGGGTACCCGCTCGGCAGGAGTGCTGTTCACCGCTATTGTTCTGATCGGAGTGTTGGGTCTACTGGTAGTTGTTGCGTGGAAGAGGCAGACGATAGTTGTAGTCCCTCTGAGTCTCCTGTTGTCTACGGCCGCCCTATCGTTTGTGTGGAGCCGTTTGGCGCTGCGCGGAGTCAGTTGCGAGCGGACTGTAAGCGCCGTCCGCGCCTTCCCCGGGGAAACACTACAGCTTCAGTTGAGATTGACCAATCGTAAGGTGCTTCCGGTTCCGTGGATTTCAGTGTGCGATTGCATTCCACAGGGGATAGGGGTTCCGGGTGTAGTGGTCTCAGCGGCCGTTGCGGATTTGGAAGAGTGCGGCGGGTCGCCCGCTGAGGGCGACGGCATGCCTACGGAGGCCGCTCCCAACTTAGTGGAGCGCACCACAGCGCTTTCCTGGTATGCGGCTGCTTCGTGGGAGCAGGAGGTAATATGCAAACGTCGAGGCTACTACCAACTGGGTCCGTTGACTGTGACATCGGGCGATATCTTCGGTCTGTACTCGCGCACGGCGGTTTTGTCGGAAAACGGTGCGGTCATTGTGTACCCGCGGCTGTTTGATCTGGCGGAGATAGGTCTGCCGGCGAGGGCCTTTCTGGGCGAGACACGTGCCCCCGCACGCATCTTTGAAGATCCCACCCGCCCCGTAGGAGTGCGCGAGTATTTACCCGGGGACAGCCTGCGGCGTGTCCACTGGAAGGCCACAGCACGACAGGGAAAGCTACAGGTCAAAGTGTTCGAGCCCACTACTACGCATAAGGCGGCCCTCTTCCTTGCCGTCGACAGCTTCGCGAAATCTTTGGAGGACGAGTTCGAACTGGCGGTGAGCACAGCGGCGTCCGTGGCGCGTCACTTAATAGAGCAGGGCGGACAGGTGGGTTTATGGGTGAATTCGTACCCGGCCGACGGAGGACAGGGGGGCCACCTGCCGGCGGCAGGTGGCCAGGACCAGTTGGTGCATATTTTGGAGGCTCTGGCTAAGGTTACGCGCGTCGTGAGTGCCGGGTTCCCTGTGTATTTTGGCGCAGAACGACGGGCGTTATCGTTTGGCACTACACCGGTCTTTGTCTTGGCTCGTGTGGATACCGTACTGCGTGCCATTATCGCCGATCTGCGGGATTCGGGGCTGCAACCGGTGGTGATTCAGTTGGGTGAGGGACGACCCGGTGACCGCGTAGTCGGGGTGACGTGGCACACGGCAGGCGGGCCGGATTGGAGTGCAGCCCACACATGGAACGCGTAAATGGTGTCGGTACAATGAGCGCTGCTCAGATGAGACCCGATATTGAGGAGTCCGGGCGCGCGGCACCGGTCGCCGCTGCGCCGGCCTCTGTGGTGGGTACCGAGCGGGTCGTTCTGCTGGTTATCCTTATGGTGATGGAGCTCATGTGGCTGGTCGTCGTCTTCACTGTTTTGAACACCACGTTGTCACTGGGACTGGATCTTCGTTTGTTGATGGGGCTCCTACCGGCTTCACTGGGCACTTGTCTGGTGTTGGGATTTTGGCGTCCACGTCGAGGTGGCCGGTTGTTCTCGTGGGCGGTGGCGGCTGCTATCGGCGCGGCGGCAGTGGGGGGTGCAGTGTGGGCGGGCAGTTCCACGACTCCGGTGGGGGTGCTGGTGGGGGGAGCGATTCTCTGGGTTGCCGGTATGCGACTGGGTTGGCTCGAGGTTCGTTTCCCCGTGGTCCTGGGTGAGTTTCAGTTCGGCCTCATCGTGCTGTTGGTGGCTCTGTTTGTGGGCAGACAGCTCTCTGTAGACCTGCCGGCCGGTGTGATTGTGGGGATCGTTTTTGTGGTCCTGGGATTATTGGGATTGGGCCTGGCCCGTAGTGGTGTTGGGAGCGGAGGGTTGAGTCGAGGTCGCTGGTGGCTGTTTCTGGGCGCGGGGGTGCTGGCGATTGTCGTGGTGGGTTTGGTGGTTGCCGCTCTTGTGACACCGGATGCTCTCCGGGCTGTGGGTCGGGGTTTTCTCTGGCTCTGGCGCCAGATCGATAAGCTCATTGCTGCAGTTGGTGGGTGGTTTCCCGAGAAGAGCGTATCCATATCTGATGGTACCGAATGGAGTACTCCCGGGGTTGCCCAGGAGGAAACCGTGGGAGGTGGAGTGCTGCCGGAGTCCGTGCTGCGCGTAGTGCGTATTGCGTTCACCGTTTTCGTTATTATGATGGCTTCGTTGACTATGTATCTGCTCACGACGCGGGCTGTTGGCTGGGCGCGGCGACGGGCCAAGGGCTCGGGTTCCATCAAGGTGGAGCGGCTGCACGGCGCGTTTGGTGCGGACGTGCGTGCTTGGCTGAGCAGGTGGTGGGCCCGGATCGCGCAACGTGTTCTGTGGTTGCGACGTAGTCGGGAAGCCGATCCTACCGAAGCAACGTCGGTGAGGGATCTCTACCGTCATCTGTTACGCTGGGCCGCCGGACGAGGATGTTCGCGTGATGCAGCGCAGACTCCGTTCGAGTTTCAGACGGTGTTGGTGGAGTGCTGTCCAGAAGGACAGGGAGAAATAGACATCCTGACCCAAGCGTACGTGCATACGAGGTACGGTCCGCGGGTTCGGCGGACGGACGATATCCAAGCGCTGCGTGTGGCATGGGGTGTTCTGCGTAGGATAAAACCTGTCGGTGTGCGATCGGTCGACACAACACAGGAGGAAACATGAGCGCGCGGGAGCGTGACGACAAGGTGCGAGACGACGCGCATGGCGACGTACGGGACAATGTGTGGCATAAGAGCACTGAGGGGACGCGGTATCTAGATGAAGGAGCTGTAGAACCTGTAACGCGTATCGCAAATGCCTTCCTCGCGGGTGTAGAACGCGTAATGGTAGGCAAAACCGACGTGGCGGAGCTCGTTCTTGTAGCTCTGCTCTCTGAAGGGCACGTATTGCTGGAGGATGTGCCGGGTTTAGGTAAGACTATGCTGGCTAAGGCGGCGTCGGTATCTCTGGGCTGCAGGTTCCAGCGCATCCAATGCACTCCGGATCTGCTCCCTTCTGATGTAACTGGAGTCCAGTTCTACGATCAACACAGCGGTACATTCACCTTCCGGCCGGGGCCGCTGATGAGTAATCTCGTGTTGGTGGACGAAATCAATCGCGCTACGCCGCGCACGCAGTCGGCGTTGCTGGAAGCCATGCAGGAGCAGCAGATCACGGTGGATGTGGAGACGGTTCCTCTGCCCGGGCCGTTCATGCTGATGGCCACGCAGAATCCGGTGGAGCTGGAGGGTACATTTCCTCTACCCGAAGCTCAGCTGGATCGTTTTTTGTTTAGGCTTCGTATGGGGTATCCCACGTTCGAGCAGGAGGGCGAGATACTGTCTCGTTTTCAGGAGGAGGATCCGTTGCCCGGTCTGAGCCCGGTGGCGGAGGCCGACGAGCTGATCGTGCTTCAGGATCTCTGCCGGAGAGTGTACGTAGCGCCAACAGTGCGAGACTATATTGTAGCTTTGGTCCGGGGCACTCGAGAGGATGTGGATGTCAGATTAGGAGCCAGTCCTCGTGCTTCGTTGGGACTGCAGCGTGCCGCACAGTCGCTCGCGGCGGTGCGGGGACGCGCCTACATTTTGCCCGACGATGTGAAATATGTGGCCACTCCCGTTCTCGCGCACCGGTTGATCGTTAAGACGGAGGCGCGCCTGCGCGGTCGGGTGGCCGAGGCGGTGGTGGAGGAGTTGCTCTCCTCCGTGCCGGTTCCGGTGGAGGCGTGAGAGGTGGTAACCACGGTTGGTCGCCGCCGTATTGGAGTGGATGTGGACGGTGTATTGGCAGACCATGTCACCGCTCTGATACCGAGAGTACTGGATAAGTACGGCGTAGAACTGCGGTGGGAGGAGGCCAATCAGTGGCGGTTGCCGCTGGGTGATTCAGACATCGGGGTTGAGTTTGTAGAGGCCATGGTCGATCTGGAGTGGGTTGCGGGTATTCCGGTGTATCAGGATGCAGCGGAGGCGGTCGGTGAGTTGGCTTCAGTGGCAGAAGTGGTAATCATCACCGCGCGCCCGCCGGTCGCGGCCGAGGCCACCCAGGCTTGGCTCCATCGTCACCAGGTTCCGTACGACCAGTTCATGTGTGGTCCAGAGTTGGACAGAAATCGTCAGGATCTCGCCATGCTGGTGGACGATTATGTAGGCAATATCTACGAATTTGTGGCCCACACCGCCGGGATTGGCGTGCTTCTGGATCGTCCGTGGAATAGGGACGATCGCGAGGACCTGGGAACTGTTGGTGGCACGGGCCGTTTCTACGTGGTGCAATCGCTTCGCGAAGTGGTTGGCCTTCTTTAACAGCTACTGTGCAAACATGGTAGATCGCATCCGGTGGAGAAGTGGTTCAGCCTCCCAGCGGGAAGTAGCACGCACAGAAATGACTGTCACCTCTGTCGAGCAACTCAGGCATGGATTCCGAGCAGATTGTCTGAGCACGCGAGCAGCGCGGGTGGAAGGGGCAACCCGGTGGTGGTGATGCAGGGCTGGGTACGTCACCTTCCAACACCTGACGCACACGGGTTTCCTCCAATTCCGGGTCGGGAATGGGGATGGCCGACATGAGGGCGAAGGTGTAGGGGTGAATAGGATTGAGGAAGAGTTCCTTCGATCCGGCCAACTCCACGATGTGGCCCAAGTACATGACCGCTACTCTATCCGAGATGTGTTTGACGACCGACAGGTCGTGCGCAATGAAGATATAAGTGAGACCGAACTCTTCCTGAAGCTCCGCCAGCAGATTGAGGATCTGAGCCTGGATGGAGACATCCAGGGCCGAAACGGGCTCATCGCAGATAATGAGCTTGGGGTTGAGTGCCAAGGATCGCGCAAGGCCTACTCTTTGACGCTGACCGCCCGACAATTCCCGTGGATAACGTTTGGCAAACTGCGAACCCAATCCCACTACATCGAGCAACTCACGAACGCGGGCCTTGCGCCCTTCGCTGTGCCCCTCGAGGCCGTGGATGGCCAGAGGTTCAATAATGATGCGTTCCACGGTTTTGCGCGGATTGAGCGAAGCATAGGGATCCTGGAAGATGATCTGCATGTCGCGGCGCATGACACGGAGGCTCTCGCCTTTTAGTTTGGTGAGTTCTACGCCCTCCAGGGTTATGCTGCCCGAGGTCGCACGGTGTAACTGCAGGATACAACGCCCGGTGGTAGTTTTCCCGCACCCCGACTCGCCCACCAGACCCAAAGTCTCGCCCGGATAGACGTCGAAGGAGACGTCTTCCACAGCGTGTACGTGGCCGATGGTTTTCTGGAAAATAATGCCGGTGGTGATGGGGAAACGTTTCACGAGATGCCGCACGCGAAGCAGAGGTTCACGTGCGGCAGCTGTTGGCGCCGCTTCAGTGCTCACGGTTGGATTGACTTGGGTGGAGAGTGTGTCAGACATGCGCGCGTTCCTCGCGGGCGACGGGGTGATAACAGGCCACGAGATGATCATCACGGTTGAGTTGCGGTACCAGTGGTGGCTCCATCTCTCGACATTCGTCGGTTGCATGGTTACAGCGCTGCGCGAAGCGGCATCCCGGAGGGGGATCCACTAGATCAGGGGGGGCACCGGGTATGCTGGACAGCCGAGTATGGGCTGGGCCGTCCAAACGCGGGATGGAGCGGAGGAGGGCCAGCGTGTACGGGTGGCGCGGATTGGCAAACAACTCCTTGGTGTTTGCATGTTCCACGATCTTGCCTGCGTACATGACGGCCACTCGATTGGCGGTACCGGCCACTACGCCCAGATCGTGGGTGATGAGCAGGATGGACATGCCGATTCTGTGTTGGAGACGGCGTAGCAGGTCGAGAATCTGGGCCTGGATGGTCACATCCAACGCGGTGGTTGGTTCGTCGGCAATGAGGAGGTGCGGGTCGCAGCTCAGGGCCATCGCGATCATGATACGTTGACGCATGCCACCGGAGAATTGGTGTGGGTAATCGCGGAGCTTGCTCCGTCCGTCTGGGATGCCCACTGCGTCGATGAGCTCCACGGCCCGGTCTTCAGCCTCCTTCTGATCCAGCTTAAGATGAAGTTTGATGGATTCCGTCATCTGGTCTCCGATACGGAGCACCGGATTTAGGGAGGTCATCGGGTCTTGAAAGATCATGGAGATCTCGTTACCACGTATCTTGCGGAGTTCTTTCTCGGGCATGGTAGTTAGGTTCCGCCCTTCGAAGAGAATGGTTCCCCCAACAATGCGGCCCGGAGGGTCGGGTACCAGGCGCATGATGGATAGGGCGCTTACGCTTTTGCCGCAGCCACTCTCACCTACCAAGCCCAGGGTTTCGCCTTGGTCGAGTCTGTAACTGACACCATCCACCGCCTTCACGACGCCCTCGCGGGTGAAGAAGTGGGTGCGGAGATCTTTGATCTCTAGTTGAGCCGGCACTCGTCGCCCTCCTGGTTCGTCGTCCGCCGGCGTCTACTCGATCACAATCATATCGAAGGTAGGCGTGGTGTTTAGTGACACTCCTCCATTGGAGGTCACCAGTACCACGTCTTCCACACGGACGAAGTAGTCGTGGTTTACCCAAAGACTGGGTTCAACAGTGAAGGTCATACCGTTTTGCAGCACTGTGGCATCGGTGCTGCACAGGAAAGGATGCTCATGTACATCTATGCCGATGCCGTGTCCCAGGCGATGGATGAACTCGTGGCCGCGACCTTCCTTTACAAGCAGGTCACGTGCGGCGGCGTCGACTTCGGCGGCGGTGGCTCGGCCGCCTATCATAGCCGCCATTCCCAGGCGCTGGGCCTCCATGACTAGGTAGTGTGTACGACGCATCTCCTCGGTGGGTTCGCCGAAGTAAACGGTGCGCCCGAAGTCGGAGCACCAGCCATTGACCAGGAACCCGAAGTCGAAGGCCAGGACCCAACCGGATGTGAGCTCTCTTCCCAGTGGGCCGCCTGCCGATTCCGCAAAACCTGCCTGCAGCCCGGGGCGGCCGGTCAGAAGAGTAGTAGTGAAGGATGTACCCTCAGCGCCGAGCACCCGCATCTGCCACTCGATCTCGTGGTAGATGTCGCCCTCACGGATACCGTGGTGCAGCTTGGCAACCACGTTCTCAAAAGCCTGGTCGGCCATTCTGGCTGCAACGCGCATCTTGTCGAGATCGTCGGAGTCCTTGACCATGCGCATGGGGGAGACCAAATCCTCCGTGCAGGTGAAGCGCATATTTGGATAGCGCTGAGCCAGCCTGATTGGGGTCATGGCCAGAGCGAATTTGGGCAGCGCCAGTGTGATTGCGCCGCCGCTTCCCGCGCCACCGTCCACCAACTCATCGAACGGGCGGAAACCAATGGTGGGATTTTCGTCTCCGTCGGGTAGATGGATGACGTCATCGCCCAACCAGGGGAGGTTGGGGAGCTGGGGGTCGATGGAGAGGTGCTTCAGGTGGGGGATAATGGTCACAATGTGATTCTGTGTGACCAGCACTCCCTGCAGGTAGTCGCCAAAGGTATGCATCTCCACCGACTCGCCCGGCTGGCGCTTCAGGCCGGTAATAAACTCCATGTCGCCGGAGGGGGTCAGCAGGGCGGCGTCGATTCCTGCAGCCTGCATGGCCTCCCGCAGCTGCTCGATCCTCTTCTCGTAGCGATTCACCTATGGTGCCTCCAAGCTCATTCGATGACGAAGATGTCGCGAGTGGGGACCCCGTGAAGGGTTTCGGCCCCCAATGGGGTGACAACCACCACATCCTCTGCACGGACGAAGTATCGACGATCCACCCACAGGCTTGGCTCCACAGCTAGAGTCATGCCGTTCTGCAGAATTGTGTCACTACCGGCGCTGAGGCTGGGTGGTTCATGGACGTTTACGCCCACTCCGTGGCCCAAGCCATGTATGAACTCCTCGCTGCGGCCTGCGTCCGCAAAGACCCTGCGCGCTGCGGCGTCCGCCTGCGCGCCGGTTACCTCACCACCGCGCATAATATCCAGGGCGGCCTGCTGCGAGTCGGCGACCAACTGGTGATCGTGAAGCATTGCGGCCGTAGGCTCACCGATATATACGGTGCGACCAAAATCAGAACACCATCCCGCGTAGAGTACCCCGAAGTCAAAGGCCAGGACGGTGCCTGGTGTCAGAGTAGCGTTGAGACTGCCCGGCCCAGCAAAGGAGGGCTGCGGAAACTCTTGACGCTCGGTATGCGGTCCGCCGTAGAGCAGCATGGTGTTGAAGGAGGGGCCTTCTGCCCCCTGCTTCACCATTTGGGCATGGATTTCGCGGATTACGTCTGCTATCTCGTCTCCCGTATGCAGATCGTCGACGACTTGGCGAAAGATTGCGTCTGTTATCCTGCAGGCTTTGCGGATCGCCTCGATGTCGTCAGGATCGCGCATGGTCCGTAGAGAATCCATGAATGTATCGGTGTTGACGAAGCGCATATGCGGGTAGTGGCGCGCGAGGTTTATAACCGTCATGGCCTGCGCGAAGCGTGGCAGCGCCACGGTGGCATTCGCCAGTCCTAAGGTCCCAAAAACAGCGTATCCCTCGGCCGGTTGATCGATACCTCTGGGTAACCGTACAATCTCCTGCATGAGCCAAGGACAGTCCTGCAGCAACCCCTCCACGCCGTGTATCGCGGAAGAAGCGGGAAGGAAAGTGATGAGTCGATCTTGGGTCACCAGTATGCCCAACAGGTCGTCACCTTGAAACGATGTCTCCACAGGATCCGGCGGTCGACGGCGTAGGCCGGTGACATATTCCATGTCGCCGGAGGGGGCCAAGAAGACCGCATCTACGCCGTGGGTCTGCATGGTGTGACGAAGCGTGTCGATACGGTTGGTGTATTTGTGGGATCTGCCGGTCACGGAGCGGTCTCTCTTTCTCCAAGCAGGCTAGAGCAGACGGCGGAGGCTGGGATCCATGAGATCGCGCAAAGCGTCGCCGATGAAGTTCCAAGCTAAGGCAAACGATACGATTGCCAGCCCTGGGAACATGGCCACCCACCACTTGGTGAAGTCTTGTGCGCCCACCGATACCATAGCGCCCCATTCCGCTGTGGGTGGTGCCTGCCCGAGGCCGAGGAAGCTGAGGCCCGCGAAAGTAAGCATGGCATTACCCAAATCAAGAGTGGCCATGATGAACACGGCGGAGATGGTGTTAGGGATCACAGTGCCTGCAAGAATGCGGGGGACCCGCGCTCCCTGAGCCACCACGGCGTCCACATACTCGCTGGAACGCATGGAGATGACCAGACTGCGCATCAGACGGGCATAGATGGGCCAGGAAACGGCCACCACCGCTATAAGAGAGTGAAGGAGACTGGGGCCCAGAGCCGCGGCGATAGCCAGCGCCAGAATAATGCCGGGAAAAGAGAGGACCAGGTCGCAGATCCGCATAAGGATCTCATCAACCGCCTTGCCGAAATAACCGGCTACTAAACCCACGGTACCGCCCAACAGCAGCGAAACCCCTACTACCATGAACGCCACGGGGATGGAGATACGAGAACCGAACACTACTCGGCTAAAAATGTCTCGTCCCAAACTGTCGGTTCCAAAGGGGTGTTTCCAGCTGGGTGGCTTGAAGCGCTGCACCAGATCTTGGACGATACCATCGTTGATGGAGATCTGCTCTGCGAAGATCAATACGACCAGCCAACCAAGTAAAATAAGCATGCCCAGCACAGCGAGGGGGCTGGCCCTCCACATGCGCGACAGCGCAACTCTGACTTTTTTCACTTGTACACCACCCTCGGGTCGAGGGCTGCGTACATAAGGTCAACCAGCAGGTTGACAAGCGCGTAGGTAAACGTGAACAGTAGGGTCACTCCCGTGATGGCGGGGAAGTCGAGCCCTGTGCTGGCCAGATAAGCGTATCGCCCAAGGCCGGGCCACGCAAAGATGGTCTCCACAAAAACCGTTCCACCCAGCATGCTGCCGAAGGCCAGGCCCAGCAGCGTAACTGTGGGGATGAGGCCATTGCGCAGTACGTGCTTATACACCAACGTTCGGGTAGGGAGGCCCTTGGCTTTGGCGGTGCGAATGTAATCCTGCTGCATGACCTCCAGCAGCGATGATCGGCTGGTACGGGCTATGAGCCCCGAAGAAAAGGAGGCCAGCACGGAAGCCGGTAGTACCAGATGCCAAAGAGCGTTGAGGAAGAGATCGAATCGGCCTGCAACTAAACAGTCGATGGTCATGAAGCCGGTAATGCGCGCCGGTACGTCGAGGTTGGCGCTCAGCTGTCCCGGTCCGGGGAACCAACCTAGGCGGTAGTAGAAGATATAGAGAACGATGAGCCCCAGCCAAAATCCGGGGATGGATACGCCAAGCAAACTGCCTGCGCGGGCGACATTGTCGAACCACTTTCCCCGCCACCAGGCGGCCGTGATACCTGTGAGTCCTCCCAGGACGGCGCTTATGAGAATGGCGGCGCCTGCCAGCTCTATGGTGGCCGGGAAGTAGATGAGGAGATCGCGTCCCACGTTCTGCCGTGTGGTGAGGGAGACTCCCAGATCCCCGTGGAGCAGATTCTTCATATAGACGAAATACTGCATGTGTAGCGGTTGATCCAATCCCCAACGCGCTCTAAACGCTTCTACGATCGTGGGATTGGATGCCGCCTTCTCTCCCAGGTACCTCACCGTCGGGTCTGTAGGCACCAGGTGCGTCACCAAGAACATAATTATGGTCACGCCAAACATGATGAGCACGATGGCCAATAGCCGTCGGATGATGTACTTGATCACGAGATCTCCAAATGATCATGCACGAAGGACGGGGCGACGTTTCCGTCGCCCCGTCCTAGGGTTATCGTTGCACCACCACTACTTCGTGAGCGCGTTCAGATCCAGCATGAATACCGGATCGGTCTTGATGCCGGAGACATTAGTAGTGGAACCGTAGTAGCGCGTGGGCTGGCCCCAGACCACGTACGGGCCTCTCTCAACCAGAATGTCCTGAATCTGCTTGAGAATGGCTACCCGCTTCTCTACATCGAGTTCCTGAGAGGATGCTACGCCCAGAGCTTCAAGTTCTGGGTCATCCCCAGCCTGCCAGCCCCCGTAGTTCTTTGCGGGCGGCCCACCGGGGAGGAACGCCATCTGGCTTTGCGGATCCGGATAGTCCGGGCCCCACATAGAGATGGCCGTAGGCATCTTGGCGCTACGCATACGGTCGAGGAACAGGCCGATCTCCTGCCCCTTGAGGTCCACATTGATGCCTATGGCGGCAAGATCCTGCTGGATCTTCTGGGCGATCAGAGAGAAGTCGATACCGCTGATGGTGAGAGCCGGGTATTCCAGGTCTACAGTGAAACCGTCGGCCAGGCCGGCGTCGGTCATGATCTGCTTGGCCTTCTCAATATCTTGTTTGGCGGTATTGACCGGTTCTGCGCCCAGCATGCCTTCCGGGATCACAGAGTAGGGAGTCTTGGTCCCTTCACCGCAGAGTTCACGGATGCCTTCGTAGTCGAGGGCGTAGCGAACGGCCTGCCATACCTCAGGCTTGGAGGCCGGGCCTTCGATGCTGCGGTTCTGGACGATATGGAAGAAGTCCAGCGTGGACGCGTAGTGCAGCGTCACGTTGGAATCGGACTCAAGTTCTTTGGCCTGTTCTGCAGTAAGGTTGACGGCAAAGTCAACTTCACCCTTCTGCAGAAGCAGTTTTTGAGTGTTGACGTCGTCGATCTGCTTGAGCACGATTTTGTCAAACTTAGGCTTGTCCGGGCCCCAATAGTTCTCGTTGGCAGTCAGAACGGCCTGTTGCTTGTTGACGTACTCGGTGAGTGTGTAGGGGCCGGAGCCGGCGCTGTTGGTGTCGAGCCAGGCCTGAGCATCGTCGGTTGCGTCGGCGTCTTCGGCATCGGTTCCACCATGCTCCCTAACGACCTTGGCTTCAGTGATGGCAAAGGTGGGCATGGCGATGTGAGCCAGGAAACCTGCGTCCACATCTTTCAGAACGATTTTGAGGGTGGTGTCATCCAGGGCTTCCATGGATTCAACGGGATCCATGTGGAAGGAGGGGCTGCCCTTGACGTTCTTGAGACGGTTGAATGTGAAGATAACGTCTTCCGCCGTCAGCTTGGCACCGGTGTTGAAGGTGACGTCGTCGCGGAGCTTGAAGATATAGGTTTTGTTGTCCGCTTCTGTCTCCCAGGATTCGGCTACCCAAGGCGTGATCTCGCCGTTTTCGGCACGAACCAGCGTGTCGTAGCAGGCGAAGTTGACCATCATGCCGTCGATCTCGCCCGCCCGTGCCGGGTCAAAGCTCTTGTACTGCGGCTGGATGGCTATGGTGAAGGTGCCACCGGTAGCCGGTTCCTCAGTAGTTGGAGCCCCACCTTCCTCGGTAGTTGTGGTTATCTCGGCAGGGGTTGTAGTGGTGGTTTCACCACAACCGGCCGCTACAGCGACCACCATGATTAAAAGGGCCAATAGAACGGTAGGTACTGCCCATCGTTTGACTGTCATCTGCACCTCCAGAGCTTTGCTCGTAGAACACACTTTCATTTTGCACCGAACCGACCGGCAACGGCAAATGCGCAATCGGGAGGACATCTATCCTCGGCGGGGCGCACTTCCGACACCGGTCGGTGGCACATGTTCAACCGTCTTGCGGTTCACAGGCATTGTCCGACCGCCCGGTCGGTTCTGTCAAGCGCGTGGTTCGATGATTGGAGCGGAATCACCGAAAAGGCTCTACATACAGCGCAGTAGGCCATGATGTCGGTATTCACGTCCATGACATCGGTGTCCACGTATTTTGTGTAGACCGTGACTCCTTAGACCGTCGTCTTTGAAGTCTAGTTCCCGGCCATCATGGCGGCGATATCCTCTTCCACCGTGCCGATGGGCTTGAGGTCGAACTTCTCCACCAGAACCTTGGCTACGTTTGGCGAGAGGAAGCCGGGGAGCGTGGGGCCGAGTCTAATGCCTTTCACACCCAAGTAGAGCAGGGCTAGGAGGACGGCCACCGCCTTTTGCTCGTACCAGGCGATGTCGTAAGAGACCGGGAGCTCATTGATGTCGGAGAGGCCGAAAGCCTCTTGGAGCTTCATAGCGATGACGGCCAGCGAGTAGGAGTCGTTGCACTGGCCGGCGTCCAGCACGCGGGGGATACCGCCGATGTCGCCCAGGGACAGCTTGTTGTAACGGTACTTGGCGCAGCCCGCGGTGAGAATGACGGTGTCGGCCGGCAGTTGTTCGGCCACTTCGGTGAAGTAGTTGCGCGCCTTCTGGCGACCGTCGCAGCCGGCCATGACCACGAAGCGCTTGATGGCACCGGATTTGACGGCTTCTATCACCTTGTCCGCCAGTGCCAATACCTGATTGTGCGCGAAGCCGCCCACGATGGTTCCCGTCTCAAGCTCGGTGGGGGGTGGGCAGTTCTTGGCACGCTCGATCAGGGGGCCGAAGTCCTTGGCTCCGCCTGCCGGGCGGTCGGCCACGTGCTGTGCTCCGGGATAGTTGACCACACCAGTGGTGAACAGCCTATCCAGATAGGTATTGTTCTTCTTCAGGGGAACGAGGCAGTTGGTGGTGAGCAGTATGGGTCCGTTGAAGGACTCGAACTCCTCGTTCTGGTGCCACCAGGATCCGCCGTAGTTGCCCACGAAGTGCTCATACTTTTTGAAGGCGGGGTAGTAGTTGGCCGGCAACATCTCACCGTGTGTATAGACGTCTATGCCGGTGCCCTCGGTCTGCTTGAGCAGCTCCTCCATGTCTTTGAGGTCGTGGCCGGAGATGAGGATACCGGGATTGTTGCGCACACCGATGTTGACCTGCGTAATTTCAGGTTGACCATAGGTGGCGGTGTTGGCTTCGTCCAGCAGGGCCATGGTGTTGACGGCCGTCTCTCCCGCCCTCATTACCATAGCCACCATCTCGTCGGCGGTGAGATCACGGGTGGTGGAAGCCAGAGCCGAGAACAGTGAGGCGTAGATGTCGTCTTTCTCATAGCCCAGCACGGCGGCGTGGTCGGCATAGGCGGCGATACCCTTGGCGCCTATGATCAGCATCTCGCGTAAGGAGCGCACGTCCTCATCCGCCGTGGCGGTGATGCGCACTTCAGGGGATAGCGCCTTGGGTACGATGTCTTCACGCGAGGCGGGGGTCCAGGTGGCGCAGTCGGGAAGGTCGGTGGGCAGGGCGGATAGCTTGGCTTTGACTGCTTCGCGTACGGCCAGCGCCTGCTCGATGCGGTCGATTATCACGTCATCGTCCCAGGCCGCGTTGGTGATGGTCGTGAACAGCGCTTCGCACAAGAAGCGACCGGCGTCTCTGTCCACCGTGCCTTCTTGGGCCAGCTTCTCGCCGTAGACGGAGATGCCCTTGCATATGTAGATCAAGAGATCCTGCAGGTCGGCAGTCTCTTCCGGCTTGCCGCACACGCCTCGTACCGTACACCCGGTATTTTTGGCCGTCTCTTGACACTGGAAACAGAACATCAACACTCCTCCTTGGGTTCAAATGCTGCGGCTTATACGAAGCCGTTCTCTGCGTGTTTCTGGGCAATGGTGGCGGCCAACTGCTCGAGTGCTTCTAGATCGGTCTGGGAAGGTACGCCTTTACAGAGAATCGGTTCTAATACCTCCACCTTGAGGTTGGAGATCATGCCGGCCAGGGTTTCGACCGTCATCCCTCCCCAGGCATACGAACCGATGATGGAGACGAACTTGGCCTTGGGTCTCAGTGCATTGGCCAGGAAAGTGGCGTACGCAGCCAAAGGGTGGGGGCCGGCGAGGACGGTGGGAGCACCCACCACAATAGTGGCGGCGTCGACCAGGGCCATGGCCAGTTTGCCAATATCGGTAACGGCCAGATTGAACAGTTCCACCCGCACGCCTCGGTCCACCAGCGCGGACGCGAAATGATCCACCATTTGCGCCGTACTGCCGTGCATGGAGACGTAGGGTAGCACCACCACGTTCTGGGGAGGACCCGAGACCCAATCCTGGTAGGCGTCCAATATCAGGCTGGGATCGTCGTAGATCTGCCCGTGACTCGGGGCTATCATCTGGATGTCGTAAGCACTGAGTTTCTCGATATTTCTCTTGATGATGTGCCGGAACGGCATCATGATCTCGGCGAAATATCTCTTGGCGGCTTCGTAAACACGTCCACGGTCGCGTACATACAGATCTGTAGTGGCGATGTGCGAGCCGTAGAAGTCACAACTGAAGAGTATGCGATCCTCTTCCAGATACGTGACCATCGTCTCCGGCCAGTGCACCCACGGAGTGTGGATGAATTTGAGCGTCTTGTCTCCCAAGGAGAGAGTTTCTCCGTCGTTCACTGTGAGAAATACGTCCTCAGCAATGCCGAGGGCATCGATCAGTATGGGTTTGGCTTTGGGGGTCGTCACCACCTTTGCTTGTGGAAAACGCTCGAGTACGGCGGGGATGGTGCCGGAGTGATCCTGCTCGGCATGATGAGAGATTATGTAGTCCAGTTTAGACACGGTGGCCAACTGCTCCAACAGTTGCTCGGTCATGGGTGGATCTACGGTGTCCAGAAGTGCGGTCTGCTCGCCGCCCTCGATAAGATAGGCGTTGTAGCTGGTTCCGTCCGGAAGCGGTATGAGCGAGTCAAAGAGTCGCCTGTCCCAGTCGATTGCGCCCATCCAGTAGATGTTCTTTTTGATTTCTCTTCGGTCCATGAGATCAACTCCAGGCTGGGGGTGTGGCAGACGGCGCGCAGGTACGTGCCGTGCCCTTGATATTTCCGCTATCTATGCGCCCATCTTCTGGGCGATGAGTTCGCCATAACTTGCAGCCCGCGCGCATTCGTCATCTGTGGCGGGAGTCTTGACAACGAGCGGCTCGGGGAGCATGTCCATCTCCAGCCGACCGCCCATGGCGGCAGAGATGATGTCGGGAGCTTCTCCGCTCCAGCCGTAGGCACCGAAGGCTGCCCCCACTTTGCCCTTGAGCTCGGCTTCTGCCGCCAACTCTAGGATGCGCGCGGTATCCTCCAGAGGCTCCGTGTAGTAGGTGGGGGAACCTAGAACGTACCCATCGAAATTCTTGAGATCTTCAACTGACGCCAGCTCTTCACTTTCCTTAATGGTTACCTCCACGCCTTTGGAATTCAGGCCTTCGCTTATGCACTCGGCCAGTTTCTTGGTGGCCCCTTTTTTGGTGTTGTAGATTACAAGTGCCGTCTTCATTCCCTCGGCCTCCGCTGGGACAAAATGCTAGATCACCGGTCCGGTTGTGTAGATATTCATGGAGCGAATGTACTTGATGGCCTCACTCTTGGTGGCCTCGCCGGAGAGGACCCGTAGAAGGATCTTCAGCGTTTCTTCTCCCACCTCCTCGATGGATTTCCGGCCGGTGATGATCAAACCGGCGTTGATATCCATGTCGTGAATCATCTTTTGGTACGTCACTGGATTGCCGCAGATCTTTAGAACAGGAACAATGGGAAATCCTTGTGGAGCACCGCGACCGGTGGAAAAAAGCATAGCTTGAGCACCGGCTATAGCCATGGCCGTCAGCACTTCAGCTTCACGTCCGGGAGTGTCCTTCAAGAAGAGTCCCTTACCGCGCGGTTTTTCATCGTATGCCAGAACGCCTTCGATAGGTCGTGTTCCTGATTTGATGATGGCGCCCAGCGATTTCTCTTCAATGGAACTCAGGCCCCCGGCGATGTTGCCGGGTGTTGGTTGCGATCCTCGCATGTCCACGCCTACCGATTTTGCTCTGGCTTCCATGTTCTCCACGATCTCGTATATGCGTCGCGCTACGTCCTGCGTGCGGGCACGTTTGGCCAGCACATGCTCGGCGCCAATGACTTCCGTAGTTTCACCGAAAATGACTGTGGCGCCCGCGTCGATCAGTTGATCGGTTACATACCCGATGACGGGATTAGAAGAAACGCCTGAAGTTGTGTCTGACGCTCCGCACTTGAGACCAAGGACCAGTTCGGATATATCAACAGGCTCTCTTTGTAGGCCCGAGACTTTCAGTACCAACTTCTGAACAATATCTACGCCTTGCTGCACGGCGCGGGAAGTGCCACCAAGGTCCTGCACTCTGATTCGCTCTACAGGCTTGCCGGTGGCGGCGATCTCCTCTACCACTCGATCACTGTCTACGCCTTCGCACCCCAGACTTACAACCAGGGCAGCAGCGGTGTTGGGGTTCTGTCCCAGACCGATCAGTGCATTAGTGACCATTGTGAGATCCGGCCCCAATTGGCAGCACCCCTGTGAATGGAAGATGCCGCGCGACCCCTCGGTCAGCCGTACTATTTCGTCCACCACTTCGGTTATGCAGACCACGCTGGGGATCACCGTGACGTAGTTGCGGGACCCAACCGATCCATCTTCGCGGATGTAGCCCGTAAATTTCATCATGCTCTTCCTTCGGAGGCTGCAACGTCGCCCCGGCCACGGCGGCTTTCTATGTTATGAACGTGAACGTGCTCTCCGGCGTCGATGGCTCTGGTCGCTCGGCCGATAACCTCGCCATACTTGATGACGTCCTCGCCGGCGGCTATAGGGCGTACTGCAATCTTGTGCCCGTAGGGGATGGGATTCAAAACGGTGATTTCTTCCGCTTCTCCGCGGGCGTCCCTCACCAGCACCGTCTCGCCTTGATCTACGCGGCCGGATTCGGCTTCGACGAACACGGTGGCGACATTGTCGTTGTCGGTGAGTTGTAGACCGATATTGGTCGGTGCTGCCATACCATCTCCAATCTCGATGCTTGTCTTTGGCTGCTGGAACGGCACGTCGTGGGTCTGTGAGTATGAGGGCGTGCCGAGGCCGGAGAGGTGCCGAGGCCGGAGAGGAACCAGAGCTGGGAGTGATGGGCCAAGGGTATTCCGGCACCTGTGCAGTCCCGGCACCTGTGCAGTCCTGAGCACCTGGTAATGTAGACTACAATTCTATTACTCGAATGAGTTCCCAGCCGAGTTTCCATACCAGAGCACCGATCACCCCACCGACGATAGGGCCGATAATGGGAACGGTAAGACCATAAGTCCAATCGGATGGTGCCTTATTCTTTATTGGCAGCACCGCGTGGGCAAGACGGGGGCCGAGGTCACGAGCCGGGTTGATGGCGTACCCGGTGGGGCCGCCGAGGCTGTTGCCTACAACCAGGATGAGAAGGCCGACGACGAATGCCTGGAGCCCGCCGCTCACGCCTCCCACTTGGATTTCCCCTTCACCTAGATTGGCCGACCCGTATTGAGCGATGGCGAGCACGCCCAACACCAGGATGCCGGTACCGATGGCTTCGGTCATGCCGTTCCAGAAGTAGTTGCGGATTTCCGGGATGGTGCAGAAGACGCTTCGTTTGGCAATGGGGTCTTCAGTGGCGTCGAAGTGTTGCTTGTAGGTGAGGTAGACGAAGACTGCGCCGATGAAGCCGCCGATTATCTGGGCGATGATGTAGCCGGGTACCAGCGACCAAGGGAACATGCCGATGACCGCAAAAGCCACGGTGATGGCGGGATTGATGTGTCCGCCACTGACCCAACCACAAGCGTAGATGGCTACCATCACGCCCAAACCCCAGGCCACGTTAATGAGGAGCCAGCCGCCACCCTTGCCTTTAGTCTTGTCCAGGAGAACGTTGGCGACCACGCCCACACCCAAAACAATGAGGATCATAGTTCCCATCATCTCAGCGA
>JAAYZX010000082.1 GCA_012514635.1 Actinomycetota bacterium
CCGAAGGGCAGCCCCACGAACCAGCGGAAGAGCAGGTTGTACTCGATGTGCTCACAGAGGCATCTCTCGGAGGCGATGCCGTAGAGGATGCCGATGAGCTGAGCGCGCAGGAGGTACTCCGGCGGGATGGAGACCCGGCCCCGCTCGGCATAGAGCGTGGTGAGCAGGGGGCTCATCTCCGAGAGCGCCCTATCTACCATGCGCCGGATGGAGCGCAGGGGATGATCGGCCGGTACCCGATCGTCAAGCGAGGCCAGCATGACCATGCTCTCCTGCCGTTCCTCATCTCCCCGCATGGCTTCTCCTTAGCCTTGCTTTGCAGGCTAAATTCTACCAATTGGGGGGCCAGAGGGATAGTCGTCCAAGCAGACGGGGGAACGACGAGGACGACGTGAGACTGCGATTTTCAACACACTGCTAGAGCAATGAGGCTCTCTGGGTCTCGGCCCTCTTCCTCGACGATAGCCCACACGGCCTTCTTGGCGCCGCTTCGACTCGGATACTCTGCCACTGCCTTGTGCATCCTCGCTCCCCGCCGCCGCACCCGGCGGCTGGCTGGTTCGACAGCCCGTATGGACATGGGGCCACACAGTCTTGCCGAAAACCCCCCTTCTGAGATCGCCTGTCCAGCGCTGTCCTTCCTCTGTGCCCGCCATTGCCTCCTCCGCCATTCCTCTCAAACAACGACATCTCTGTGCTCCGATCTCGCCCTTCATGTTCACTAATCTCTGGGTGATGATCGTCTCACGTCAGCTTGGCAGGGAGGGCAGACGCGGAGGCGCCCGCCATACCACTGGGAGTTGCTGAACCGCACGATGTCTTCGTGAGAACGGAAGTGCTCTATGAGTTCGGCAACCCTAACGCCCACGGCCGAAGAACTGGCCAAATCGAAAAGGGAGTTCGTACCGAATGTATAGGGTTGATCAGATGTGCTCTCCAGCCCATGCACATGCTGAAGTTGCCTATCCCGAAACTTGGCCAGTTTGGATATGTGTCGCAGCTGGTTCGGATCTCCGATGATCATGGCCCTCTTCGCTCTATAGAGTAGAGGGATAGCCGAAGGGATATCGCATTGGCTTGCCTCATCAATGACCACAAGATCGAACAGACCGGGTCCCAAGGGGAAGGTTCCGCCTACCGAAAGGTTGGTGACGCACCAGAGCGGAACAGCACGAGTGACCTCAGGAAAGACCCGGTTCAGCTCTGCACGCAACTTGGCGTAGGCACTAGACTCCAGTCTCTCCCCGCTCAGCCTTTCCATGGTGGCCTTCAGTTCGCCAAGTGCCCGCCGGGAGGAGGAATCCAGTCTGGCGGCGACCAGATCGCCTTCCACGTCAACGAGCGCTCGCCCAAGATCAAGCCCGTCGTTCTCGAGTTCGAGCATTTCGTCAGCCAGCGGAACTGGAGACCCAGCCTCCATCAGGAGTTCGAATGCTCGCGTGTACTCAGAGAGGTATTCGGCCAGACCGAGTGTCTGCCTCAGCTCATCGATACCTCGGCGAAGTTCCGCTCGGGGAACATGCGAGAGATTCCCCGCGTGGAGTGGTTCGGGAATCAATTCCTCGTAGACCCCGAGGAGGTTTCTGACCCTGCGGGCAATCCCCTTGTTTCGCCAGTGCCGAAACCAACCGATAGGTTCGCTGCCCTTGCCGGCGCCGGCACCGGCGCTCCCCTGGTGTTTTATGCCCATAGCCTTTGTGGCTCTTCCCAACAGCTCATCGTCGGCGAGGAGTTTGAGCTGTTCACGAGGGCCGGGGGGTAGCGCTTGAAGCAAGGGAGCGATACGCGCGTCCAGTTCGTTGACGCGATCGCGAGCTGCCCTTACTCGCTCGAGTCCATCAAACACAGACTCCTGCTGCTTCCTGATCACCGTTAGTCGCTCTCGCAAACGGTGCGCTTCGGCGCGCTGAGCTTCGCCCGCCTGAGTTGCGAGCGCGTGAGTGAGGAACTTTACTACTTCGGCCCGGAAATCCCGGCTCGAGTAACGAGAGCCAGCCCGCAGGAGCAGTCGGCCTCGGGACAGCGCGCTCGTGCGTGTCTCAACCACCTCGACGGCCTTGTTGTTTCGACTCGAGAACAGCACGGATTGACCGGCCAGAAGGGCATTTGCCAAAAGGTTGACGACGACCTGAGACTTTCCGGTCCCTGGAGGTCCCGTCACCACAGTGACGGATGAATCCAGCCCGGCCGCCACCGATTGCGTCTGTGCCTCATTCAGCGGGCTCACGACGACAACGTCGTTTGGACCCAATTGACCCCGGCTCTCCCTGGGGACGGCATCTGGATCGACGAAGAACCGCAACGCGCTTCGTGCCAGATCCTCCTCTGACACGAAGTCGCGCAGCTGCGCCAACTCACGTTCCAGCGACTTCGTATACGTGGGCCGGTCGGAGAAGAAGAGACCCGACCAGTTGAAGATGCCGGTCTCGCCCACCTCAATTGGGCGTCCGATCGGCGTATTCACGGCCTGAGGGTCTATGATCTCGGCGACCTCTCCAAGAACCTCGAGTTCTGCGAGTCGTGAGCCAAGGCTCCCAAGGCCACCCTCGGGCGGCTCAGCATCCGACAGGCCCAGTCCCAGCCCGTCCAGCAAGGCCCTGGTCTCTTCGGTGCGAAGGCCCAAACCCTCCGTGAGTGAGGGGTTGAGCCGAGGCCAATCGTCTGCTCGGGCGATCTTCAAACTGGATCCTTGGATGGAATGATCCACTGGGAGGACAAAGACCGGGAACATGGTCGTGTTCCCGTCACGGCCGTTGAGAACCGCGATTGGGTATCCATACAGTAGGGAGGTGGAGGCGGCACTCTGCAGTACGTACGAGGCGAACGAAGTATCGGCCTCGGTCATTGGGATGACGAGCGAATCCTCTCCGGAACCTGACCACTCCCGCTGACCCAACAGGGGCAGCCATTTGTCCCCCACATCCTTGAGTCTCACCCCGACGCCGAAACCCTCATCTTCACGAATGCAGTCGAGGTCGTAAGAGACGAAACGATTGAACCGCTGCCACGCCGGTTTCGTCCGAGGAGCCTTCGCGCCACCGGTGGTTACCCGTCGTACAGATTGGCCAGACGTAGCCGCTGCCGCTACAGAAGCAGTCTTACGACTTCTTG
The DNA here is from genome assembly GCA_012514635.1 of Actinomycetota bacterium. Classification (GTDB taxonomy): domain Bacteria; phylum Actinomycetota; class Thermoleophilia; order RBG-16-64-13; family RBG-16-64-13; genus JAAYZX01. Next base: position 3,112 of record JAAYZX010000082.1, read on the forward strand.
GCTGAACGGCCGGCCGGTCGTCATTCGCAATCCTCGCTTGCGGCGTGCTCTCGCCTACTGCCTTAACCAGCCGCATACGATCCGTTCGGAAGACCCGATCTGCATGGCGTTCTTCGCAGAACGCTTCCACGTAGGTGGCCGAGTAGCCATCCTTGGTATAGACCGCCTTTGGCTTAATCCAACGCTGTCGGGGCGGCCCTGAACCTCCAGAGTAGTGGACGCAGACCCGTTCCCCCGCGGAACACGCTCTCAGAAGCTCCTTCACCAAGGGATCGTTGGACTTGGTGATTGCGGTACGTCCCGAGGCTTCCCAGTCGTTCAGCCCTTCGAATGATCTGTAGTTTGTCAAACCCAACCTCACAACTAGCCGGACTGGACTCAAAACCCATTGACCATCGTGGCCGCGGAAGTTCCTTCTGAACTTGAGGCTCCTATTTCTTTACCGCTACATATCCTCCAGGAACTCCGACGCCGGCTCGACTCCCGTCACCAACAGGTAGTCGCGTGCCCTTGTGCAGGCTACGTACAGCAGATGCCGCTCGGTGTTGTAGACTTCTTCTAGGTCCGATTCGTCGGCAACGGCGGCGATGCGCTCCATCGAGGGGATGACCTCGTCATCGCAGGCCATGACCACCACTGCCCGGAATTCCAGCCCTTTCGCCAGATGCATGGTGCTGATGGATACGCGTCCACTGACCGTCGCTACATCTTCATCCAGTACTCGTGAGAGAAGACCGGCATCGGCAACCGCTGCGCCGGCGCGGTCAAGATCTGCAGCGGAGCGAACAAAGACACCGATCTCATGCGGCTCCACACCCTCGTCTGCCCGTTCAGCCAACCACTCTCCCACCACCTCGATCTCGTCCTGCTGGGAGTCCAGAATCCTGATGACGGGCTCCGGCCCGTTGAACACCGATACCGTGCCCCTGCGATCTTCTACGTTTCCGTCAACGTCTGCGATCTGTGCGGACAGCAAACGATCGGCACGCATCCTTATTTGGTGAGAAGTGCGGTAGTTGACACGTAGAGTGGACGATCGACCCCTGATGTCTACACCCAACGCCTTCCATGAGAACGGCTGTTGGAAGATGCGCTGACCGAGATCGCCCGCGAAGAAGAGTCCGTTCGAACGGTCACCGCCCACCCCGGCTAAGAACCTGAGCTGGGAGACGCTAATATCCTGGGCCTCGTCTATTACGACGAATTCGAACGGAGCATGCTTGGCCTGCGCGAAGTGGGCACCCAGCCGACTGAACATGTCGGCCAACGTGATGAGACCCTGCTCTAGGAGCCGCGTCTTCACCCGCGCAAATAAGGACCACAGCACGGCCCGGCGCGCCTCCGGCAATCGCCTCTTCCGTCCCAGGCGAACGACATCGCGGTACGCCTCCCACGTGTCAAGTTGCCACGCGTCCACCACCTGCTCCCATTCGGCCCAAAGAAAACCAGGGCTGAACTCAGATTCCGCGTTCTCTTGGAGTGCCTCTGCGAGCAGGCCACGTATGTGTTCCGAAGAGGCGATCTTCAGCGGACCGAAATTGGATTCGTACAGTCGCCGCCCGATAGCATTCATGGCGTGGACCTCGATGCGCTCACCCAACTTCGGGTCGCTGCTGATCAGTCGCCGCAATCTGGCAAGAAGTGCGTTGGCCAGGGCATCGGAGAACGTTGCCAACAGCACCCGCGCCTCCGGGTTCGACCGGGCGAGGAACACGGCACGATGCAGCGCCACGATGGTCTTGCCGGTCCCGGCAGAGCCAGACACCCGAGCGGGCCCGTTGTAATCGCGCTCAACCAGGCGGCGTTGCTCCGGATGCAAGAAGATGATCCACTTCTCCCACGGATAATCCAGGGCGAGCGATAACTCCTCGACATTATCGACCACCCGGAACCGTCGTTGTGCGTCGGGATGATCAAAGGCCTCAGCTCCTTCCGGTGCCGGTTGCGGGAGCGGGGGTGTCACCCCGACGGCCAGGTCGAGTACCGCCTCTGCCGCTTCCGCGGGCAGGTGATCCACCACATCAAGGACTGTGTCTTCCGTGGCCCGCAAGACCTCCTCCACCCAGGCGGGCGGAACCCCGTAGGTCAGCAGTTCCTCTTCGGTGATCCGCTCAGACAACGGCGGCCCGGTGGGGGACGGAGATTCCTCCGGTACATACTGAGGGATAACGACTTCCACCACCGTCTCCCTCACCTCGACCAGCTGCGCTGCCCCGGTCTTAGGGTGAGTCTCCAATCGCCTGCGCTCGGCCCACCGGTACGCCTCATCATGATGGTCTACGTAGCAAAGAAGAAGGCTGGACGCAGTCTGGTGGACGATCAATCTAATATCTTTACTCACCCTCACCGACCAGAAATCTGGGTCCTTCGCCTTATCCAGGCGGTGGAACTGCATCCCCGGGTTCGCGGGATCCAGTTGAAGGTCGAAGGCAGTTGTCTTCACCGCCTTCTGCTCATCGCCAGTGAGCTTGGCGAGACTTTCGGTGAAGGTGTCTGCTATACGAAACTGCATCGACGGGCTACGTCCTCGTCCAGATGTGTACTCGGCCGCACCTAGACACGAAACACCTTCATCACTTCGTCACCCAGATGATTGATCACTTTCACCGCTATCCTGCCGGATTCCGGTTTGTCGAACGGTCGAGAAATGTCGCTGTGTAGGCTCTCCCAAGCTTCTTGGTCGATCTCAGCCTTAAGCGTGGTCTTCAGGGCCTTGTAGGGGTCGTTGGCTCCTAAGAAATAGGCGTGCCGTACAAAGAAGCTTTCCTCGTTGTAGTCGGTGTCAATAAACCAGCAGGCGATACCTTCTGGGCCATCGCTCCTAACTTCTCCTGTGCTGGGATGGAACACGTCAACGCCTTTGATTCTGACCTGGATCTGGTTGTCGGCAGCGTCAAGAATATCGATATCAGGCTCCCCAAAGATGACGAACAGGTTGCCCTTGCCCGTGTTCTTGAGGTCGTCTGCCATGTGGAGATCGGCGTTCATGCGCGCCTTTAGCACCGGAAGGCGGCCCAGTCGGTCAAACTCTGAGGAATGGGCGTCGTAGCTGAAAGCACAGGCAATGAGCACATCAAAGTCAGCGTCACCGGCCTCGCGAGCGGCTGCGACCAAGTCCGGCCGGGACACAGTGCCAAACTCGGGACCGATAAAGACGGCCGCCCGCTTCTCGGCACCCTCTTCCCCACCCTCTATGTAGCGACCTTCAGCACAGATCAGGTTCCCCGGCCAAGGCGTCAGGGATGTGAAGACGATCTTGTCTTCTTTGTGCGCCTGCTGGACGCCGGCGACCTTGAGGTTTTCGAGAATCATCTGGGCGAAATCAAGATCTCCACCAGCACCGCGATCAGTGCCTGCTACACCGTCCACGAGTTCGTCATCCTCGTTGACAATCAGCACACGGTGAGGGGCGAGGCTCTCGACAGTGAAGGGGCCGGCCACTCTGACCTTGCTTCTATCCTCGTAAGGCTTGTCGTAGAGGTACTCGAAGTCGGCCCGAGCAGATATAGACTCATCAATCTCCATCTGCCGGGCAATGCGCGCAGCCCACCAAGCAGCATGTGCTTGTTTGGCATCGTCCGGCCAATTATCGTTGAGATCGAGCGGTACATCCCATTCCAGCCACTTGGTCCCAAGGCTCATGTTGAGCGTTTCACGGAGCGGTTCAAGTGTAGCTTGCCACTTGTCCCATATGACATCGATCTCCGCGTTGTTAGCAATTGCTTTGAGAGTTATGCGCGGTAGCCGCTCATAGACAAAGCCCTGACGTATGCTTTTATTCATTGCTTGTTTGTCTGGTGGAGAGCCACCAAGACCTATCTCTATACGCCGCCCCTCTGCAGAATCAACGAGTAGAAAGTAAGGATACCGGGCACCCATGATTCGTGCTCTGGCCAACGCGAGTGCTACCCGAGAAGTATCGACAGTGATCCAGCGTCGGCCCCATTGCTCTGCAACATATGCAGTAGTACCTGAGCCACAGGTAGGATCTAGAACCAAATCACCAGGATCTGTTGTCATGATAATGCAACGCTGAATAACGGAGGGTGCTGTCTCGACCACGTAGGTGAGGCCCGTACCAATCTGAAGGGATTCCCAACGATCATTTAAAGGCAACAATGCAAAGTCGGCCAGGTAGCGTTTATATCGAATAGTGGTTCTCCCTATAGCTAGCCTACCAGCCAAACCAAGACGAGCAAGACCTTCAACAGTCGTTTTCCAGTGATTGTTGGGGCCTGGCTCAAATCGAATCCCACGGAACTGGAACGACTGTTCGGACGAAGTTGCACCTGAGCTAACCAGACTGGTATGCTGAAATATTCTGCCTTCTGGAATGTCCACTGTTCGAGCCAACTCATCTTTGGATAGCCGCCGTTCAACTCCAATTGCAAGTTCTATCTGGTCATAGCGGTCAGAAGAGGCATGGCCGGCTTCACGCTCTCCGTAGCATGGCCGGTATTTCACGCGATCCCTGGTTTTCGCGTACCACAAAATGAAATCGACCGTGTTAGCCAGAAGCCTACTTGCCTGGCTACCAGTTTTCTGAACTTGCACCATAGATACGAAGTTTTCTTCCCCAAACACCTCGTCCAAGAGGAGCCGCACTCTGTGCAAGTTGTCGTTTCCAATCTGGACGAACACGGACCCTGTCTCGCCGAGCAAATCGCGACAGACACACAGGCGATCTCGTAAGTAAGTCAAGTATGTGTGAATCCCATCTCGCCAGGTGTCTCTGAACGCCTTCACCTGCTCGGGTTCTCGGGTTATGTGGTCAGCTTTGCCATCCTTAACGTCTCGACTCGTCGTCGACCACTGGAAGTTCGAGTTGAACTTGATGCCGTAGGGTGGATCGATATAGATGCACTGCACTTGGCCGCGCAGCCCTTCCCGCTCAGCAAGTGACGCCATCACCTGCAGGCTATCTCCCAGGATCATTCGGTTCGACCAGTTACCGTCGTGCTGGTAGAACTCAGTCTTGGCAGCCTCGCTCGGCAGACCGTTAAAATCTGCAAATAAGTCCAGCTGCTCATCGTCGGTGGCGTTGTGCCGGCGCATGAGGTCGTCAATGAGGACCTTGGGGTGAACCTTCTCCTGTATGTAGATGGGCGGAGCATGCACCACTAAGTCCGACCAGTCCTGCTCATCCTTACCCCGCCAGACCAGCTGCGGGTCCAGGTCTCGGTTGCGGCGCTCATAAGCAACACGTATAGGGCTCTCTTGCTCTTTGGAAAGGAGCGATTGATACTCAGCCGGAGGGATGTTCTTCCGTACAGCCTCTTCATGGATGAAGGACTCAACCTGCTTGCCCGCTCTGTCGTCCTTTCGTTTCTTCATGCCGGGCTCCCGTCGGTGGACCTATTCGTAGCCTTTTCGATCATCTCGTCGAACCGGGATTCAACCAGGGTCTCAAAGTCCGCCTGGATCCTGTAGACCTCGGTGAATTCTGCGAAGGCCCATCGTCCGTAGCGGCCCAGATGGTTCACTGCGGGTACCCAGTAGGTCTCCATGGTCGACTTCTTTTCCTTGGCATCTTCTCCGCGATATCCCTTGATCTCGACTATCAGATGGAGGGGATCCTCATAACCGTCATCCACCAGGACGATGAAGTCGGGGACATATTTGCGCACCTGCGAACCGAAGCGATAGGGCACCTCGAACCCTAGGTTGTGATTCTTAACGTAGGCCTTGACCTTGGGATGTGCCTCAGCAACACGGCAGAACTCGGCTTCCCAGTCACTATCGAGGATGATCCAGTTAATGTGGCTCCGCTCAGGGTCGGTCTGCCAACGGTCTTTCTTGGACGTAGTGAAGTTCACGTGGGTGGTGGAGCCGGTGGGGTTGTAAGGATCGAGGATGGCCTTGACCGGGCGATCGCCCAGTAGAGATCTTGTAATTGCAGCCGTGATCTTCTCGCAGGCCATATCAGCCAATTCTTGGTACATAAGCAGGGCGGGGTGAGTGCCGCCAACGCATTCCAGATAGCCATCCATCCACTGCCTGGCGATCCGCTTGAGCTGGCCGAAAAGATAGAGTTTCGGCTCCTCGTCCGGATCGCGCCACTTGGTGTAGATGAGGCGCTGGGTCAGATGGAAGAGAACACTCGATAGCCGCATGTCCTCTAGATGATCGAGGTTGAGATCGACCACCTCACCAATGATTCCGGCATTCCGTGTGATCGAGGGCCCCACCAGATCCGGATTCAGGCTCAGCTTCGAATCCTCAGTGAACTCGGCCGTTAGTCGTTCTTCAGGCAACTCAACACGGTAACCCTGCACACGCGGGAAAACGATCTCGAGATGGTCTCGCTCGGGACGTACGGCCTTGACCTGAATGGTCTCGCGAGGCGGTTGCGGAGGCGCAACCACGGGCTTGGCGGTGAAATCAAACGGGATACCGAGTACATCCGCATATTCGACATTGAACAGGCCTTCTTCATTGAGATCATACGATTGCCGGCGTAGGGCGCGACCTATCACCTGCTCACAAAGGAGCTGCGTGCCGAAAGCGCGGACACCCAGCACGTGTGCAACAGTGTTGGCATCCCAGCCTTCGGTGAGCATGGAGACCGATACCACGCAACGGATAGACTCGCCCAGGCGATCTTCTTTGCCCACGGTGTTCATCACTTCACGCAGCAAGTCCTGGTCGGTAATGGTCTCGGCCTGGCGTCGATCCCCCGTCCGTTCGGTGATCTCCCGCCGGAAGCGCTCTATCTCATCAGAAGCCATGACGCGGAAGTCCTTGTCGAGGGCATCTCCGGATTCCAGCTGTTCGCTGTCGATAAGAAGGGTGCGGGGACGCGCGATGGCGTTGCCGTGTTCGTCGAAATTGCGAAAGAGCTCTAAGCGACCATTCTCTAGAGATGTAGACCCATCCTCGTTTTCCCGATGGAAGCCGGATACATAGTCATACACCAACTTAGAAGTGGCGGTGTTGTTACACACGATGATGAAGCAGGGCGGCACACGAACGCCCGCCTCCTGCCATAGATAGAAGGTTTTCTCGTAGTGCCCGTACAGCGCTTCCAATGCCGTCTGCAGTTCCACCGGCAGGCTGAGCGGATCCAAAACCTTGGCCTTGCCCCTGCCCCTCTTGGGCATACGCGAGCGAATGTGCTCCCAAAGATTGCGGAACTTGGGCATATCCCCACCGGGAATATTGTCGGCGATCGGTACCCTCGGCAGTTTGACGATGCCGCACTCTATGGCATCCATGAGGGAGAAGTCGCACATAGTCCAGGGGAAGAGGGTGCCCTCAGCATAGCCAGAGCCACGAAGAAAGAATGGGGTGGCCGAGAGATCGATGACCTGGGAGATTCCCAGTTTGCGACCGACCGCCTCCAGCCCCGACATCCACAATCGCGCGGCTTCCTTGTTCTTCTCGGCCTCCGCTCTTTCGTCACCTTTGAGAGCACCTTCACCGTCCCCGTCTGCTTTCTCTCGGTAGCAGTGATGCGCCTCGTCATTCAACACCATGATGTTTTTGAGCCCCATGAGCCCAGGCATGACTCTCTGAATCATCTGCCCTTCGGTCTCTAGGGTCTCTAGCTCCGGACCGCGCCCCTGAAGCAGAGACCGGGTTCCCCTGGAGAGCTCCATCCGACTGCGCAACTTGAACGCGTGGTAGTTGGTGATGACTATCTTCGCCCTCTCGAGGTCGCTCAGCATGTCGTTGGGGACGAGCTCGCGGCTGGCGTAGTAGCTATCGGGGTCGTTCGGCTGAAGAACACGTAAACGGTCTTTGATGGTGAGCCCTGGAGCCACCACCAGGAAGCCGCGGGTGAACTTCTTACTCTGCGGACGACGCACGGCGTTAATGGTCTGCCAGGCTATAAGCATGGCCATGACCGTGGTCTTACCTGCCCCGGTGGCCAGCTTGAGCGCCAATCGGGCCAAGTCCGGACTACCTGCTTGGTTCGCCTCGGCCAGACGGTCCAAAGCGGCCCTGCCCGCCTTGCCGGCGCGTGGTGCCACCTCCGTCAACCATATGACGGTCTCCACCGCTTCGACCTGGCAGAAAAAAGGTCGGATGTTGCTGAATCTATGATGTCGTCAGTGTTGAAGCAGACGCGCGGTTTCAGGCGTCACCTGCCATTGATTGGGATTGGGCAGTGCACGCCAAGCATCGACCAGACTACGCAGAGCGTTGATGTTGGAGGTAGGGTCGTACTCTTGCTCTTCAGTCGACAGACCCTTGCCCTCATCGAAGATCATGTGTTGCTGTGTGGTCTCGACCTTGCGCTTCCTGGGCTTGGGTATGGGGGTGATGAACTCCGCAGGCCGACGCCGATGGACTATCTGTTGGGTGGGCTGACCTTGATCGTCGAGCTCCCAATGCTGCTCGGGATACTCATATGGTGAGTTGAGGACCGGCTGTTCGAAAAAGCGGTTGTCGTCGCTCATGGGGCACCCCGTCCAGAGGGATAGGTTGGATCACACTGATCACCATTTGCGGCGAACGGTCGGATGAAGCCCAGATGGTTCACACGGACGGACTGTGACGCATCACCCGAGCAGCGCTCTAAGCGTTTGCATCTGCAGGCAAGCGAGCACCCTTCCGCCGAATCGTGTGGAAACTTAATCATCACCCCCACCGTTTTCCACAGGCTGCACCATGATACAACCTTGGTCGGACGGAAGCACAGCCGTTTGTTCCACAAACCAGTGGAATCGTCCCCTACGACGCTGCGGGCCATCGCCTGGCGACCCTGTCCAGCGGCGGGACTCCCCACCTACCATGGCGCTGCGGCAGCGGAGCCTCGAACGGGAAGTAGTCTGTCGCCGCCACCGCATGAGCCTTCGTCGCCCGTCTTGCCGCCCCGTTGATTCCGTGCCTTCCACCGCCTCCACCGCCTTCGCCGCCACCGAAGCCTACGGCGCCAAGCGCGCGAGTGCCCGCCGATACCGACCGACCAGAGCCTCCGGCACCGGGCCCCGGGAGAGGTCCAGGTTGTCTTCGAGATCGCACGTCTTGACCAGGATGGCGGTGGCGTTGCCGCTCTCTATGATGCGCAGAATGAAGTCCTCGTAGCCCTCGGTGTGCTTGTCTCGGCTGAGCAACTCCAGGGCATCGCACACCTGAGGGGCAATGCCCCTGGCTTCCAGATCCGCGCGGGAGAAACCCCCGTCTTCGATCACGTCGTGGAGGAGGGCCGCCATCACCGCCGTCCAATCTCCCCCCTTGTCAAACACCCGCGCGGCCACGCGCAGAGGGTGACTCAGGTACGGCTTTCCCTGCTTGTCTTTCTGCCCCCGATGGGCCAGAGCCGCCACAGCCAGACAGGCGCCCAGGCGGTCGGTTGTGTCGTCAACGGTGCTCACGAAGATGCTCGCAACGGTGGTCACACCGGTGGTCGCAACGGGGCTCCGCGTCGGCCCCGGCGGGTCGGCCCCGTAGTTCCCGGGGGCACCGACGGTGGGTGGGTGGGAATCACCGCGCGATGAGTCGGCCCCGTGGTTACCGGGGGCGCTCCTCGCGGCGCCGAGACCGGGGCCACGGCCGGCAGGGAGGCCAAAGCCCGAAGGTCAACTGAAGCCACGCCGTCCGGCCGGACCGCTAAAGACGAGACCGCACGAAGATGCCGGTGTCGAGGTCACGCCACGCCTGGTCGAGTTCCTCGCGCGTATTCATGACGACCGGGCCCCGCCAGGCGATGGGTTCCCGCAGCGGCCGACCGCTCACGAACAGGAAGCGAGCGCCCTCATCGCCCGCCTCCACGGCGGCGGCCTCACCATCGCCCAGGAGCACGATGGTGCCTCCGCCGGCCGCGATCATTCCGTGTGCATCGCGACCGCCGGTGTCGAATCGCGCCGCCCCCTCGAACAAGTACGCGAACACCGTGTGCCCGGGAGGCGTGGGATGTCGCCAGAAGGCACCGCCGGCCAGCGCGACGTCGAAGTACTCCGGCTCGATGACCACGTCGTGCACGGGACCGCTCACGTCGCCCAGGCGTCCACAGATGACGCGCACCTGCGCGCCGTCCGCCTCAAAGGTGGGGATCTCGGCGGCCGTGATGCCGCGATAGCGGGGCTCCATCATCTTCAGCCGCGCGGTCAGATTGGCCCAGAGTTGGAAGCCGCCCATGCGACCGGCCGCGTCACCCCGCGGCATCTCCTGATGAATGATGCCGCTCCCGGCCGTCATCCACTGGACGTCACCGGCACGGATGGTGCCCGTGTTGCCGAGGGAGTCGCCGTGATCGACTTCGCCCTCCAGCATATAAGTGATGGTCTCGATGCCACGATGTGGGTGCCACGGAAAACCCGCCCGGTACAGGGCGGGGTCATCGCCCCGAAAGTCGTCGAGCAAGAGGAAGGGGTCGAACAGGGTCTCTTTGCCGAACCCGAACGCGCGCCGCAGATGCACCCCCGCCCCCTCGAGCGTGGGGCGCGCGGCGGCGACGAACTGCACACCACGCACGTCTGTCATCGTTGCCTCACCCTCCTCGGCGGCTTCGCGGCAACCCCGCCCTTACTTGGCCGCACTGCCCTGCAGAACCTCGGCAGCGGTGGGCGACTTCAGCGCCGGAGACGACGGCACCGCCTTGAGCGTCTCCATGTTGTTGGGCCACAGGTTCAGGTGTGTAGGGAAGGGGTCGTCGAACAGCTGGGAAGACACGAACCCCAACTTCTCTACGCCGCGACTGATCAGGTACTTGCCCAGCTCGAGATCCACCTCGTCGGGCACGGCGATGTCGTGCTCAGCCAGGATACCGCGCAGGATGCCGCTGCAAAGCTTGGAGTAGGCCATGGCATCACGCAGGATGCGGCCGGCTTCGCTGGGGTTGTGGAAACCCACGGAGTTCTCGGCTCCCATGTAAACCAAGCGGTAGAAGGCCTGCTCGTAATAGGCCTTGGCCCGCTCGTAGGCCGGCTGAACCTCGGGCCTCTGCGTATCGATACTGCTGTTCAATAGCTCGAACAACTTGGCGTCGGCGGCCACCGAGTACCCGGTGTCGATAAGCATGCTCACCGTGCGGTCCTGGATCTTGAAAACTTGGCTCTTGAGGTCATCGAGGCTGTCGGGGTGACACGTCACACACGACGTCATCCCCTGCTTGAGCGGACTCATGACATTGTGATCGGGGGTCTTCACGCCGTTGACTACCGTGTAGGGCATGTGGCAATCGGCGCACGCCACACCGGCCCCAAAGTGAACCGAATCCGCCGTGAAGAACTCCACATCGGGATGGCGAATGTAGCCCAGCTTGAACCCGGTCACCGACTGTGTCCACTCCAGCCGAGCGGGGTCGGAACGTAGGTTATCGATGATGGTCTCCACCGAAACATCACCCCAGCTGCCACCCTGCCAGGGGAAGTTGACATCGACCGATTGGCCGTCTTCCTTCATGACCGAGTACGTGGCGTGACATTGACCGCACACTATGATCCGTCGCTGTTGTTCGTTGGGTTCGGTCAGGCCCACATCGGCCAACGCCCGCTTCATAGTCCAGCGGGGCGAACGCAGGTCGAGCGTCTCGTTGTCGTGGCAATCGATACAGCTCACGCCCAACCCCTGTTCGCCGGGTGGCAGCAGCTCCACCGCGTCCAAGTAGGGCATGCTCATAACTTCTTTGCCGCGCTCGCTGTACAGCCTATCGGCCGAGGGCGACTTGCAGGTCAGGCAGGCGCCGCCGGCTTTCACGCGCGAGGGATCGATGGCCTGCTGGTCACGCATCATCCACCAGTGGCCGCGCGGCTCGTTGTATTCCACGCCGAAACCCCAACCGCTGAACAGCACGGGCATGAACGGGTATTCGGAGAGCTTGTCATAGGTGAGTCCGTCGTCGAACCCCCGCTTGTACTTGGAGAGACCACCGGGCCGCTCCTCCGAAGTGGCATACCACTGCGCATATTGGACCGGATAGAGCTCCGCCCAAGCCGCCGGATTCGTCGCGGCGGGCGCTGGGATTATCTGAGCGGCCTCGGGCCGGGGCTGAGTGGCGCACGACACCGTCAGCACCGCCACCAACGCGCCGACCACGACAATACAGACCACGGCCCCGAACAGGCGCCGTTTAGTTGCGCGGGTCATCGGTCCTCCTCTGTGCCTGTTCGGTCTTCCAATCCTGGCCACGGTGAGTGACGCTGTGGTGGCAATCCCAACAGTGCCGCTCAGACGATTCGGCTACCTTAGCCATGGTCCCGTGGCAACGCATACAGTTGTCCTGTAGGAAGGCGTGTGTGCGAGGTTTGGCTCTGATCGGTTCTTCCCAGGAGCCCGTCACGTAGAACTTCCACAGATCCCGGGCACCGAAGTATCCTTCCCACACCAGCCGTGACACCGGCTCTTCCGGAAGATGGCAATCACCGCAGATCTGCGAGTTGTGTGCCGACACGCGCCAAGTGTCGTATTGCGGCTGCATATTGTGGCACAGGCGAATGCAGAAAGTGGGATTGGCCGGCACCTCTGCCAGACCAACTGGGCCCCAAATCAAGAACCAAGCGACGAAGACCAGGGCGCACGCCGCCAGGAGCCAGGACTTCCAGTCCCATCTCCGCCACCAACGACGCTTGGCGCCCGATTTGACGTCTACTTGAACGGCGGCTTCGGCCTCCGTCTCAACTTCCGGCTTCGCACCCGTTTCAGCGTCCGCCTCAGCATCGGGTTTCAAGTCCAAGTCACTCATACAGCTATATTCGCACGAAAACGCTCAAAATCATACCGGATATTAATGAGACTCAGGCTGCGACCCTGGGCGGGATTGGACGCTCCGCCGGCCTCCAATCCTGAGTGCCGGGGCCTCCAACCCTGAATGCCGACAAGAGGAGTCGGTCGGCCGTTGCTCAGCGGGCCGAGTCCACGCGGTCCAACCGCCTCTCCAAAGCAACCAACCGCCTCCCCAACCAGTACAGGTACCACCCCACGATCAGCCACAGCACACCAAAACCCACGGCCAAATACGCCGTTCCGTTCATTTCTCTACTCCTTCATCCTCCGCCTGAGCCTCACGTTCCGCGAGGAGGCTGCTCAAATTCAAGATGCGCACGCGCAGCACCAACAAATACACGAACAACAGGGTGAAGGCCGCGAGGCACAGGGCCAACACCCAGGCCATCGACCCGGCGATGGCAAATCCTCCGCTGCCCAAGATGCGCGGGTGAACCGTTCTCCACCACCAGATGGACAGGAAGACAATGGGCACGTCGACCCACCCCACAACCCCATACACCGCCGCCAATCGCGCCCGCTTATGCCCGGGAGCGGCCACCCAACGCAGCAGCAGATAACCCACATAGATGAACCAGAGGATGAGGGTAGTGGTCAGACGTGGCTCCCAGGTCCAGTAGACGCCCCAGACCGGCTTGGCCCAGAGCGATCCGGTGATCAGAGTGATGGTGGTGAACATAACCCCGATCTCGGCCGCGGCCGCCGCGATGCGATCGTAGCGCAGATTGCGGGTGACCAAGTACGCGATACTGAAGCCAAAGACGCACGTGATGGCCAACCCCAGGGCTACCCAGGCGCAGGGCATGTGGAAATAGAAGAGTCGCTGCACTTCCCCCATCTCTCCTTCGCGAGGAGCCAAGAAGAGGGCGGCCACCGCCGCCAACGCCATGATCGCGCCCGTGACCATCCCCCAAGCCGCGAGCACACTGCGCCGCCTCCGCACCAGATCGTCCATCACTCCACCACGAACTCGAAGATAGCGATCCCTACAGCCACGAATACTACATCGTAGATCGCCATCAGCACCGGCCACAGGCCCAATCCACTCCAGGGCTCCGAGCCCAACAGCACCACCGAGCAGCGGGCGGCGGCCACCAACAGTGGCACCAGCAAGGGGAGCACGAGGACGGAGAGCAAAGCACCCCGAGCCTGCACTCCCACCGTAACAGCGGCGGCCAGCGTCCCCACAGCGCTTAGCCCGGCGGCCAGCAGCAGCATGATGCCTAGGAGGGCGGGCCATTCCCATCCCAGCCCTACGTTGTAGAGCGCGGTAAAGAACACCAACACCACCAAACCGCTGCCCCAGCACAGAATGGTGCTGCTCAGCAGCTTCCCCAGATAGATGAGCGACCGGTCCACCGGGCAGAGCAGCAGGCCTTCCAGACACTGCACCTCTTTTTCGCCTTCGAACGAGCGACCCACCGCCACGAGGCCTGGGAACAGGAAGGCCGCCCACAGGATGCCGGAGCGGGCCGACGCGGACTCCCTGGCCGCCGACTCCAGACAGAAACTGAACACCAGCACTACCAGAAAACCCAACAACACCATGGTTATGATCCCGCCGGCCGCCCGCAGTTCGCAACGCAGGTCCTTCCAAGCTATGGTCCACACGAGTCCCAGCGCAGTCCTCATGCCGGGGGGACCTCGCCCCGGGCGGCGGGACCGCCGTCGCCACTACCGCCGTCGCCGCTGCGGTCATCGCCACTGCCGCCCCCGCCCTCGCTGCCACCCCCGCCGTCGCCACTGCCGCTCGAGGCGTCACCCCCGTCGCCCGCTACCGTTTCCCGGTAGCGGGCGAGGAAGGCCGCACGCTCCCACGGCGGGGCGCCGGTCTCCAGCGCCAGCTTCCCGCGCACCAGCACCGCCACCCGATCCGAAAGACCCAGGCCTTCATCGATGTCGTGCGTTGCCATGATCACGGTCCTCTCTTCATCCCCGACCGTGCCCAGAAGCGAGGCCAACGACCCACGCGCCTGGTGGTCCAGACCGGTGAAAGGCTCATCCAGCAGGAGGACCCGGGGGCGATGCAGCAGCGCCCGCGCGATGCTCAGCCGCTGCTGCATACCGCGCGAGTAAGTGTTCACCTCCCGGTCCATGACCGTGGCCAATCCCATCTGCTCCAACATCGACCGGGCTTCCCGGCGAGGATCCGCCACCCGGTACATGCGGCCGTAGAACTCCAGGTTCTCCCGGCCGGTGAGCTGTGGATAGAGGTAAGTTTGGTGCGATATCAGTCCGATGAGTCGCCGCAGGGCCGTGGGCGTCTTCATCGCATCCATGCCTTCGATGCGCACGCTCCCCTGCGTGGGTACTAGCAGGCCGGCCAGCACTTTGAGGAGGGTGGTCTTCCCCGCCCCGTTGGGCCCGAAGATGGTAAGCGTGGAGCCCCGCTCCACCACCAGGTCGAGCCCGCGCAGTACGGGGGTAATCCCGAAGGAGAAGGTGAGACCTTCCACCTCGACGGCGCCCACGCCCTCAGCCTTCCACATCGGACGGGCCTCCGGAAGGGCCGCCCGGTGCAACCGCGGACGGGTCCCCGGACGGGGCCACAGGCCGGCCGTCGGGTGTGTCCCCGGACGAAGTCGCCTCCTCAACCGCCCCGTGACGGCGCCTCCGCGCAGGCCACAAGGCAATCGCCCCGCCCAGGGCCATGATCCCGCCTCCCACCCACAGCCAACCGATCAGAGGATGTAGTTCCAAGCGCAGACTGACAACATCGTCCTCCAGGGAGACGGCCAGCAGAGTCACATACACATCGCCTCCGAGCGACCCGCGCCGGGCCACCCGCGTCCATATTTGGTCGGACGCCGGATAGTACTCGAGAGAAGGCAGCAACTCTCCTCCGGGTCTGCCGTCCACGGTCAGAGCCAGCCGCGCTCGCACATCGCTCTTATCCAATTCATCGCTGAAGCTAAGCTCTCGATAGGTCACCTGCACGTTCCCCAGGAAGAGGGCTTCGTCCTGGGCCAGATCCCCATCCACCGACTGCTTGTACGACCACGACCCGGCGATGCCGATCACCAATATCGCCAATCCCAGATGCACCAGCAGTGCCCCGTAGCGCCGGCGAACTCTGCGCACACTCCTGTTCCGAACGAAGGTCAGCACCACGGTGGCGATCAGCATGGAGGCCAGAGCGAAGGCGGCCAGAGGATAGGGCCTGCGCACACCCAGCACCAGCAGAATGATCAGCACCAGCAGACCGAAGCCTCCGGTGACCAGGAGGTCTCGGCTTAGACGGCCCTTGGATCCTCGAGAATCCCGAACCAGAGGGCACAGTGCCGTGAGCAGCACCAGCAGCAACCCCAAGGGAGCGGCGCCCGCGTTGAAGAACTCAGGACCAAGGCCGAACTCGCCGCCACCAAATGCGTGGACCAGCGGCGGGAACACCATGCCCCAGAGGATCACGAAAGTGATGACCGACAGGAGCAGTTCGGTACAGAAGAAACTAAAGGTCTCGCTGATCAAAGGAACGGGACCATCGTCTCTCCGCAGCGAGGATATCCGCCGTCCCACGACCGCCACGGCCAACACCAACATCGCGAGGAGGAACGAGGCAAACCAGGGGATCATGCCCGACGCCGTGAAAGCGTGGACCGATGCCACCACTCCCGATCGAGTGAGAAACGTACCGAACACGGTGAGCAGGAACGTGACCGAGGTGAGCGACACCATCCAGAGCCGGTGCCGGTCCTTGCGTTCCACGATGATGACGGAATGGAGCAGGGCGGTCGCCGTAAGCCAGGGAACGAGAGAGGCGTTCTCCACAGGATCCCAGGCCCAGTAGCCGCCCCACCCCAGAGTGACGTAGGCCCACCACGCTCCCACCACGTTGCCGATGGTGAGAAACAGCCACCCGGCCAGCGCCCACCGTCGCAGCGGTGCGATCCAAGAAGCCACCGCGTCGCCGTTCACCAGACCCGCCACCATCAGCGCGAAAGGCATGGCCATGGCCACATAACCCAAGTACAGGGCCACCGGGTGCACCACCATTCCCGGGTGCAGCAACATGGGATTGAGGCCCAATCCATCGCTAGGAGGCGGAGAAGTCGGATGCTGGACGAATGGGTTGCAATTAGGTCCAAACAGCAGGAGAAGCGAAAAGAACAGCGTCATAGCCGACAGCGTAGCGACGAGATAAGGCGCGGAGAGAGGAGAGCGTCGCCAAGCCCCGCGGGCGGAGGCGACGGCCATGGCGGCCAGGACCAGGAGCCACAGCAGGAGCGAACCGGCATTGCCCGCCCACACGGCCGAAACCGTGTAGACGAAGGAGAGGGACCGAGAGCTGTGCTCAAAGACATAAAGATTGCTGAAATCTCGAGTCAGGAAGGCCGTGAGCAGGAGCAGCATGGCGCCCGTCGCAGCCACCAGAGTGCCACTGAGGGCCCACACTCCCCATCGGGACCAGCGGGGCCGCCGGAGCAGACGCCCCCCCAGAGACAGCGCCACCGCGCCGAAACTGGTCACGGCGGCCAAGATCAGCAATAGTTCCCCGATAAGGCTCAAGGAGCGGCCTCGTACTTGCTGGGACACTTGGCGATGAAAGTGTGGGCCTGGAAAGTGCCGTCGGCCCGGTGATCCCCTTCCAACACCACCTCGGTCTCAGCGGTCTGCTTGAATGTATCGGGTAGGGCACCGTCGTAAATCACGGCCATCGTATCGGAGGGGTTGTCCCGATCGTGGATGGTGAGGGAGAAATGGGTTCCTCCCTGCCGCACCAGAGTCCCTTCTTGGAACCGACCCGACACCCGCACGTTCTCGACGGCGCCGAGCGCCTTCAGTTCGGAGACGGTGTAGTAATAGACGGTCCCGCGCCCGACACCCAACCAGATAAGCGCACCGACGGCGATGATCGCCACCACGGCCGCGATAAGGACTTTAATCTTGCGGGCACCAAGAGAGCGCATAGTGGCCGACAGTCTATCAGCGCCCATCTACATCGACGAAGAAAGATGCCGTGCTCCCTCCCACCCACCTTCCCCCGCTCCGTCTCGAAGCCCTCGTCACTCTCCACCTCGTTCTTCCTGCGCCTCTGCGGTATCCTCCCTTCATCGCAGTTGCGGAGTAGTAGCCGCAGGCGGTGCTCGGGCGCACAGTCCTGATTGAGCAGTGTATCGAGTGCCGTTTCAGGCGCTATCGCAGTGCACTTTGTTCGCTATACGACTGTGGCGCCATCCATGAAAGGAGCAATGCATGGAAGCCATCGCACTTCCAGTTGAGGAGAGGGGCGAAAATAGAGGGTCTTCCTCAGCCCGCAGGCTGCGTGCGGAGGGCAAGATTCCCGGTGTCGTCTACGGCAAGAAGAGTGACACCGTAAACGTGGTAGTCGCGGACGGCGAGCTGCGCCGCGTCCTCCGGCACGGGCAGAACGTGTTGCTGCAGCTCGAGTATGAAGAGGGTGTAGGGCCGGATAAGAAGCAGTATGCGGTCATCAAAGAGCTGCAACGCGATCCGCTGCGTCCGCGGTTTCTCAACGTCGATCTCCTGGAAGTCTATCTGGACACCGAGATCGAGTCGCCGGTGCCCATCGAGGTGCTGGGCGAACCCGAGGGAGTCAAAGTTGGAGGCATCCTGTCGCAACTGGTGTATGAAGTACTTGTGCGGGCGCTGCCCGGCAAGATGCCGGCCAAGCTGCAGATAGACGTCACGACCCTCGACATGGGGCAGAACGTCAGGGTTGCCGAGTTGGAAGAGTCTCCTGACTACTTGGTGATCACGGATCCCGAAGAAGTGATCGCTGCAGTTGTGGCACCTATGGCTGAGAAAGAGGTCGAGGAAGAGCTGGAAGCAGAAGTGGCAGAAGAGCTTGAAGAACCGACCACGGAGTCGGAAGAGGAACAAGAAGAAGCTTAAACAGTACTCCGAGACTTTTGTGGGGCGCAGCACCCGTGCTGCGCCCCACAAGTCCCTCACTACGGCTGCAGCGGTCGCTGCAGCATATGCGCTCGGCGCAGCGACAGCGTCTCCCCGTTATGGACTATGGTCATGCGATCACCGGCTTCCAACGCATACTCGGCACCCCGTTCCGTGATATCCACGGCCAGCGTGCACTTCTTGTACTGCACTTTGAAAGCAAGGCGCTTCATCCGACGCGGCAGCCGCGGCCGGAACGACAGAACACCGTTCCTCTCGCGCATGCCCCCGAAACCGTTGACCAGCGCCATCCATGTCCCTCCTGCCGACGCCACATGTATCCCATCCCGTACATTCCCCGCCGCATCCGCCAGGTCGATGCCCACCACATCTATGAAATACTCCTCCGCCGCCCGGAGGTCGTCACCCACCTCAGCGGCCATGATGCACTGAATGCACTCCGAGAGAGAAGAATCGCTGGTGGTTAGAGGATCGTAGTAGTCGAGGATTCTGCGCTTATCCTCGTGAGAAAACGCGTCGCCCAACAGGAAGGTGGCGAGCACTACGTCGGCCTGCTTGATCACTTGGTGTCTGTACAGAACCAGGGGATGATAGTGAAGCAGGAGCGGGTAGTTATCGGGAGGTGTATTTTCGAAGTCCCACCTTTCCTGGTTCAAGAAGTCGTCATCCTGAAGGAATAGGCGTAATTCTTCGTCGTATGGTATGTACATGAGGTCCGCGGCTTTCTCCCATACCTCGAGCTCCCCCTCCTCCAGGTCGGTGCGTTCCACCAGTCGCGCATGAGCCTCAGCGTCGGTCTCCTCCAGCCACCTCACCGCGCGGACCGCCTGTCGCATGTTTTCCTGGGCCATGAGGTTGGTGAACGTATTATTGTCGACCAAGGCGCTGTACTCATCGGGGCCGGTGACCCCATTGATGACAAAGCGACCACCTTTCCGCTCCGAAAACACGCCCAAACCCGCCCAAAGACGTGCCGTCTCCACCAGAATCTCGGTTCCGTACCGTGCCATGGATTCAGTGTCATCTGTTGCCCGCGCATAGTGAACCAACGCATAGGCGATGTCGGCGTTGATATGATACTGAGCGGTCCCGGCCGCATAGTAGGCTGAGGCCTCGTCCCCACTGATGGTCCGCCAGGGGAACATGGCCCCCCGTTCATTGACTTCACGCGCCCTCTCCCGCGCCTTATCCAACATGCGGTAGCGGTGACGCAAGAGATTCTTGGCAACGGCAGGAGCAGTATGGATCAGGAACGGCAGTGTGTATATCTCCGCATCCCAGAAATAGTGGCCTTCGTAACCGCGACCCGTCAAGCCCTTAGCCGGAATACCATAACCTTCAACCCGAGCCGAAGCCTGTGCGAGCTCGAATAGGTTGAAGCGTACCGCCTGTTGCAGCAGAGGCGAGCCCTCCACAATGACATCACTCCGCTCCCAGAAACCGTCTAAGAAGCGGCGCTGCTCCTCCCGAACGGCACGAATACCCTCCGCCGTCGCCCTTTCCAGCGTCTGTTTGGCCCGGAACATGAGTTCTTGGATAGGCTCTTTGCCGTCGTGGTGGTAGGCCAGGTACTTGACTATACGGACGGGATCGCCCTGTTCCACCCTGAAGCGATAGACCACGCGCGACCAATCACCATCGATGTCGGTGCGCGGTGGCTCCGCCGGAGTACCGTTAACCAACCGGTGATCCATACCACAGGCCATCAACAGACCGCTGGCGCGTGTCTTATAAGCCAAGATCACTTGTTGGTCGCTCACACGTTCATCCACCTTCTGCAGCACGCCGTCGCCCAGCGCCCGGCTGCGCCGCGGATCAGGCTGCCCGTAGTCCCCGTTTTCAGGAAGGAGTATAAGGTTCGAGGAGATGGTGAGAAGTGCAGAGCGATCCAACGACGTCACTTCGTACTCCACACACGCCAGATGGCGACTCACAAACGACACCATCCTCCTACTGCGGATGAGATACGCGCTTCCGTCGCTTGCGCGCCATAGAACCCTCCGCTCAAGGGCACCGTCTCTCATGTCGAGCGTGCGTTCGTACTCCGTCACGTCCGCCGTCTCGAGCGAGAAGGGCTCATCATCGACGTATAGGCGGATCACCGTGCCGTCGGGTATTCCCACCACGGTCTGGCCGGTCTCTGCAAAACCGTACGCGCGTTCCGGGTATTCGATGGGCCAGGTCTCGTAATAGGCGTTGAGGAGAGGGGCGGGATCGTACGACGGACGACCCTCATCTTGAGTACCGCGGATACCCAGATAACCGTTGGCGAGCGCAAAGATGCTCTCCATCTGCGGAACATACTGGGGATTGAAGCGTCGCTCCACCAGGCGGTGCTCGTCAACGGGAAAATCGTCCGCCGCCGCCAGCAGCCGGGTGGCCGCCGCGCGCAGACGGTGGCTGCGCGGCCCCGCCGGCTGGCGGCGCTCATGGTCGGTCTCTCTGGCAAGGAAGACGGCCAAGTCGTCCACCACCAGATCCGCACCCGCTTCTTCCAGCTCAACGGCCTGGTCGGCGCGATCCACTCCCACCACCAACCCAAAGCCGCCCGCGCGCCCGGCCTCCACGCCAGCCCGTGAATCCTCCACCACCACCGCCCGGGCGGGATCAACCTCGAGACGCCGGGCCGCCTCCAGAAAGATATCCGGCGCCGGCTTTCCCGCCAGACCCAATTCAGCTGCGGTGTTGCCGTCCACACGCGCATCGAAGAGATCCTGTATACCGGCGGCCTCCAGAACCTCCTCGCAGTTGCGGCTGGAGGTCACTACCGCCGTCAACATCCCCACGTCGCGTAGTTCTCGCAGCCATGCGATGGAGCCCGGGAAGACCTCCACCCCCTCCTCGCGCAACGCCTCTTCTACAAATTCCTGCTTGCGCTTAGCCATCCCGTGCACCGACCACTCCGTGATGGAATCCTCTTCCTCACCCACCGGCAACAAGATGCCGCGGGACAAGAGGAAGTCCCGCACTCCATCCTCCCGTGGCTTGCCGTCCACCGTTGCCGCATAATCATCGGCTATGGAGAAACGCGGCGTGTCGGTGCCGTGTATAGCGTCCCAGGCATCGAGGAAGTCGTCGAAGGTACGTTTCCACGCACTAGCGTGCATGCGCGAGGTAGTGGTCAGCACTCCATCCATGTCGAACAGAACGGCGTCGAACCTGTCGGGCGCCACTACCACCTGCGTCGCCGCCTCCTGTTCAGGCGCATCAAACATCAACAATTACACCTCACCTACATAAATACCCATACCCTGCGCCACCCGTACGAGTTGACCCTGAGGATCGACCAGGCATTGACCGGCGGTCACCACTTCTTTGAGCGGTACATCCTCCACGTTGTCGCCGCGCAGACACACCATACGATCAAAACGCTCCAGAGCCACCAAGTCCACGGCGTGCATACCGAACATGGTGGCCGTGAGGGTGTCCAGTGCCGTAGGGGGACCTCCGCGCTGCACATGGCCGAGAACGGTAGCCCGCGCTTCGACCCTCCCCTTGGTTGTGGACTCCAGAGCGGATACCACCAATTCCCCCACGCCTTGGAAGCGATCTCGGCCCTGACAATCCACCACCTTGCAGATCATGCCATCGGGGGCCGCCACTCCCTCCGCCACCACAATCACGGCAAAAAGATGGTTGCGCATTCGCGAGGTGCGATCGATGGCTTCAAGAAGCCCGTCGATAGTGTAGGGGATCTCCGGAATAAGAATGGCGTCGGCACCCGCAGACAGGCCGCCGTGCAGAGCCAGATGCCCCGCATGGCGCCCCATGGTCTCCAGCACCATCACGCGGTCGTGGCTGACTCCCGTGGTGCGCAGATATTCGATAGCTTTGGCCACCGTACGTACCGCCGAATCGAATCCCAACGAACGATCGGTTAGAGGCACATCGTTGTCGATGGTCTTGGGGATGCCCACCATCTTCCAACCGCCCATGCGCGCGCTCTCCTGCAGGATCGCCATGCTCCCGTCCCCACCTATGGCGATAAGAGCATCCAGGCCGATGTCTCGGTAACCGTCTTGGATCTCTTTTTCTACGTCTCCCAAGCTACAGTTGATGGTACCGAGGAACGTCCCACCCGTACTCAACATGGGGTCGAAGCCTTGGGCATCGAGACTCTCGATAGTGAGGGGAACAATACGACGCTCCATCAAACCGCGGCCGGCGTCCTCGATACCGATCACCTCAAAGCCGTAGCCGTGCTGCGCACGACGCACAACGGCTCTGATGGCCGCGTTCAGACCGGAACAATCCCCTCCGCTGGTAAGAACCCCCAGACGATACCTCATGCCCTACCTTCTCGAAATCCGCGTGCACAACGTGTATGAGTCATGGCGATGCCACCTCCTTGTACCTCCGGCATGCCACTGCGCGTGAGGCATCGCCAATCTAGCACAGCCTGATGAACGGAGGGTCATCCATTACGGTAAGCGAATCAGACTGCGACGAAAGAGGGTCCCACGGGACCGTTGCCCATACAAAACACGTTCTTGGCCGGCTCCGCCGTGAATACCCACTTTTGACTCACAAGCGGGTTTATGGCCTGAAACCCGCTTGTAATAAGGAAAGCCGGCGAAGGGAATCGAACCCCCAACCTACTGATTACAAATCAGTTGCTCTTCCGTTGAGCTACGCCGGCTCGGTATGGTACGAGGCACGCGAGGACTATGAAACCGGGTATTGCCCAAGCGCACCCACCATCTTCGCCACCCGCACAGCACCCGCACAGATTCTACGGCCTCGAGACGGTTTCTATCAAGGCAGAGTGGAGATTCTGCGGCGGGGAACCTACAGAGCGAGAGACAGACAGTCCAGAAGAGTCTAGCTTTTCACCCTTCTGCTTTCCAGATGCGCCGTTACCTTACGCTTGATCCGCTGGAGGGCGTTGTCCACGGTCTTGCTGTCGTGCTCAATCAATGAGGCGATGTCTTCGTATGATCGACCTTCCAGATAATGCCGCAAAACCTGTGACTCCAAGGGGCTGAGCAGGGTGGTTAAACAGTCGGTGAGGCTACTCAATTCCTCACTGCTTATAACCTGAGCCACGGGGTCGGCGCTACGCCCTGCCGGCAGAAGATCGGCCAGAGTCCACCCATCATTGTCGAGGCCCATGGGAGAGTAGCTGAAACTGATATACGTATTGAGCGGCACATGTTTCTGGCGCGAAGCGGTCTTGATGGCTGTAATAATCTGGCGCGTTACACAGAGTTCCGCAAAACTGCGGAAGCTGGCCGCCCGATCCGCCCGATAGTCGCGTATGGCCTTGAACAGACCGATGTAACCTTCTTGAACGAGATCATCATTTTCTCCGCCGGCTATGAAGTACGAGATCGCCTTCATGCGCACGAAGTGATGATAGCGAGTGATCAGGCGGCGCATGGCTTCGCCGTTACCGTGCTTGGCGAGTTCCACCAACTGCTTATCATCGTCCCAGTCGATCAGCGGATATTCGGCAAGCACACTACAATCCATTTTCGCCACCCGCGGCCCTGCGGTGGCCTTCGTCACCGGGCCGTTTGTAAGGATACAGTTCGCACTTGATCCATTCTAATGCATATTTAAAAATATGCAACCTTTCTTGTGCAATACTTTTTACGAACACACGTTACGCAATATACTGTGCAAATTGCCAAGGACGGTGCAGACCGGTATCCAGTCGGCCGAAGACTCATGCCCCGTTTTCCTCCAAATCGTCGCGCAATTTGCGCAGACGCTCCAGCGTCTCCGATGCCACACGATCTTCCACTCTGTGCGCATTGCCGGGCCCCGTCTTCGTAGATGAAATAGCTCGGACATTGGACTGGAGTTCGGCAACAAACTGTGCCGACGACCGTCGTACCACCGGAAATCTACCCTGGCTGGGCGAGAAAACGGTCTGCTGAAGAACATAATCGGAGCTGACCACAATAACCGTCTCGTCCCGACGCAGTTGGTAGGCCACCCGTTCAATAATAGTGTCGGCGGATCGCGAGAAGGAGCCAAAATAGACTTCCACATTTCGCGACGCCGCCTCGGACCGCTCCAGACGTGCACGTTTCGAATCGAATACCGCGATGGCACGATCCGAGGTACCGGCCATGTAGCTGGCAACCCGGTCCACCAACCGCTCCCGCTCTCTTTCCAGGTCGATCGGCGTCAATTCTTCGCCCCGACCTCGGCTCTCCATCAGCGCGTGCAGGACATTGTAGCCGTCGATTATGTACAACGTCACAATGATCCCCCTACCGATCCCCCTTCGTTCCTACCGATCTCTGTTTGACGACCGACCGCCCGTTGACGGACGGCCTCGAAGAGCAGAATGCCCGCAGATACGCTCACATTGAGTGAGTTGATCCGCCCAACCTGCGGGATGCCGACCAACGCGTCGCAGACTGAGGCCACCCGCCGACCCAAGCCCTCGCCCTCCGACCCCAGGACAAAGACGGTACGTGCGGTGAAATCCTGCTGGTAATATGGGGGAGCGTCCATGGCAGCCCCGAACACCCAGAAGCCGCTGCGTCGTGCCTCATTCAGGAAATCGGACAGGTTGCGCACCTGTGCCAGAGCGGCATGTTCTGTGGCTCCCGCCGAGGCCTTCACCACCGCCGGTGTCACCGACGCCGCTCTGTGCCGCGGGATCACAATCCCCGCGCCCGCCACTTCCGCACACCTTATCGATGCACCCAAATTGTGCGGATCCTGGATGCGATCGAGTGCCAGCAGTAGATCGTGAGCTGCCAAGAGCTCATCTTTCGGATGAAATCGATACGGCGCAACTTCAGCTACCATGCCCTGGTGATCGGAAGTGCCGCTCAGCGCCATCAATTCTTCCGCCGTGGCCGACATAATGCGGGGTTCCACGACGCCGGCGGCGCGGGCCCACTCCCTCACCTCGCGCTCCATTCCACGCGCAGCCACAGAGACCAACACCCATACCGTACCCACGGCACGAAGACCGAACAACGCTTCCCGAACCGGATTCACGCCATAGACAAGACGATCCGCTGCCACCGGAGCCGGCGCACCCACCGCGGCTGGGCGGCCACCGCGGCCGGGCGCTCTCTCCGCCTCGGGTCGCTTACGGCCGGACGGCCGTGGCCGACGCCGCTCTGCACCGCGTGAGATGGATCGCCGTCCTTGGGCCATGATCAGACCTGACGCGGCACAACCTTAAAACCGCCGGGCACGTCCCTTACTTCGAAACCCCGTGCGGCGATGGCATCGCGCAAACGGTCCGCCTCGGCAAAGTTCCGCTCCTCCCGCGCACGCCGGCGATCCGCGGCCAACTGAAGAACCTCTTCCGGAACTTCCTCCCCAACCCGAGCCACCGCATCCAACCCCAACACGAACACCATGTCTGTCAGAGCATCGCGCGCCGACGCCATTGCTGCAACGGACACATCCCGACGACCCAGTGCCGAGTTGACCTCTCGGGCCAACATGAAGACCTCACCGAGTGCCCCACCGGTATTCAAGTCCTCCGCCATGGCCTGCTCGAAACCCCGGCGGGCGGCTTCCACTGCCTCTGCCAGAGCCTCATCTCCGGAGGCAGAGCCGGCGGGAGCATCCACCATGGCCTGCGGAGCTCTCGGCGCAACCTCGTCCGCCGTAGACCCTGTGTAATCGGCCAATGCCCGAAACACATTGCGCAACCGCTCTATCTGCCGTCCCGCTTTGGCCAACGATTCCTTACTGAACTCAATGGGACTGCGGTAATGGCTGCTGACAAAGAAGCACACCAATACCTCTGGTCGATACTCTCTAAGTGCCTCCCGCAGAAGAAAGATATTGCCCACGCTCTTGGACATCTTCTCGTCTTTGGTATTCAGCATACCGTTATGCACCCAAAAACGGACGAAATCGGTGCCCAGGGCACCCTCGCTCTGCGCAATCTCGTTTTCGTGGTGGGGGAATATAAGGTCACGACCGCCGCCGTGAATATCGAAACCCTCGCCCAGGTACTTCAGTCCCATGGCCGAGCACTCGATATGCCAACCGGGCCGGCCTAGCCCCCACGGACTTTCCCAGGCAGGTTCTCCCGGCTTGGCGGCCTTCCACAGTACAAAGTCCAGCGGATCGGCCTTGTCTTCACCTGGGTCTATGCGCGCACCGTGCCGCATCTCTTCTATGCGCTGCTTGGAAAGTTTGCCGTATGTATCGAAGCTGGCTACTTTGTAGTACACATCACCGTTGACGGCAACATAGGCATGTCCATTCTCTATGAGCCGCTGCACCAAATCGATGATCTCGGCGATGTGGTCGGTGGCGTACGGTTCCATGTCCGGTCGCCCCAGGCCCAATTGGTTCGTATCCTCTATATATGCGGCGGCAAATTCCTCGGCCACCTCTTTGGCGGTACGGCCTTCAGCCTGTGCTTTGGCAATAATACGATCGTCGATATCGGTGATGTTCTCTACCAGCGTCACCGACCAACCCAGGGATTCGAAGTAGCGCTTGGCTACCAACGAAAGCACATAAGGCCGAGCGTTGCCCAGATGCACGTAGTTGTAGACTGTAGGCCCACAGAAGTACATGGTGACGTGGTCGCCGTCGCGGGGAATGAACTCGCGTTTGTTTTGCGTTAGTGAATCGTACAGGCGCATGACCGTAGTGTCCTCCTGCGGGGCTTGCCAACCAATGTATCTTACCATCGCGCCCGGACGTACTCCCCTGGCATGCCGTTTCCCTACAAGTACGCTCGGGCGGCCTCCAGCCTGGCCAGCACTCTGCTACGGCCCAGACCGGCCACCAGGTAGTAGAGCTCGGCGCCTTCGTTGCGACCCGTCAACGCCACCCGCAGAGGCAGATAGATCGACCGACCCTTGATACCGTGCTCCTTACAGGCGCCGGCCACCATCCGTACCACGGCACGACCATCTTCCACCGAAAGATACTCGTCGTAGAACTGCGCAAGTGCTTCTTCCAGCAGAGAAAACACCTGGGTGACTCCGGGCTCCCGCAGTGCGGCCAGATGTGGACTGTCTTTCAGATCTACGTCTGCCGTGAAGACCTCCGCATATGTGGGAGCGTCCGCCAATGTAACCAGGTTGGACTGGATGGCGGCCGCCACCACTTCGCGCTGACCGGGCTCCAGATGCATGTCCGCCTCGTGGAGGAAGGGTTCCACCTGTGAGTACAGCCGGCCGGGGCTCAGCTCGCGCATGTACACTCCGTTGAGCCAATTTAGTTTGTCGATATCGAAGATAGCCGGGCTTTTTGAAACCCGTTCCATAGTGAAAGCTTCTACCAGCTCCGGCAGACGAAACAGTTCCCGCTCATCGCCCGGATGCCAGGCCAGAAGAGCCAGATAGTTGACCATGGCTTCGGGCAGATATCCTAAATCGCGGAACTCGCCGATACTGGTGGCGCCGTGACGCTTCGACAGCTTTCCGCCATCGGGAGCATGGATCATAGAGTGATGGGCGTATGTGGGCGGCTCCTCGCCCAGAGCCCGGAACAGCAGAAGCTGGCGGGCGGTGTTGGTCACGTGGTCTTCGCCGCGAATGACGTGGGTGATACGCATGCCCATGTCGTCGATGACCACAGCGTAGTTGTACGAGAAGCCGCCGTCCGTGCGCTTGATGATGAAGTCGCCGATCACATCGGACGCAAAGGAAAGATGCCCGCGTATCATGTCCTGATACTCGATCTGACCCGGCGGCACCTTGAAGCGGACTGTGGCCTGCTCACCAGCGGCTAAACGCGACTCCACCTCCTCCGCCGACAGACTCAGGCACTGACGATCGTACTTGGGCATCTCCCCTCGTGCCAGTTGCGCCTTCTTGACATCATCCAACCGCTCCTGGCTACAGAAGCAGAGATATGCATGGCCTTCCGCCAGCAGTCGCTGAACGCCCTCTTCGTACAGGTGAGAGCGCTCGCTCTGACGATAGGGTCCCCAAGGACCGCCGACATCCGGGCCTTCGTCCGCCGTGAGGCCAAGCCAATGGAGATCACGGCTGATGCTGTGCTCGTGCTCACGAAGCGAACGTTTCATGTCGGTATCTTCAATCCGGAGCACAAACACGCCGCCCATGTGACGGGCGAACAGGTAATTGAAAAGCGCGGTACGGGCGCTGCCAATATGCAGGCTACCGGTAGGGCTGGGTGCAAAACGGACGCGAACTTTGCTCATGGAGGTCCCATCTGGTTGGCACGAACCGGGGCGTCGCCATCTATGCGGCGCGCTCCATATCGTACCGCAGGCTTCTCGCTGCAGCCAAGACGGCTTCGCTCAGCCGCTCCCGTGACTGCCTATGCCTCACCCGTCCACAGTGGTCTCAATTTCCAAGAGCACCACCGCTTGGGCGGCTATCCCCTCGCCGCGGCCGGTGAAACCCATACCTTCCGTGGTCTTGCCCTTGACGTTCACCGCCACGGGGTCAACGCCTAGAGCGTCGGCCAGTATCGCCCTCATAAGACCGCGGTGCGGCCCAATACGGGGCTCTTCACACACCACCACCGCATCCACGTTGACCACCCGACAGTCGCGCTGCTGCAGTCTCGAAACCACCTCCCGCAGGAGACCCACGCTATCTGCTCCCGCCAACATGGGATCGGTGTCGGGAAACAGCGAGCCTATATCGTCCATACCGGCGGCGCCCAGCAGAGCATCGATCACGGCATGCACCAGGACATCAGCGTCGCTATGGCCTGCCAACCCATCATGCTCTCTGATACGCACCCCGCCAATAATGAGGGGTCGCTCCCAGGCGAAGCGGTGGGCATCCAAACCCAGGCCCACTCTAAGCGATTCAGCAGCCGCCACAGCCGTCCTCACTCAGAAGCATCTCGGCCACGGCCAGATCCAACGGATTGGTCACCTTAAGGTTCCTCCACTCGCCGGGGACCGCTCCCACACGCCCGCCCACCTTCTCTACCAACGAGGCATCATCGGTAGCTGCAGCCAGAACGCCGTCCGGCTGCGCGTAGGCTCTGAGCAGTACTTCCGCACGGAACACCTGGGGAGTCTGCACCGCCACCAAACGACTGCGATCCAGATTCTGGATGATCATCCCTCGTCCATCGATTTTTTTGATGCTGTCGTTTGGTGGCAGCGAAGGCAGCGCCCCGTCCAGGTGCGGCGACGCTGCCAACCGCTCCATCAGCGCGCGCACCAAACCGCAGCCGACCAGGGGCCTGGCTCCGTCATGCACCCCAATCCAATCCACCGACTCCAGCTCCACTAATCGATGCAAACCATTGCGTACCGAGAGCGCCCGAGTACCCCCCCCGGAGACAACATCTCGAACTTTGGGGTGAGATGGGGCCAACAATAGCCTCCGCCAGCGCTCGAGACCCTCGCCCTCTACACACACAACAATTGCCTCCACTTCCGGACAGGCTTCCAGTGCCTCAATGGTGCGCTCCAGAAGCGGTCTGCCCGCCAGGAGGGCGTGTTGCTTGGGACGGCCGGCACCCAAACGCCGTCCTTGCCCACCGGCCGCCACCACCAACCCCAAGCGACCGTGGGCCGTCACCGCAGCTCTACCCCAAACCATATCCTGCATGAGTTATATTGCATGGGCTGTATCTTCTACACTCCAAGGCGTCCAAACACCATCTTACCTGCGGGATTCTGCAGCACAGAGGTCACCTCTACAATCACTTCCTGCCCCACACGATTGCGGCCGCCTTCAATGACCACCATTGTGCCGTCGTCCAGGTAGGCCACACCCTGATCTTCCTCCTTGCCCTCCCTCACCACCCGCACATGTAGACTCTCTCCAGGGAGCACCACAGGCTTGAGAGAGTTGGCCAGATCGTTCACGTTCAGAACGTCCACGCCCTGAATCTGTGCCACTTTGTTGAGATTGAAGTCCGTAGTCACAATCTTGGCATCGAGCTCCTTGGCCAGTTTGATCAGTTTTGCATCCACTTCGCTGAGACCCGGATAGTCTCGATCCATGATGGTGAGTCGCCCGTCCTTGCCACGCAGTTCCTCGACGCACTCCAGACCACGACGACCGCGGGCCCGGCGAAGTGGTTCAGTGGAATCAGCAATGGATTGCAACTCTTCCAGCACAAAGCCCGGAAGGATCAGATCACCTTCCAAAAATTGGGTAGGAACGATATCGCCTATCCGAGCATCGATAATGGCTGAGGTGTCGAGCACCTTAGGACTGACCATGCCCCGCCCGGTGGATGCCGGTAGATTCTTCAGCCCAAACAAACGCGCTATATCTGCATGTCGCCTATACGCAACATAGGCAAAAATGTAGCCGGTAAGTGTGAATAGAAGCGGTAATAGATAGATCCCCACACCGGGAAGCCGAAAGACCGCCATGCCGGCCAGAGCGCCCACGCCCAGACCCATCACCAGCCCAATGGCCGTGATGAACAAGGCCGCCGCGCTGATACGCGCCGTAGCCCTGTCGAGCACACCTCCAAGCCTCTGCAGTTGCCGCCCCAAAGGGCCACCCAGCAGCAGACCAACCACCGCCCCCACCAGAGCACCCAGCCCCATGAGAAGCATTTCGTATGAACGAGACAAAGACGTACGATCCAAAATCCACACAGCCGCGCGGTAGGCGCCGAGTCCTCCAACAAGGGCGAGTAGAAGTCTTGTGATAAGCACCATTGAAATCACCTCCTTTCCGCCTTAGACGTGTGATGATCCGCCTGAACATGCCGAATTTTCCCGCCCTCTTACCCATAGCGTTCAAGAAGATTCAGCTCGCGCAGGCGCACGAAGCCCTCTTTGATGTCCCGAGCGCGACCGGCACCCACGCCTTCCACCGTCTCCAGCTCCTCCGTGGAGGCCGAAAGCGCCTTTTGCAGGGACCCAAAACGCAACACCAGATTATTGATGACGCCCACGGGCAGACGCGGAATCTTCCGCAGCATGTGAAACCCGCGGGGAGAGAGATGGAGTTCAATGGGGTTGACGCCTGTGTCGTAGCCCAGAATTTCGCCCACCCGAGACAGCGATACCAAATCTTCTGCATCCAGGTTGCTCAGATGACGACAGGTCTTGAGCACAGAGGAACGAGAGAAATTGGGTAGGTAGTCCATAAGCACCGCCTGGCGATCTTCACGGACGTCCACCATCAGCTCGTCGAGCTGCATCTTGATGAGACGGCCTTCGGTGCCCAGCTCGATTATGTAGCGCTCGATCTCACCCGCAATGCGCAACACCATCTCCGAGCGCTGCAACACGCTCAGCACATCATGCAGGGTGACGCCGTTCTCGAACTCGAGGGCGGAGAGGGCTGTGGACACTTGGTTCAGACGAGATTTATACCGCTCCAACGTCTGCAACGCTTGATTCGACTTGGTGACAATAACGCGCACGTCTTCCAGAACGTAGCGCATACCGCCTAGGTACAGAGAGACAACATCGCGGGCCGCGGAAATAGAGAGCACCAGAGAGTCGATCTGCTTGGCGACACGTTCAGCCGTGCGATGCCGCGTACCCGTTTCTACTGAAGGAATGGTGGGATCCGGCATGAGATGGACGTTGGCATGACTGATCCGCGTACCTTCCCGGTTGAGGAGGATGGCGCCGTCCATCTTGGCCAGCTCGTAAAGAATCATGGAGGTGAGCGCTACATCTATGGCGATCCCCCCTGAGATGACCGGAACTATATCACTCTCATCTGCCAGTACAATGAGCGCACCCCATTTGGCGCGCACGATGTTGTCCAGGGCCTCTCTGAGCGCAGTTCCCGGTGCTACCGAACGCAGAGCTTCTTCAAGCTCGCTTTGGGATACCATGCGCGCCTTACTCAAATACCCCCCTCAATAAACTTCGCACCTCGTCGACCGGCTCAGCCAACATTTCCGACGGCACTATACCTTGTTCACGCGCCTCCTGCAGGCTGCGCTTAGGAAGCAGCACTCTGCGAAATCCGCGTCGCGCAAGCTCCTGTATCCGTTTCCCGGCCTGAGCAACATAACGCACATGACCGGTCAGGCTGATCTCACCAAAAGCTGCCGTGTCCTCCGGTAACGGCCGATCCCGAAGCGAAGAAGCAATGGCCAGAGCCAGAGGCAAATCTGCGCCGGGATCCTCAACGGTCAATCCGCCCGCCACATTCACAAACAGGTCTTGATCCGCCAACCGCAGACCCGCTTTGCGTGTCAACACTGCCGTCACCATCGCCAAACGATTGCGATCCAACCCGCGTCCCACCCGGCGCGGCACCGCCAGGCTGCTGGGAACAACCAAAGCTTGGATCTCCGCCAGCAAACATCGGGTTCCCTCCACAGCCGCCACCACAGCCGCGCCCGAGTCACGCCTATCATCCTCCAAGAAGAGCGCCGTGGGATCGGGCACTCCCTGCATGCCCTGTCCGGTCATCTGAAAAACACCCACCTCGTTGGTGGAGCCGAAACGATTCTTGACCGCACGCAGCAAACGGTAAGGGTGGCCGCGCTCCCCTTCAAAGGTCAGAACGGCATCGACCATGTGCTCTAGAACTCGAGGGCCGGCCAAGTAGCCGTCTTTGGTCACATGCCCCACCACTACCACAGTGGTCTCCTGAGTCTTAGCAATACGCAGAAGATGGCCGGTAACCTGCCTGATCTGACTCACAGAACCCGGCGCCCCCGCTGCGTTCGGAGTCCATAGGGTCTGTACAGAGTCGATTACGCATACGGTAGGCCTGTCCCGCTCCAATGCGGCCCCAACCTTCTCTACTTGTGTCTCGGTCAGTAGACGCAGGCCCGACGCGCCCTCACCAAGTCTGCGGGCACGCATCTTGACCTGGGCAGGCGATTCCTCGCCGGATACCAGCAGGACGGGAATCCCGCTTCCGCCCAAAGCCAGCAACACCTGCAACAGCAGCGTGGACTTGCCGACTCCCGGCTCGCCGCCCACCAACACCAGTGACCCAGTTACCAGCCCTCCTCCCAGAACCCGGTCCAACTCCTCGAGGCCGGTGGGTAGACGCTCCTCGCCGGATACCATGAGGTCGTCCAACAGGACGGAAGGGGGCGCGGCCGCCTCCACGGCGGCCGCGCCCCCACTCTCCACAGCCTGTTCGCTCAGCGTGTTCCAGGACGCACAGTCAGGACACCGTCCCAGCCAGCGCGAACTTTGATAGCCGCAATTGCTGCAGATGAAGACGGTGCGCCCTCGGCCACTGCGGGCCTGATTACTTGGCTTCGTCGGCGACGAGTACCTCCTCCGGCCTGCCGAGCACCTCAGCAATGAACAGGTGGTCGTCTTCGCGGTCGAGGATGACGGTGCTGCCGTTGGGCAGCTTACCGGCCAATACTTCATCTGCCAACGTATCCTCTACCAGGCGTTGCATGGCACGCCGCAACGGCCGGGCTCCCATGGTGGGATCAAAGCCCTCCTCCACCAGGAGCTCCTTAGCCGCCCCGGTCAGCTCCACAGTGAGATCTCTATCTTTGACCTGCTCACGCAGCCTGTTGAGCAGCAGGTCTATGATCTCGCGAATCTGCGTCTTGGTCAGCTTGTGGAAGACAATGATCTCGTCCACACGGTTGAGAAACTCGGGACGGAAGACGCGCTTGAGCTCTCCCATGACCCGGGTCTTCATGTCGTCGTAATCGAGACCGCCTTCAGATACCTGTTCCGCGAAACCCAATAGCTGGCCCTTGGAAATTGTCGAGGCCCCGATATTGGAGGTCATGATCACAATGGTGTTACGGAAATCGACCGTGCGCCCCTGCGAATCGGTGAGACGCCCGTCCTCCAAGATCTGCAACAGAATGTTGAAAACATCGGGATGCGCCTTCTCTATCTCATCCATAAGCACCACCGAGTAGGGGCGACGGCGCACAGCCTCAGTCAGCTGACCACCTTCCTCGTAGCCCACGTACCCAGGCGGAGAGCCTACCAGCCGACTGACTGCATGCTTCTCCATGTACTCAGACATATCGATCTGAATGAGTGAGTCTTCGTCACCAAAGAGGAACTCGGCCAGAGTGCGCGCCAGCTCGGTCTTACCCACACCCGACGGCCCCAGGAATATGAACGAACCTGTAGGACGTCGAGGATCGCTGAGCTGGGCACGCGATCGACGGATGGCCCGGGACACAGCTTTCAGTGCTTCGTCCTGGCCCACCACTCTATTGTGAAGCTCATCCTCCATACGCAGGAGCTTCTTTGCCTCAGTCTCGGTCAGCTTGACCACAGGAATACCGGTCCACATGGCCACAATCTGCGCTATCTCGTCCTCGCCTATGGCCACCCGGTCCGCCTCCTCCGAGTTGCGCCAGCGCTCTTCTAGCTCGCGTTTCTCCTGAATCAGCTTACGCTCCTTGTCGCGCAAATTGGCGTCCTTCTCGAACTCCTGGTTTTCTATGGCCGCTTCCTTCTCCTTCCGCACCGACTGGATGCGTTCCTCCAGTTCCTTGTAATCAGGAGGAGCAGTCATGGTCATTATGCGCTTACGTGATCCCGCCTCGTCCATCAGATCGATGGCCTTGTCGGGCAGGAAGCGGTCACTAATGTAGCGGTCGGCCAACGTGGCAGCCGACTCCAGTGCATCATCCGTTATCCGCACGCGATGGTGGGCCTCGTAACGGTCCCGTAGGCCTCTCAGGATCTCGATGGTCTCTGGCACCGTGGGCTCCCTGACCAGAATCTGCTGGAACCGTCTCTCCAGCGCAGCGTCTTTGGCAAGATGCTTCCGATACTCGTCCAGCGTGGTGGCGCCAATGGTCTGCAGCTCACCCCGTGCCAGGGCGGGTTTCAAGATGGATGCGGCATCGATGGCTCCCTCAGCCGCACCGGCACCTACAAGATTGTGGATCTCGTCGATGAACAAGATGATGTCGCCGCGTTCAACTATCTCTTTCATCACCTTCTTCAGTCTCTCTTCAAACTCGCCGCGATACTTGGAACCGGCCACCAGCGCCCCAAGATCAAGAGTGTATATCTGCTTATCCTTGAGCGTTTCGGGCACCTCGTTGTGCGCTATCAGCTGCGCCAGTCCCTCCACCACCGCCGTCTTACCCACACCGGGCTCACCCACCAGCACGGGGTTGTTCTTAGTCCGGCGAGACAGAATCTGCATGACGCGCTCGATCTCCATCTGCCTACCCACCACCGGATCCAGCTTGTCCTCTTCAGCGTAGAGCGTGAGGTTGCGCCCGAACTGGTCGAGCACCTTGGAGCCTTTCTTAGAGCCCGCCGCGCCGCCGGCCGCCGCGCCGGCCCTAGCCGGGCGCCGGCTGGAACCGGACAGCACTCTCATGACCTCTTGCCTGATGCGGTCCGCATCGGCTTCGAGATCAGTAAGCACCCGAGCCGCCACACCCTCGCTTTCCCGAACGAGGCCAAGCAAAATATGTTCCGTACCTATATAGTTATGACCAAGCGAGAGCGCCTCGCGAAGGGCCAATTCCAATACCTTTTTGGCACGCGGTGTGAAGGGTATCTGCCCCTGGGATTCATGCTCACCCTCACCCACGATGCGCATGATTTCGCCACGCACATCTTCCAGCGAGACGTCCAGAGCCGATAGCACCCGAGCCGCCACGCCTTCACCTTCTCGCAGCAGGCCCAGGAGCAGGTGCTCGGTGCCTATATAGTTGTGCTTGAGGTCTCGAGCCTCTTCTTGAGCCAGGACTACCACCTGCCTGGCTCGTTCCGTAAATCGCTCGAACATAATGCTGTCTCCTATCTGAGAACGCGCGTATCTGCGAAAAACTCTCGAAGAAGGCGCGCGCGCACTTCATCTATAACGGGTTCCTCAAGTCCACCGTGAGCGGACCTGATCTCTTCAACCACGAGGTGGCCCGGCTGAATGCGCCGCATGAGCGCGAAGGCGCTTTGCGAATCGAACTGCGGCTCCGTGAGGCCCATATCACCACCCACTTGTAGAGCGGAGATGAGACTTACCCCTTCCTCCACTCCCACCGAGTACGCCTGCTGAGCCACTCCAAGCGCACGCCCCACATAGTCGCGGGCCCGACCGGGATTCTCCCGGAACAGCCACTTGCGGGCCGTCCGCTCTCTCTCGGCGAGTAATCGGGCCAACCCAAGACCCGTCGCCATTAGATCACCTTCACTTCTTCCCGTAGTGCCCCTATTGAAAACCTGGAATACTCCACCGGCACCTTCCCAGAAGGGCGCTAGGGCGAAGCCCTCGGATTCTAGTTTCGTGACCAGCGGTCCCACCCGTCCGGTCACCATGAGAGCCGGTAAATGGACCGTTAAATGAACGCGCAATCCCGTCCCTGCAGTCTCGGGAAGCGCAGTCAGATATCCTCTGAATTCGTCGAAAGCCCAAGCGAACTCCGCTTCCAGTTGATCGTCCAACCAGTCCACTAATCCCCACAGCTCCAGCAGACGATCCGCCGGACGTGAGCAGAGAATTCGCAAATGTGAGATGCCGTTGATCTCCAACGATGCTTTGCCGGCACGGAACACCCCCAACGAGCGCCCTGTACCGCTCTGCTGTGAGAAACCGGGCGTCATCAGGCCCCGCTCCATCAGGTACGCGCGCATAGCCAGGGAGAGATCGTCCAAATTATGGAAATCCCACTCTCCCGGCAACGAGTTTGTGCTCAGGTGATCAACCGCCCTGTCGGCAAGCCGTACCCGGGACTCATCGTCGGCAATATGTGGAAGCACAGAACCACCATCATTTCGTTCCAAAGTCAGCGCCGACGCGACAACAAGCGTCTCTTCCACGACTAGCTCCTAGGGAGCCCTCCGAGCTCCGCAAGCCTGTCCCTAACGCACGCCGCTTCTTCAAAACGCTCCGATTCCACCAACTCACGCAGCATGCGACGCAGGCGCAGCACTTCGCGGCGCTCTGTGGCTCCTTCGGATCCCCGTGCCGGCAGCTTTCCAAGGTGCTGTTGGATGTCCTCATCCTCTTCTGCAAAGGACTCCAAGGCCAAATAGGGACCAAAGATCTCGTAGCAGGAAGCACACCCCAGCAGGCCGCGTTCCCGCACGTCGGCACTGGTGGTGCCACACGTGTCACAGTAGACCTCCGGCAACTCGTCCTCCGGTTCCGCGATTTCCGCATCAGTCACGCCGAACAGCCCTCCCAGCAGATGACTCACGCCCAGAGGCACGGCGAAAACCAGGGCGGTACTTGCCGCTTCCCGCCCCAGCTCAGCTGCACACGACTGGCACAGATTGCTGGCAATGATCCTACCGTCTTCCACCCTAGCCACGTGGACCGTAGCCGGCTGAACTCCGCAGGACTCACAACTGCTTGTCGCACTGTGTGGTTGCGGTTCGGCTCCTTCGGCAAACACCGAGAGATCCTCCTATGATGACGCCCGCTGTTGCGGGCCGGGTACATGGCATTGTGTGGGGCAACGCAGTGCCGCATCCGCGGGTGCCTTCCCCGTGTCCGGCCGCTCCAATTCTACCATACAGGGTCTCTAAGAACCCTTGTAGAGGACCGTATTGACGCCAGATTCCGCTGCAAAACGACGTCTAGCGGAAGAACTCCTCAGGCCGTAGCTGTGGGAAGAGAATGACGTCCCGGATGGAATCCACACCCAAGAACAACATCACCAGTCTATCGATCCCAATACCCAACCCACCGGCGGGGGGCATACCGTATTCCAGGGCACGCAGGTAGTCCTCGTCCACCACGTGGGCTTCTTCGTCCCCTTGGGCCTTCTTCTCGGCCTGCTCCTCAAACCGGCCCCTCTGGTCTGCCGGATCATTGAGTTCAGAAAAAGCGTTGCCGATCTCCCTTCCAGCAATGATAGGTTGGAAACGCTCCACCAATTGCGGATCGTCGGGATGGCGCTTCGCCAAAGGGCTCAGTTCCAAAGGATAATCGATTGCGAAAGTAGGCGACACGAGTGTCGGCCAGGCGAGATGCTTCAAAGCCCGGTCTACCAGCGCCGCGAAATCGTCTTCGGGTTCGGTCTGTACCCGACGCTCCTCCAGCGCCCTCCGCCCTGCGCCATTGTTGGCACGCATTTCCGCCAACGACAGATCCAAATTTTCTCTCAGCAGTTCATCGATGGTCACACGGGGCCACGGTGCGGCCAGCTCGATCTCGTTTTCGTCGACCGTTATGACCGTGGTACCGAGAACTTCCTGAGCCAGAGCCGGAATCATCTGCTCCACCAGTTCCATGATCTCGTTGTAGTCCACGTATGCCCAGTAGAGCTCCATCATGGTGAACTCCGGGTTATGGACCAAAGAGATGCCCTCGTTGCGGAAGTTCTTGCCGATCTCAAACACTCTATCAAAGCCGCCTACCAGCAGGCGTTTCAGGTAGAGTTCAGGAGCAATCCGTAGGTAGAGGTCGGTATCCAAAGCTTTGTGGTGCGTGACGAACGGCTTGGCGATAGCCCCACCGTGCAAAGGCTGCAGGATGGGCGTCTCCACCTCAATAAAACCCTGTCCCTCCAGGTAACGACGCATAGCAGAGACGAACGCGCAGCGAGTTTTGAGTTGCGCCGCCACCTCGGGATTGGCGATGAGATCCGCGTATCGTTGCCGATATCTGGTTTCTCGGTCTTGGAGGCCGTGCCACTTTTCGGGGAGAGGCCGAACGGACTTGCTCAGCAACACCCACTTCTCAACGAACACGCTCAGTTCCCCGCGCCGGGTCTTGAACACGTAACCATCCACGCCCACAATATCGCCGATGTCAAGGCGTGTGAACTCCCTGTAGACTTCGTCGCCCAAGGCATTCACATTGGCGAAGAGCTGAATGTCATCCCAGCCGTCTCGAAGAGTAATGAAGGTGGCCTTCCCGTGCTCGCGGCGGGACATGACCCTACCGGCAACACGGCACTCTGAGCCTTCGGCGTTCTCGCCGGCTTCTAGGTCTCCATACTGTGCGCGGATCTCCCCCACCGCAGTACGTGGCCAGAAACGCCGAGCATAGAGCACCGGTTCGTCAGCCATCATGCCACTCCGATATCCAGGATCTCAAAGCGACGCGGTCCTCCCGGCGCCGGCACCATAACCACATCACCCGGTCGCCGCCCCATGATCGATTGTCCCAGAGGGGATTCGTTCGACAAACGACCGGCTATAGGATCTGCCTCCGCTGAGCCTACCATCTGGTACGAGCAGACCTCCTCGTCTTCCAAATCCTTGAGCGTCACCAAGGTCCCTAGTTGGACCCGATCGGTAGCAATCTCCGATGTTTTCACCACCCGCGCCCGATGCAGTTTCTCCTGCAATTGGCTAATGCGATGCTCCAGCATGGCCTGCTCATTCTTGGCGTCGTCGTACTCGGAGTTTTCGGAGATATCCCCAAATTCTCGAGCTTCTCGAATGCGCTGTGCCACTTCCTCGCGTTTGGTGGTACTTAGGTAATCGATCTCGTCCTGGAGCTTCTTGAGACCTTCCGCTGTCAGCATGATGTCCTTCTGAGACACTACTGGACTCCCCCGTAGGGACGGCCCCGCAGGGCAAGAGTGGGAACTTCCGCTGGAATCAGGCCGGCATTATAGGCCGCGTCTTGACGGAGTGTCAACGTCCACGACGAACGGGTGGCTGCGCAATGGCGGTAAACCCCAGCCACGCAGGACCTCCGTCTGAGCCCGGCATCAGCGCGCGACCGGTCCCGTATCCGCACGCGGACGGATCCACGTAGACACGGGGTCAACCCCGCGCCAGATCCATCAACTCCTGCTCCAAAAGTCCGGCTTCCGGGATAAGCCGTAGGCGATGGATTTCGGATGTCCGGACACGTTGACGACGCAGATACCAGCCCACGTGCGATCGAATCCACCGCACGGCGGCTTCATCCCCCATGTCACTGCGAGCGCGGGCAAAGAGCCGCAACAGATCATCCACGGCAACTTCCCGTGGCACAACGTAGCTACCACCTCGAGCCGATGGTTCAGTGTCGGAGCGGGCCGTCAGCAACTGTTCAACCAACCAAGGATTGCCCAACACGCCCCGTGCCAACATCAACGCCGCGCAGGGCACCCGATCCACGATGCCCTCCGCCGCCTGCAACGAGTCCACGTCTCCCGATATCACCAAAGGAATGGAGATGCGGGAGGCTACGCGCGCCGAGACCTCATGGTCCGCGCGACCCCGGTAAAAATCGGTGGCGGCCCGCGCGTGCAGCGCGAGGGCCGCCACCCCCACTGCCTCCAGTCGCGGCGCCAGGTCCTCCGCTATGCCGTCTCCCGCCACCAGCCCGCTGCGCAGTTTAACGGTGACCGGGATGCCGGCGGCCGCCGTGGTGCGCACCACGGCGGCCGCCACCGCAACCGCCTTCTCCACGTCACCCAGCAGGGCTGCTCCGGCGCCGGTCTTCACTACCTTGCGGACGGGGCAACCCATGTTGATGTCAATGATATCGGGGGTACGCTCCGCCTCCAAAACACGAGCCGCCGCCTCACTCATGACTTCCGGAGTACCCGCGAACAACTGCACAGCCAGCGGTCGTTCCCCCTCTTCAAAATTCAGGTAGTCCAGCGTCCGTTTGTTGCCGTAGAGCAACCCGTAAGCGCTCACCATCTCGGTGTACACGAGACCCACACCGTACGCCTTAAAATGTTGCCTAAAAGGACGGCATGTCACTCCGGCCATAGGTCCCAAGGTCACGCGGTTGGGGATGGCCACGGGGCCGATCATGAAAGAGCGCCCCAGCTGCAACTGCAAAGTCATCCCTCCGCTGGAGCTGCAACCGGCACGACTATCGTTGCACCGTTCCCCTGTCAGCGGGCTTCCTGCGTGCGACGGTAGATAATTTCCAACCCTTTGAGAGTCAGCATATTGTCGACCAGATCCAGGGTGCGCGCATGCTCGAAGATCAGGCATGCCAGACCGCCGGTGGCTATGGAGACGGCCTTTCCACCCAGCTCTTCCCGCACACGAGACACGATACCGTCTACCTGTCCGGCAAACCCATACACCGCACCGGCCTGCATACTGTGCACCGTGGTCTTCCCTATCACCGTGCCCGGATCCACCAACTCTATTCTGCTCAATTTGGCCGCCCGCTGAGCGAGCGCCTCAATAGACACCTCGATCCCGGGAGCAATGACTGTACCCAGATATTCTCCACGAGCGGAGATGGCTGAGAACGTAGTTGCCGTGCCAAAATCCACCACCACACACGGGCCGCCATACTGATCGAAAGCAGCAACACCGTCAACTATTAGATCCGCCCCAACCTCCCGAGGATTGTTGGTAAGAATGGGCATACCGGTCTTCACCCCAGGCGCCACCACCAACGGTTCCACGCGCAGATGACGAGTGCTCATAATCTGATACTGGGCATTGAGACGGGGTACTACCGAAGCCAGGATGAACGCAGAGATACAGGAGCGCTCCACCTCAGCCAGCTCCAAAAAATCAAAGACCATGATCCCCAGCTCGTCAGCGGTGCGCATGACGTCCGTGGCCACACGCCAGTCATGCAGCAACTCCGATCCTGCGAACAGACCCAGCACGGTCTGACTGTTCCCAACATCGACCGCTAGCAGCATGGTCCCTCCTCATGCTTCCCAACGAAATCGAGTCCCAGATCCACTGGAGGCGCCCCGGTGGTCAGAGCGCTCGCCGAAATCAAGTCTACCCCGGTCCGCGCCACTGCACCCACGCTCTTCAAGTCAATACGACCGGAGGCCTCCAGTAACACCCGCCGCTCCAGCTCACGAGCAATACCCACACACCGCGTCATCTCTTCCACCGACATATTGTCGAGCATGACGATATCCGCACCGGCAGCTATGGCCTCCCGCAGGCCGACCTCGTCTTGAACCTCCGCCTCCACCTTCATGCTGAATGGAGCCAAAGCCTTGGCCCGACGCACAGTGGCCCCAATCCCGCCACCGGCGGTTGCGTGATTGTCCTTGATCAGCACCATATCGAAAAGACCGAAGCGATGATTGCCGCATCCACCGTCACGTACCGCCTTCTTCTCCCATACACGGAGGCCCGGCGAGGTCTTCCTGGTATCGACTACCAAGGCCTCCGTACCCTGGACGGCCCGCGCGAAGCGCCGGGCCTGCGTAGCCACACCGCATAAATGGCGGAGGAAGTTCAACATGGTTCTCTCCGCCATCAACAGGCTGCGGGCCCGCCCCGAGATTTCGGCCAACACGCCTCCCGCCGTCAACTCCGCTCCTTCCGCCTCCAGCGACTCAAACTCAGCCTCCGCATCCACCCTGTTCATGACTGCTGCAGCCAACGCCAGCCCGGAGACCACCGCATCCTCTCGCGCCACGATCCACGCGCGCGCCTCGGCCTCGGCATCCACAGTCCACATTGAGGTGATATCACCGTAACCTGCAAGGTCCTCACGCAGGGCCAGCTCCACGAGCTCGGCCGTCACAGGATCAAGCATGGGCCACCCCCTCTCCCTCCAGCATGCCCTCCAATTCCAGTATCGGCGCTCCATCGGCCCCACCGACCAGCCTGATGTGACGCCGCCAATCATGATCATGTTCCGGGAAATCCGATCGCAGATGCACTCCTCTACTCTCCTCACGGACCGCAGCCGACAGCACCATCAGCTCGGCCACCGTCAGCAGGTTCAGTAATTCCAGTTCCTCCGGGTGACGGCCGAGAGGACGGAGTTGAGATTTCATATCCGCCACAACCCGACCCGCCCGCACCAGTCCGTCGGCTGAGCGGACTATGCCGC
Source organism: Actinomycetota bacterium (assembly GCA_012514635.1). GTDB lineage: Bacteria > Actinomycetota > Thermoleophilia > RBG-16-64-13 > RBG-16-64-13 > JAAYZX01. The sequence continues at coordinate 46,155 of JAAYZX010000082.1, forward strand.
ACAATCGGCTCATCATGATTCCGAGATGTTGCCGCATATGACGCACCTCCTCCGGATCATTGCCTTCCCGCGACTCATGCGTCAGCTCCAGTTTAATCTTGCAGACCGAAGGATCGGAGTCCGTCAGGTATCGTTCCAGATCCCGCACGACGCGCTCTCCAAACACCAACCCCTCCAGCAAGGAGTTGGAGGCCAGACGGTTGGCGCCGTGGACTCCCGTAGCCGTCACCTCGCCGCAGGCGTACAGACCGGGAATGGAAGTCCTACCCCACATATCAGTGGCCACACCACCAACGAAGTAGTGAGAAGCCGGCGATACGGGAATGAGATCCCGGCACAAATCATAACCACGTCGCGCCAGCTCGCGATGAACGGTAGGGAAACGCTTTTGCAAATGGGCGCAATCCAGATGACGCGCATCCAACTGCACGAAATCCGTGCAATCCCGTACCATGATTTCGTGTGCTTTTCTGGTTACCACATCGCGCGGTGCCAGTTCCGCCTGCGGGTGCACTCCCACCATAAAACGCCGTCCGTCACGATCCAACAGATAGGCACCTTCGCCCCGCAATGCCTCCGTCACCAGCAACGTTGGGTTCTCATGTCCGTGAAAAGCAGTGGGGTGAAACTGCATGAACTCCATGTCCCGCATAACCGCCCCGGCTCGATAAGCCATGGCTTGGCCGTCGCCGGTGGACACATCCGGATTGGTAGTGTTGGCGAACACATGCCCGGCGCCGCCCGCCGCCAGCACCACGGCGCGGGCGAAGCTTACGGTCAGCTCCCCCTCTTTTCCCAGGGAGAGCGCCCCCACGCATCGCCCGTTATTGATCAGCAAATCGATCACGAACTCGTGCTCATGCAGTTCCACCCGGCTACCGGCTACTATGGCATCCACCAGAGCCCCGGCCACCACACTCCCGGTGGCATCGCCGCCTGCATGCACGATACGTGGCACAGAGTGTGCTCCTTCCGTGCCCAAAATGAGCTGCCCACGACGCTTGTCAAAACGAATCCCAGCCCTATCAAGCTCGCGGACGCGTTCGGGACCCTCCTCCACCAGTATGCGCACCGCCGCTTCATCGCAAAGTCCGTCCCCAGCCGTCAGGGTGTCCCGTAAATGCAGAACGGGAGAATCGTACGGAGCCAAGGCGGCCGCGATACCGCCCTGCGCAAAGAAGGTGGCAGTGTCATCGAAACTACTCTTGGTAAGCAGGGCTACGTTCCACCTACGAGAGGCGCCTCCGGCTGCCGTCAGGCCGCCTATGCCGCCTCCGATCACCAGAACGTCGTAGCTGGAGTACCGGATCTTTCCGCCGCCTCCGGCCACCACATAGGGGATCGGTCGCTTCTTGTGGTTCAGAGTTGCACCCGATGAGGAGACGGACCTGTTCACATATACCGGTCCTATGGCAGTTAGGCTATCAGCGTCCGATGCTCACCATGCGCTCTACCGCTGCCAGTGCTTTGAGCCGGATCTCCTCCGGCACCGTCACCACCGGGCTCTCGCGGCGCAACGCCTGGAGGGCATTGGTCAACGTAGTGAGTTTCATATTGGGGCACACTGCGGACGACGTCAGCAGGTGGAAGTTCTTGTTAGGAACGTCCATCCGCAACCTGTGTATCATCCCCGCCTCAGTGCCAATGATGAACTCAGCGGCAGGGTCATCGCGACAGAAGCGAATCATCCCGGACGTACTCTCCACGGCATCCGCCGCCATGCTTACCTCGGGCGTGCACTCGGGGTGTACCACAACTTTGGCTTCAGGGTAGCGCCTGCGGGCGACCTCAACGTCGGCCAGAAGGATCAACTCATGGGTGGGACAGAACCCCTCCCACAGGATCATAGGGCGTCCTGTTTGTTTCTGCGTCCACGCCCCCAGATTCCGATCCGGTGTGAAAATGATCTCCTTATCCTCAGGTATCGAGGCCACCACCTGCACCGCATTGGCGCTGGTGCAACATACGTCGGAGAGAGCCTTCACGGCCGCCGAGGTGTTGACGTAACTGACCACCCAAGCATGCGGGTGTGCGGCTTTGAGCTCGACCAACCCCTCCACATCCACCATCTGTGCCATGGGGCAGCAGGCCCGCCCTTCCGGTAGCAACACAAGTTTCTGCGGAGCGAGTATGGCCGCCGTCTCCGCCATGAAGTCCACCCCACAGAAGAGGATGATCTCCGCATCCGATGCCGCGGCCTGCCGTGAGAGACCCAGCGAGTCTCCTACAAAGTCGGCCACGTCCTGTATCTCAGGCCTCTGATAATTATGTGCCAAAATAACCGCGTTACGAGCCCGTGCCAACTCCCGCAACTCTCGCTGCTGCTCCGCCACCTTTCTCACGGGACTCATGTCAGCGCCCGGCTCCAAACACTCCACAGCCTGATCCATAACCTGTTTCATTGCCTCTTGCACCGTAATCCCACCGGGAAGACGTACCCAGGGGGCCAATTCTACGAGCGGTTCCAGTACGAACCGGCGCTCCCCAATCCGGGGATGTGGTACTTCAAGGTCCGGTTCATGTATCGCCTGCCCATCGTACCAAAGCAGATCGATATCGAGAGTGCGTGGTCCCCACCGTTCCGACCTGACGCGCCCCAAACGTGTCTCGATGGCCGACGTGGCCGTCAATAACGCCGCCGGCGCCAGATCTGTGGTTACTTCCGCCACCAGATTCAGGAACGCAGCCTGTGCGGTCGACCCCACAGGCTGCGTGCGATACAACGAGGACATTCTTACCAGAGTAGTAGAAGGAATCCGCGCGATCTCCGCGAGCGCAGCGAAGAGAAGGCTCCGGCTATCGCCCAGGTTAGAACCGAGACCAAGAAACCACCGGGAACTCACGACGATGTGCGCGCCAATTCAATGGTGGCGGCCGCGACCGCCACCACCGCCGCCAGCGGTGGCGCCGGCTTGGCCACCCGCACGCGCACCCGATCCACGGGAAATGCAGCCAGGATGGCCTCGCCGACAGCCGCGGCCAAACGCTCCAGAAGTTGGAACTGATGGCGGACGACCGTATTCACGATCAGAGTAGAGACCGCCCCATAGTCGACGGTGTCCTCCAAATCATCGGTATGCGCCGCCCGACAGTGCTCCAGGAATAGGCTCACGTCCACCACGTACCGACCACCCACAGCCCGCTCTTCCCTTGTTACACCGTGGTGCGCGAAGACTTCAAGCCCTTCGATCGTAATCTCCATCTCCTCACATCCCAAAATCGAGGATAAGGTGCGGGTGCGGTCCCGCGCCCCGCCGCTAAAGATTGAAAGTGGACTCGGGCGGAAAGAGGGCCCGCGTAAGCACCGCCGCCTGCACATTCTCCTTCACATCATGCACCCGCACGACATCTACGGCCTGCATGGCCGCCAGCACGGTGGTGACCAAGGTGCCGGCCACCCGCTTCTTGGGCTCGGCCAATCCCAACAACCTGCCCAGGAATGCTTTGCGGGAGGCTCCCAGCACCACGGGACGCCCAAGGCAACGCAATCCTCGAAGCTGTCGCAGCAGCTGAAGATTGTGCTCTATAGTCTTGCCGAAACCGATACCGGGATCCACCATTAGGTTGGCCTCAGGAATGCCCTGATCCACCGCCCAGCTCAACCGTTCGGCCAGAAACTCGTACACCTCCTCTACTACATTCTCGTACACGGGCTCGTCCTGCATAGTAGCGGGCGTTTCTTTCATGTGTACCAAGATGACCGGGCAACCGGCATCACGCACCACAGCCGCCATCTCCGGGTCTCCCCGCATGGCGGTGATATCGTTCACCATGCCCGCTCCAGCCTCCAGTGCAGCCGCGGCCACCCGTGCCTTGCTCGTGTCCACCGAGATGGGAACTGAAAAATCCGGACCGAGATTCCGAAGTACGGGAAGCAGTCTGGCCAGTTCTTGATCGGAATCAATCGCGGCCGACCAGGGACGCGTGGACTCCGCTCCTATATCGATTATGCCCGCCCCCTCCTCAGCCATCTCCCAGGCGCGCTTGACTGCGGCGTCCGTTTCCAGGTAGTCGCCTCCATCCGAGAATGAGTCGGGAGTGACGTTGATCACTCCCATGACCACCGGACGCACAGATTCACCAAGGCATTCGTGGCAGACAACCTGAGATTGATCGTAATGAGTCAGAGCGGCCGCCATGGCTTCGCCCACAGGACGAAGTCCAAAAGGTTGGTCCTTGAGTTTGGGCAACAGTCGTTCAAACTGCGAAACCGTCCCCATCACCAGACATTCTGCTTCGCGTCCTCTACGTAGTTCGTAGACGTCGCGCGAAATAGCCACTTCACCGCCCCGCGACAGCATTTCCTGCTTGAGTATATTGGCCGCACGCACATCCAGGCCTTTGAGCCTCACCACCCGAAACAAAGCCTTCTTCTCCATGATGCTCACACCCGGCGCCGAGACGGCCATACCTTCCATAACCTCGCGCGCCGCGCTGAGATCCTGAATAGAAACCACCTGCGGTAGTCCGGCGAGCGGAATCATCGAATCACTTCCTCGTCAAAAAGGGGCTGAAAGATAAGAGCGTGGTTCACTTCCGTGGGGCGTCGATCAGTGCAAGCACCTCGGCGCGCGTGGCGGCGCTGCTGCGAAAGACCCCACGCACGGCCGACGTCACCGTCACCGCTCCCACCGCGCGCACCCCTCGCATAGACATGCAGAGGTGTTCGGCCTGGATCAATACCAAGACTCCTATCGGCTCCAAGCGCTCCATGAGCGTATCTGCGATGGTACTTGTGAGCCGTTCCTGCAACTGCAACCTGGCGGCCGCAGTCTGCACCAGCCTTGCTAGTTTGGAAAGGCCCACAATCTTGCCGCCCAGAGAGGGAATGTAGGCAACATGGGCCATGCCGAAGAAAGGCGTAAGGTGGTGTTCGCAGAGCGAGTAAAACGGAATATCTTTGACCAGCACGAGTTCCTGGTGTGTGTCTGACGGGATGCTCTCGATGATAGGGCCGAGATCCTGCTCTATGCCACTCAGGATCTCTTGGTACATTTCCGCCACACGACGGGGAGTCCCGACCAACCCTTCGCGTTCAGGATCCTCACCAATACCTTCAAGCACCAACCGGATACCCTGTTGGATTCTTTCGAGATCCATCGCTTGATCCGCCTCCCGTGAGCGTCCGCAGATGTGCCCGCCTGCCTACCCGCTCCGCGTAGCTACTCCTGCCCGCCGGTCCCGCCGGCCGGAGACACGTTGGGGGCGGGCCCGCCAACCGGGCGCTCGCGCACATCGCGCTCGCGCGGCTGCCGCTGACGTTCACGGCGCGTAGCCTCCTCGGCTTTACGTGCCTTCTGCTCGTCTTTTGCTCGGAACACCTCGTCCGGATCTTCGCCGCGCAGCAGCGCCTCGAACTCGTCCTTATCAATAGACTCCCTCTCCACCAGCAGCTGCGAGAGCATGTCAAGCTCATCCCGATGCTCATGGAGGACACGACTGGCGGCGTTATAAGCCTCATCGATAACTCGACGGATTTCTGCATCTATAGCGCGGGCCGTCTCTTCTGAGTATTCCTGTCCCATCCCCAGTTCACGCCCAACAAAAGGTTGCGCTGGGTCATGGCCGAACGTCAGCGGGCCCAGATTCTCGCTCATGCCGTATTGGGTAACCATGCGCCGTGCCGTCTCGGTGGCCCGCTGCAGATCGTTGGCTGCGCCCGTAGTGATGTCGTCGAAACGAACCTCTTCGGCTACACGGCCACCGAGCATGTGGGCCAGCTTATCCATGATCTCCTTGCGCGTCACCATGAACTTGTCTTCTGTGGGAAGCGTGATGGTGTATCCCAACGCCTGCCCACGGCTGATTATGGACACCTTGTGAACCGGATCCGCGTTGGGCATATAGTGGGCCACTAAGGCGTGACCCGTCTCATGATAGGCCGTGATAAGCCGCTCTTCTTCACTCAGCACACGCGACTTCTTCTCGGGACCCGCAATCACACGCATAACCGACTCTTCGAGCTCCTCGGAGCCCACAGCACGCTTGCTCTGCCGGGCGGCCAGTAGCGCCGCCTCGTTGATGACGTTGGCCAAGTCGGCCCCCGTGAAACCAGGCGTTTGGGCGGCCAGGGTGTCTAGGTCCACCGACGGTGCCAGCGGCTTACCTCGAGCATGAACCTGCAGAATGGCCTTGCGTCCCTCCCGATCCGGGCGATCCACCATGATCTGTCGATCAAAACGTCCGGGCCGGAGCAGAGCAGGATCCAGGATATCCGGGCGGTTGGTGCCTGCCATGATGATGATGCTCTCGTTGGCTTCAAAACCATCCATCTCAACCAGCAGCTGGTTGAGGGTCTGCTCACGCTCATCGTGGCCGCCGCCCAACCCCGCGCCGCGATGGCGACCTACGGCATCGATCTCATCGATGAAGATAATGCACGGTTGGTTCTGCTTGGCCTGATCGAATAAATCGCGCACCCGACTGGCGCCGACCCCTACAAACATCTCGACGAAATCAGAGCCGGAAATACTGAAGAACGGAACACCGGCCTCACCGGCTACGGCACGAGCAAGCAGGGTCTTGCCCGTCCCCGGAGGACCAAAAAGCAGCACACCCTTGGGAATGCGGGCACCCAGCGACTGGAACTTCTTGGGATTCTCCAGGAAGTCCTTGATCTCTTTGAGCTCCTCAATGGCCTCATCCACTCCTGCCACATCGGAGAAAGTCACTTTGGGCGAATCGATACTCAAACGCTTGGCGCGGGATTTGCCGAAGCTCATCACCTTGCTTCCACCGCCCTGCATCTGATTCATGATGAACAGGAAGAACACCACCATGAGGATGATGGGGGCAAAGGTGCCCAGCAACGTCAACCATACCGACTGTTTCTGCACATCCGTTCGAAAATCGACGTTGTTCCCAATCAAGAAATCCTCCATGGCATACCCCTCGGTAAAACCCACGGAGAACACCTCGCCGGTTTCTTTTATCTTGCCTTCCACCAACAGGTCTTTGGTCTTGATACGTACATCTTCAACCTTCTGCTGTTGCACCAGCTGCTGGAAGCCCATAAAGCTCAGGTCTTTGCGTGCCTGGTTCCCGTACAGCAAATTCTGCACGAAGAAGGCGAGCAGTATGACGATCAATATGGGGAATGCCGCGCTCTTGAAAAACTTACGCAAAGGGCCGTCCCTTCATACGTGATACACACAATGAATGGTACCACAGCGACCATGCAGTCCCCCGCCCGTCAACCCGACTTGCGACGGACGCGGAAGCCAACGTGGCGCAAGGTGGAAAGAGAGATACGACGAAGTCAGGATACCCTGTCCTGCTCGTCCAGTTCCGCGATGTACGTGAGATTGCGCCCCTGCTCTCCATGATCCAGGCCGTACCCGACCACGAAGGCGTTGGGTATGCTGAAGCCGGTGTACCGACAAGGAAGCGGCGCTTTACGACGCTCCGGCTTGTCGAGCAGTGTACAGATCTCCAAACTGGCCGGGTTACGCGAGCTCAGGTTCTTGAGCAGATATTTGAGCGTCAGACCGGAGTCGATGATGTCCTCAACAATGAGCACGTGACGATCCTTGATGTCCATATCGAGGTCTTTGAGGATCCGCACGATCCCGGAACTGTCCGTGGAGGACCCATAGCTGGACACCGCCATGAAGTCCATCTCCAGATCGAAGGCAAGGCGGCGTACCAGATCCGCCATGAAGATGACGGCTCCTTTTAGCACGCAAACAACGACCGGGCACAGGTCTTTGTAATCTCGGGTAATTTCGACAGCCAGCTCGTCCAGACGGGCCTGGAGTTGTTCCTCAGAGATTAGAACCTTCATCAGCGGTCTCCCGGGTCGGTTTCCACGCTGAGACGCACGATGGCACGCGTGTCCCTGACTATTCTAGCGTCTTCCGCCACCACAAGCCCTGCCACCCATACAATCGAGTCGCCCCGGACCAAAATTGGCACCTGCCGCCGCAGCCACACCGGTACACGTAAATCGGCGAACACATCCTGCAGCTTGCGCGACCCAGCCGCCCCCAGAGGGTGCACTCGATCTCCCGGCAGCCATCCCCGCACACACAATTCGTCACCTACACGCCGTTCATCAACATATGCTTCCCACGGTCCGTTGGGAGCGTAAAAATCCACGCCGCTCTCCGCCCGCACTATAGCTTCCCGCCACCTGACCTCACCCGGAACCATCAACCTCGCCTGCTCCGGCTCCGCCCCCTCTCCGACTCCTTCTGTGACGTCCGGTGCGCCCGAGAGATCAAAACACAGGACATCGTATGTTTTGATGGCCTTCCAGCCACCTCCCAAACCTTCTTCCGCACACCCAGGTCTGTGGATGAGTTCCTCCAGCGCCTCCACATGCGCCCGCGACACTTCTATTCCCGGTCGGGCAAGCAGAAGCGCATGAAACACCAGCCGCCGCATACGCGGTTTGAGCCCCAGGAGACGAGCGATCGACCACAATCCACGACCTCGACGGCAATCCGCCTCAGCAGCATCTACAAACGTATCCAACATTTCTATGACTTCGCCCGCCACTTCCGCCGCCCGTGTCACCGCTTCCACCGCGCCGGGGACCGCTTCTTCCCACGCCGGCAGAACACGTTGCCGGATCCCGGTACGAGCATAGCCCGGATATTCATTCCCGCGGTCAACAGCAAAAGGCAGGCCCTCCAGACGACAGTACCGCTCGGTATGGACCCTGCGCAGGCACAGGAGAGGACGCACCAAGAGTCCATCGGTTGGAACCATAGCCCTCAACGAACGCAGCCCTCCATACCGCCCCAGACGATAGAGAATGGTCTCAGCTTGGTCGTCCATAGTGTGCCCTAAGGCTATGTGCGACAGGCTGAGGCGGGCGG
>JAAYZX010000083.1 GCA_012514635.1 Actinomycetota bacterium
CACGACATGACACTGAGCGAGCTGGATGTACCCGTCGAAACGATGTTCCGGGTGCATAGGGGCAAGATCGCTTTGCCGCCGCCCTCAATGATGTATCCATCTGTACGGTGCGCCAAGTGTGGCGAGAATTTCATGGAAAGTCGTGCCCGTAGAGTTCAAAACGAAACGCTGTGTTTGGAATGCGCCGGTGAAACCATCTCTGCGGTAGATAGCCGCGGGATCGGAATCGCCGCACCAACACTAAATCCTGCACTCAGAAAGTAGGGGATTTTGTGCATGTGCTGCGACACAGGCTCGGTTACTGCGTATTGTTTCCCGCAATTATAGGTATTCTCATTTTTAGCTTAATATCTTGCATAGGCTGTGGTGATGACCATACTCAAGCGATATCTCCGTCATCGTCTGAGACGGCGAGAACCACGCACAGCACAACCCCGTCCTACACGATTTTGACTACCGCCCCGCTGCGGGCCGGCAGGGCCGGCACCGTGGACACCATCAACGCCGACACACCTCCCGCCGACTCCGGATCCGGAACAGCCGACTCTCAATCAACACACACAGATGCAGGTTCCACCACCACTACCGGCCGAACCGGGTCCGGATCCACGTCGCCCAACACCACCGTCAAAGTGGTGGTGTTGACCGTACACGGCCCCAGGGAAACAGTTTCCCTATCCATGGCCGATCTCAAAGCCATGACGGCAACCACAGGATTCGGCGGGTGGAAGAATGTCATGGACAACATCACTCGACCCCGCTCCTTTCGGGGGGTGGCTCTCAATGCATTGATAGCAATGGTGGGCGGTGGTTCTACGGTGACGGTAGTGGGCGGCGACTCCTACGAGCAAAACCTGGCTCCCGATGAGATCGCCGGGAAAATCGCTACCTACGATCCCTCTACCGGTGCGTCTCTTGGCAACTACAGCGGCTCCCTCACGGCGGTGGTAGCCTACGAACTCAACGGCGCTCCTATTGGCGAGGGAGATGGTGGTCCCCTGCGTATCGCGTTCCTGGGTTCTTCGCCCGACCAAGTAACCGACAGCAAGTTGTGGATCAAATATGTGTCCAAAATCAACGTACGCTGAGTTGATTGGAAGGGAGAGACATGAAGAAAAGACATCTGCTTATCGGCCTGCTACTCACCGTAGCATTATTGCTGGTGGCGGTATCGCCGGCTATGGCCGCGTTCCCCGACGCCGAGGGGCACAGCTACCAGAAAGCCATCAATAACCTGGCCCACTGGGAGATCGTGGGAGGATACAAGGACGGCAACTTTGGTCCCGACGACTCTCTGTACAGAGCCCAGTTCGCCAAGATGGCCGTCCTGGCCATGGGCTACCAAGTGAGCGAGACCGACATATCACCGTTCCCCGACACCCCAGAGCCGGATCTCTCGAACCCACTCTATCCGGGTAGCTATGCAGCGGTAGCGGCAGCCAAAGGCATCATAAAAGGCTATAAGGCCGAAGGCTACGAGACCGGGAACTTTGGTTTCTACGACAAACTGACGCGCCAGCAGTTGGTCACCGTGACGGTGCGGGCGGCCGAATCTATGCTCGCCGCACCACCGGCCGACTACCAAGGTCTGCTCGATTATTCGGATAGCACTCACGGAGAGAATCTCAAGAAGGCTGAGTACAACGGATTGTTGGCCGGCATCCAAGACCTGGCCAACTGGGACGATACGCAGGAAGCCAGCAGGGGTGAAACTGCCGAGCTACTTCACGCCTTATTCACCATGACGCTGGAGATCACCGGCCCCACCGCAACGGAACGCCTATCTCTGAACGCCCTGAAAGCCCTTGATGCAATCGAGGGTTATGGCGGCTACATGAACTCCCTCGGCAATATAACCGGTCCCAAACAGTACATGGGCGTCGGCTTGGAGACACTCAAGGCGCTTGTCGGTCAAGGAGATACCGTCACTGTGTTCGCGTCGGACGGTTTCAGCCGAACCTTGAAGGCCGATGAGGTAGCGGGTCAGATTCCTCAGTTTGACCCACTCACCGGCGAGGAGATTGCTGATGCAGACGCGCTGACCCTCATCCTGGCCTATGCAGAAGACGGTGCCGACTTGAGATATGGTGACGGCCCCCTGCGTATGGCTCTTGTAGGGGAATCACCCGACCAAGTAACCAACAGCAAGTTTTGGATGAAGCAGGTTGTGAAAGTGGTGGTGGAGTAGTATGAGGAGATCTGTTCGACTGACTAATCCGGCCCTTGCTCTGAGCCTCGCTGTCTGCCTGTGTGTCTGCGGACTAGTAATGGCAGGTTGCGGAAGTGCAGAGCCCACCGAAACCGGCCTGCAGACCACGGCTCCCATCACCACTCCGGAGGCGCCATCCGCAGCCGATGAAGAAGGAACCGCACTTGAGGTGATCGGCCCGGCCGGCGCCAAGTCGTACACGCTGGAGCAGATCAAGGCTATGCCGGCCGTGGAGGGCTACGGAGGAATGAAAAGCTCCACCGGCCGCATCACGCCGCCCACACTGGTTAAAGGTGTGGCTGTGGAGGAACTGTTCGCCGAAGTCGGCGGCTTCCCTGAGGATGCGGCAGTGGGCATTCAGGCCAAAGACGGTTACGAGATGACGGTCTCATACACCCAGATAGCCGACGGCGACTTTCTCACCTATGACATGGTCACCGGAGACGAGAACAACGTGGAAGGTCCACTGCGACTCCTCATCGCCTACGAGATGGACGGCCAGCCCCTCGATCCCAAGGGATGGGGCGCCCTGCGTCTATGCGTCGTCGGCCCCCAGAAGGACCACGTAACAGACGGACACTGGTGGGTAAAATGGGTGACCAAGCTGCAGATCAAACCCATTGAGCCGGAATGGTCGCTTCTTCTATCCGGCAGCCTCACGGAAAACATGGATAGGCCCACTTTTGAGACCGGCGCCACCATGGGCTGCCACGGAGCCGAGTGGACGGATGCAAACGGAGACACGTGGCTGGGCATACCTCTGTACCTGCTTTGCGGCCGCGTGGACGACGACAATGTCCATTCCGGACCGGCCTACAATAGAGATCTGGCCAACGCAGGATACAAAGTGGAGCTCATCGGCATCGACGGCACTACTGCCACCGTTGATAGCAGAACCATGTATTACAACAAAGAACTCATAGTAGCCTTCAAGCTTAACGAGGCTGCACTGCCGGAAGAATACCTGCCGTTACGACTCGTAGGAGAGGGCATCACTGACGACCAAGCCATCGGCAAGATCGGTGAGATCAAGCTGTTGTTGCCACAAGACTAAGGCGAGATGTGCGGCATGAGCAACCGCCGCACCGTTATCTTTGCCCTCGTGGGTCTTCTTATATTTCTGACCATTTGCGTAACCGCATGCGGTGGCAGAAAGCCCCAAGGCACCACCTCTTCCGAGAGGATATCCATCCGCGTGCTGTTCGCGGGCAGCCTTATCATCCCATTTGATCAGCTGAAGACCGAGTTTGAGAAGGCACACCCTGACATAGAAGTGAACATGGAAGGCCACGGCAGCATTCAGGTCATCCGCTACATAAGCGATTTACAGGAACAGGTGGACGTGGCGGTCACGGCCGATCACAGTCTTATCCCCATGCTCCTCTACAGCACGGAGGACCCCAACTCCGGTCGTTTCTACGCGGATTGGTACATCATATTCGCAACCAACGAAATGGCCTTGGCATACACTGAAAACAGTTCGCACGCAACGGAGATCACCTCCGACAACTGGGTGGAATTCATGAACCATCCGGGAGTGCGCGTGGGTGCCGCCGATCCCCGAATCGATGCCAACGGATATCGGGCGCTTATGGCCGTAAAGCTAGCTGAGCGAGTTTACGATAGGCCTAATTTATTTTATGACACATTTGGGACAGAGTTCCGTGTTCCCATCAGAGTTGCCCACGTGAACGACATGTCCCAGATCAAAGTGCCGGAAATATTGGAGACTAAAAAGGGAGCACACATAGTCCTGCGTCCTTACAGCGTGCAACTCCTGCCCCTGCTGCAGACGGGTGAAATCGACTACGCTTTTGAGTACATGAGCGTGATCGAGCAACATGGTCTCCGATGCGTCACCTTTCCAAATGAGATCAACTTAAGCGACCCTGCATCTGCGGATGAATATGCCCGTGTGGAGGTAGCGCTCGATTTTCAGCGGTTCGCCAGCGTCAAGCCACAATTTACCGGCGAGCCCATTCGCTATGCTGCCACTATCCCAACCAATGCCGGACATCCTGAGGCGGCGGAGACGTTTCTAACCTTCCTGTTGGGATCGGAAGGGCAACGCATAATGGCAGAAAACCATCAGCCAACCATCTCTCCCGCACTTGCCGACAACTTTGAAGCCCTCCCCGCGACGGTGCGGGCCTACTGCGTACCGCTCGACTGAGATGGCCGAGCCACATGACCCGCATCCGAGCATTCAGCCTCTTTGACTGGATATTTTCATTCGCGGGACTGCTGCTCGTCCTGTTCATTCTTCTGCCTTTGTTGGGAACCCTGCTCGGCTCCACCCCCGCCCAGATCGCGGCAGGCCTCACAGAACGAGACACACTCTCCTCACTGTGGCTGACGTTCTTCTCCGCCTTCCTTGCAACCGTCATAGCACTTATGGTGGGAGTGCCGCTGGCATACCTTCTGGCCCGCCGCGAGTTCCCGGGCAAGAACCTCGTGCAAGGTATTATCGATCTTCCCATCATCGTCCCGCACACGGCGGCCGGAGTTGCACTGCTCATGGTGTACGGCAGACAGGGGCTGTTGGGCGCACCGTTGAAACATCTGGGTCTCTACTTCACCGAGAATACCGCGGGCATCGTAGTGGCTATGTTATTTGTTAGTCTACCTCTGCTTGTGGACACCGCCCGCGAGTCGTTCGCGCTGATCGATGAGAGGCTGGAGCACGTAGCCCGCATATTAGGAGTCGGTCCCTGGGGCACTTTCCGACGGGTAACCCTTCCGCTGGCATGGCGAGGCATCGTAGCGGGTTCCGTCTTGATGTGGGCCCGCGGGATCAGCGAGTTTGGAGCCGTGGTCATCCTCGCCTATAACCCTAAAGTCATATCTGTGCTCATCTATGAACGTTTCACCGGGTTTGGACTATCAAGCGCCCTGCCGGTCACAGCCCTGCTCTTGGTACTGGCTTTGGTGTTGCTCGTGATGGTACGCACCATACTGCTTCCCCGCCGCGCAAAGCACAAGAGGGGCGGCGGCCAATGATCAGAATAGAAGGCCTGGAAGTACGTGTGGGCGAGTTCCGCCTGCGAATAGACGATCTCGTGCTTCAGACCGGAGAATACCTGACCATCCTAGGGCCCACCGGATCCGGCAAAACAGTGTTGTTGGAGACTATTGCAGGCCTGCATCGTCCCACTGCCGGCAGCATCAGTTTTGGTGAGAAAAATGTAACGCGCTATGCTCCAGAACAGCGACGGATCGGCTTCGTGTACCAGGACTACGTGCTCTTTCCACACCTCGATGTCGAACGAAATATCGCTTTTGGGGTAGAACCTAGCCTGGCCGGCGCCAAAGCGCGTGAACTGGCCGTTCTTCTGGGGATTGAGCACCTGCTCCACAGATACCCGGATGGCCTGTCCGGCGGCGAGCAACAGCGGGTGGCGATAGCGCGGGCCCTGGCAATCGAACCCCCGCTTCTACTACTGGACGAGCCCTTGTCGGCCCTGGACCGCGAAACCAGACGCGAGTTGCGCAACGAGCTCAGGCGCCTTCATGAAGGACTACGGACGACCGTGCTTCACGTCACCCACGACTTGGACGAAGCACTGGCGTTGGGACACAGGTTGGCAATACTGGTGGCAGGCGAACTTCGTCAAATCGATAACCCGTCCCAAGTGCTGCGTCATCCTAATGATGCCACCGTAGCTCGGCTCACAGGCGCCACCAACGTCTTCCCAGCCACACTGGTCGGTGGCGTGGTCGGTGGCGATGCCACCGACCACGCCACCGACCGCCTGATACAATTGCGGGTGGACGGCGGTCCGGAACTTCACAGCGCAGGGCCACTACAGACCCGGAATCTCCAAACACCAGCGGGCATTAGATCCGTGGCCGCCATCATAAGACCGGAAGAAATCGACATCGCCCTATCGAGCGCATCTACGCAGAAACCCTCCGGTTTTTCTCCATCCGACAACACCCTCACCGGCATCATCCGGCAAATAAGTCAACACAACACATACGCATCCATCGAGGTGGAAGTCCCACCCGTGTTCTGCGTGCACATTCTCTCGCCAGAAGTGGAGCGCAGGGGCCTCGTCGCGGACCGCCAAGTGACCCTCCGTTTCCCAACCACAGCGGTGTCCATCTCGCCACGCTAGAGCGCGAAACGCGAGTACAGCCGACCCTTGTTCCAAGACCTACCGCTACCGCTTATCGACAAATCTCATCACTTCATACTCTCAATCTCCTCCTCCACTTCCTCCGCACCCTCGTCGTAGAATTCCTGCTCTTCGGGATCGAGTTCGTGGAGCAGCCTCAGAAACTCGCCGGCGTGCACCCGCTCCTCGTCGGCGATGTCTTTGAGGACGGCTATCGCCAGTTCATTATCAATGGATTCCGCCAGTTGCATGTACAACTGGATCGCTTCATACTCCGCAGCCACCATGAAACGGATGGCTCTGACCAGCTCCTCGTGCGTCAGCTTTCTATCGTGGGTCAGGCCCGAAAAAGAGGATCCAAATTCCGGCATACCCGCTCTCCCTTCAGCCGTTTCCGCAGGCAGAGGCATCAGTGGCAATCCTGTGCTCTCGTTCTCTGCATGTAACCAAATACCCGGTCGACTAACCCAATCCTGTAGGCCCGGCAGCGAAATCATAATCTTGTCACATCGGTCTGACGCGGGACCTTGACGCACCCCCAGGGGTTGTGAGAGAAAGTGATCTTGATTCCTTGACCCACCACGTACCAACAGTGAGGAGCAGCAATGACAGGCCCAACCGGTGGACCCACGCCGGACCGTCTCTCTAATCCCGATCAGGAGCAGTCGACGCAGGAGCGCCGAGACTTCCTGCGGGAGATGGTCCGACAGGACCTGGCCTCGGGTCGCGTCGATGGCGTGGTGACGCGCTTCCCTCCGGAACCCAACGGCTACCTCCATATCGGTCACGCCAAGTCCATCTGCCTCAACTTCGGAGTTGCCCGTGAGTTCGACGGCCGCTGCAATCTGCGCATGGACGACACCAACCCCGCCACGGAGGACGTGGAGTACGTGGATTCCATCGTGGAGGACGTCAACTGGCTGATCGCCGGCTGGGCCGATCACTGCTTCAGCCTCAAGCCGACAGGCGCGCTGCCCGAGCGTCGTGAGATCGATGGTCGTCTGGACTATTTCATCGCGCCGGTCATGGCGACCCAGAGCCTAGGCCGCAAACTCGAGCCCTTCTACGCCTCCGACTACTTCGAGGCCCTGTACGAATACGCACTCGAACTCATACGCCGGGGCAAAGCCTACGTCTGCGATCACACGCCTGAAGAGGTGGACTTCATGCGGGGCGCCCCAGATCAACCGGGACTGGAAAGTAAGTATAGAAACCGATCGGTGGCCGAGAGCCTCGACCTCTTCCAACGCATGCGGGCGGGGGAGTTCCCAGACGGCACACGCACGCTGCGGGCCAAGATCGACATGGCTTCGCCCAACGTCTGGCTGCGCGACCCGGTGCTGTATCGCATTCGCCACGCCTCCCACCACCAAACGGGCGACGCCTGGTGCATCTACCCCATGTACGACTACGCCCACGAATTCGAGGATTACATCGAGGGTGTCACCCACAGCTTCTGCACGCTCGAATTCGAGGTGCACCGCCCGCTGTACGAGTGGCTACTCGAGGCCCTCGATCTGCCCCGACCCCTGCCGCGCCAACGCGAGTTTGCCCGCCTCAACCTGACCTACACCGTCATGAGTAAACGCAAATTGCTGCGGCTGGTGCAGGAGGGGCACGTGCAGAGCTGGGACGATCCCCGTATGCCAACCGTCTCCGGTATGCGACGGCGCGGCTACCCGGCCGAGGCCGTGCGCGCCTTCTGCGATCGTATCGGCGTGGCCAAGCGCGAGAACATAGTGGAACTGAGCCTGCTGGAGCACTTCGTGCGCGACGAACTCAACCGCCACTCCCCGCGGGTGATGGCCGTGCTACGCCCCCTGCGCCTGGTGATCGAGAACTACCCCGAGGATCAGGTGGAGGAGTTCGCGGCCGTCAACAACCCCGAGGACGCTGCCATGGGTACCCGTCGCGTGCCCTTCTCCCGCGTGCTTTACATCGAGCAGGACGACTTCCGCGAGGTGCCGCCGCCCAAGTACCATCGCCTGAGCCCCGGGGTGGAGGTGCGGCTGCGCTACGCATATCTGGTCACCTGCACCGACGTAGTGAAGGATCCCCAGACGGGCGAGATCATTGAGGTGCACGCCACTTACGACCCCGCCACCCGCGGCGGCGACGCTCCCGACGGTCGCAAGGTCAAGTCCACCATCCATTGGGTCTCCGCGGCGCACGCCGTCGACGCCGAAGTGCGCCTCTACGACACCCTCTTCTCGGTGGAAAATCCCGACGACGCGCCCGAAGGGCGGGACTTCACCGACACACTCAATCCGGCTTCGCTCGAAACCTTGCGGGGATGTAGATTGGAGCCCTCACTGGCAAACGCAGTCCCGGGCGCACGCTACCAGTTCGAGCGGCTCGGCTACTTCTGCGTCGACACGCAGGATTCTCGTCCCGGGGCCCCTGTCTTCAACCGCACGGTGGGCCTCAAAGACACCTGGGCCAAGATCCAAAAGAGGCAGAGGAAGAGGTAGATCGGGGGGCCGACGACAGTACCGGGCGTGCGGGACACTAATCGATCGCGGTGATACACTTATCGCCGCTCGTTGCCCCGTGGTGTAACGGTAGCACGACTGACTCTGGATCAGTTAGTCTAGGTTCAAATCCTGGCGGGGCAACCACCACTGTTCTCTGCACTCGGCCCCACTATCCACCCGTTTTCTGCATTTTGGGATTCGTTAACTGCGCAGGTTGCCTCTCGCCAACGAAGCAAAGGTGCCTACCACACACAGTGCGGCGAAAATGATGAAGGCCAAACGGGTTGCCTGAAGGAAGGCGTCGTAGCGGTCAGGCGTGATCTGTACCGGCCCAATGACGAGGGCGAACACCAACATAGCCACGGCCATGCTGAACATCTGGCCGGCCGTGCGCATAGTGGCCAACGTAGCCGACGCCAGCCCATAATGCTGAGGCTCAACGCTCGACATGATGGTGTTGGTGTTGGGCGAGGAAAACAGAGCGAAACCCAATCCCAGCAACGCCAACACGGGCACCAGAAAAGCAATGCTGGTGCCCCTGCCCAAAAAGACCATCAACCCGAGACCAAGCGATCCCAGTGCCATGCCTGTTGACGCCACCAGCCGAGGTTCCACCCGATCCGAGAGACGACCGGCCCAGGGCGAAACTAAGGCCTGAAGCGCAGGCTGAGCCACAAGGACAAAGCCTGCAGTCTCCGCCGAATACCCCTTGATGTACTGGAGATAGAGACTGATAAGGAAGCCGACGGCAAATGTAGCGCTGTAATTGATGAAGGAGGCCAGATTGGACAGCGCGAAGACGCGGTTGTGGCGAAACAACCACAAATCAAGCAAAGGATGGGCACATCTCGATTCCCACCACACAAAAAGTACAAGTGCCAACACTCCGCCTGCCAACACCACAGCGCCAAGCAGCGAGGGCAGATCCGACAAACCCCAGGTAAATCCGCTCAAGGCAATTATATAGATAGCAGATCCCACGAAATCGAAGCGCCTACGGCCCTCATCCACCTTCCACTCCTGCTTCACAAAGAGCGCCATGAGTGCTGCCACCAGAGCCGCCAGAATAGCTGCCGCTATAAACACACTGTGCCAGCCCAGCCGTTGCGTCATGAACCCACCCAGCACCGGTCCCGCGGAGAGTCCCAAATAAGTGGCGGCTACATTTATACCCAGAGCCCGCCCTCTTTCTCCCGGTGGAAACACCGAACTGACAATCGCTAAGCCCGTGCCGAAAATCAGAGCCGCGGCGGCACCCTGAAGCGCTCTGAACACCATGAGCCAGTGCTCATTAGGTGTCCAAGCGCAAAGCAGGGAGGCAATACAGAAGAGGATCGCGCCGTATATATAGATACGTCGGCGTCCAAACATATCTCCCAGCTTGGAGAACGGTACCAGCAGAGCGGCAGAAGCCAGGATGTAGATGGTAGAAATCCAGCCCATCGCCACGGCGGACATTGAGTACTGGCGGCCTATAGTTGGCAGGGCGATATTGATGGACGACACCATCCACGGGGTAAGAAAAGCGCCGACTGTAGTCACGGTCAGCACTACCCTTTTGACAGCCGGTCCAACGGGTCTCGTATCCATGGAGAGGTATTATACTGAGGAGGTTTGTGGAACGGTCAACACAGCATCCGCACCAAAGATCGGTACCGAGTGTGCTTCATCTAGTCGGCGTAGTCATCCTGGACTTGACCCGCGGGGACGAAGAGCGGTCTGACTTCAATCCCGCCGTCACGGCCTGCCGGATGCAGCTTAGCGATCTGCACCACCACATCGATGCTGGAGGCCGCGACCACGAAGAAGTCCGATACGACCAAGTCGGATCTCACGAGTGTGCCGTTGCGAACCCCAGCACCTTGAATCGTCATTGCCTCTGTGCTGGATTCAAGGGCAAATCCGCGTTGCTTTGCAAAATAAGTGCCGCCCAACACTTTGACCTTCAGCCTCAGCACCTGCTTCGAGTATTCATCAAGAGCGGCCAGGTGTTCCACGGAGAGGGTATTGGGATCGGCAGGAGCCGGCGAGTAGACAATCATCCCGTACTGAGGCATCAGAATCCTCCCTCCGCTGTAGTCAGATGGTCTTGACATCCCCAAAGTTCGCGGAGTACTAATATGTGCTTTAGACTTCTGTGCCGGACGGGGTTATCAGAATGGCGTACGATCTTCCATGCTGAATCCTCCGGCCCTCACCCACCGAACGGCGCTACACGGCCTCGATCGTCGACGGCGGCTTGGTGGTGATGTTGTAAGTGACGCTGACTACGCCGGGGACCTCCTGCACCATCTCACGTGCCAACTGCTCCAGCAGATCGAAGGAGAGCCTGGTGGGCGAAGCCGTGCGCGCATCGACGCTGTCCCAACAACGCACTTCTATCTGTTGCCCGAAATCACGCCGTCCCCGGCTCATCCCCGTCACCCGGTCCTCGTGCAGCACGGCGAGATATTGGAAGGCGTCCACGTCGGCCAGCAATCGCTCCAATACCTGCGTGGCCCGGCGCACGGTATCGACGCGCTCAGGAGTTACTTCACCAATGACACGTGCAGCAAGGCCCGGTCCTGGAAAGGGGATGCGCGCGAACAGTCCGTCGGGTAGGCCCAGGGCCTTCCCTAATTTACGCACACCTTCCTTTCGAAGCTGAAGTAACGGTTCTAGGATCCGATAACCGAAGGCTTCCTCCGGATCGATACCCAGTTGCTCGAAGACGTTGTGTTGACGTTTGATCCCGGCCACCGTCTCATCGATATCGGTCAAGATGGTGCCCTGTAACAGGTGCTTGGCTCCGCTCTCCCGCACCAAACGGCCGAACACACTGCTGTAGAACGTCTGAGTGACCGCCTCGCGCTTGGCCTCGGGGTCGGTGATCCCGGCCAGTGCCGCTAGAAACTCCTCCCCGGCATCAACCACTTCCACTTTGACGCCCAGGTCGTGGAAGAAGCCCACCACTTCCTCCGCCTCGCCCGCACGCATGAGCCCCGTCTCTACGAAGATGGTCCGCAGTCGCTCCCCCAGCGCCAGATGGCCGAGCATGGTGACGACGGAAGAATCCACTCCGCCCGACAGGGCGTTGATGGCCCATCCATCCCCCACCGTCGCCCGGATCTCCCCTACTTTCTCTGCAATGAAGTCCTCAGGAACGAGCGCCTGTGCCGTGATCTCGCCGGTCATCTACTCCCCTCCGTCCGGGTGCAACATAAACTCCGGCAGACTCTACGTGTAACGAGCCCATCTGTCCACCCGTCGAATCAGTCGTCGTGCTCCGCCCACACGTCCGCCGGCCCTTCGGCAAAGCCGTCGTGTTCCGATACCACCAGAGGACGTGGTTCGTTCTGGACTAGGTACTCGAACTCACGACGGAATTTATCCGGTGGTGTGGACGCAGTGGCGGCAAACTTGGCCAATTCGTGCGGATCTTCGAAATCGTCCCGGCGAAGACGAATCATGTACCTACGGGCAATGCCGTAACGCGTGGAATGTATGTCTACAAAGCGTATGCGCGCGCGACCGGTTTCCGGATCCAGCAGCGTGCTGAAGGGGATGGGTACAAATTGCCCCCCTTGGAGGGAGATCATGGCCGCATTGCCTCCGGACAAGAGGTATTTAGCGGCAGAGTAGCCGAGGTCGCGTGTGTACTCCATATCCAAGGGAATGGGATCTGCACACCGCAATTCGTAACCAATATTCTTGGCCACAATGGTGGTTCTCAAGCCAAACTCGGCGAGGCGCGCGGCCACCGCCATCTTGAGCACCTCTCCGATGTTCACCTCCGCGATTCTGATGTTCCCGTGAGGATCGCACTCCACCTGATCCAAAGCCATCAGATCCTCTGGATCGATACCCAACACCAAGCCCTCCGCTATGACCGCCACCCCATCGGCGCGCCCGTAGCTGAGTCGTTTGATGATGGCCCCAACCAGCGTATCCACCACTTCCTTCAAGCGAACGGGTCTGCTGGCGAACTCTTCGGGAATGAGCGTCAACGTTGCCGCCGCCGCCTTACCGATGCCTAAGGCCAGATGACCGGCCTTGCGCCCCATGGCTATCACGAAATACCAGCGCGACGTGGTCCGCGCGTCTACCATGAGGTTTTTCACAATATCCACGCCGTAGTGTCGCGCCGTCTGGAAACCGAAAGTGTCGACATATGGCGGCAGGTTCAGATCATTGTCTATGGTCTTGGGAACGTGCACCACTCGAATGCGCCCACCGGCCCGCTCCTCCAGTTTTAAAGCTGTATAAGCCGTGTCATCGCCGCCGATGGTAATAAGTTGCGAGATGTTGAGGCGCAGTAAAGAGATCACCGTATTCTCAAGGAGGGCGGGATCCGTGGTGGGATTGATGCGCGAGATTCCAATGAACGATCCCCCGCGGAAATGGATGCGGCTCACAGCGTCAATAGCGAGAGGGATCACGCGGTCGATATTGCCGTGACTGATCCACTCAAAACCGTCACGAATTCCGATTACATCGATGCCATCCAGCTGACAGCGGATAGTGGCGGCACTGATTACGCTGTTGATGCCCGGCGCCGGTCCACCACCAACGAGGATTCCTACTTTCTTCTTTTGTCTCATGGCCTCCATCTACCCATCGACGGCGTAAAACACTCATCAATACAATACTGAACGCAGACGCCGCCCGTCAGCCCGCCTCGACCAAGGCCTCCGCAAATTGACTGTTGTATAGCTCCGCGTAGAAGCCGTCACGGGCGAGAAGATCCTCGTGCCTGCCCTGCTCCACGATGGCTCCTTGGTCCATGACCAAGATGATATCGGCCCCGCGAATGGTGGACAGCCGATGCGCGATGACGAAACTGGTACGGTTCCGAAGCAGGCGGGCCATCGCCTTCTGAATCAACACCTCGGTGCGGGTGTCGACAGAGCTGGTGGCCTCATCCAGAATTAGGATCTGTGGATTCGCCAGGAAGGCCCGCGCGATGGTCAGCAACTGTTTCTCGCCTTGAGAGATGGTAGTGGAGTCGTCGTCCAGGCGCGTGTCGTACCCTTGGGGCAGCGTGCGAACGAAATGGTCCACATGAGCGGCGCGCGCCGCCTCGAGAATCTCCTCCTCGGAGGCCCCTTCTCTACCGTAAGCAATGTTGTCGCGGATGGTGCCGCCGAACAGCCACGCATCCTGGAGCACCATGCCAAACAGACGTCGCAGATCGTCCCGCGTCATGTCTCGAATATCCACGCCGTCGATGGAGATGCTACCCGCATCGATCTCGTAGAAGCGGAACAGTAGATTGACCAAAGTGGTCTTCCCTGCCCCGGTGGGCCCCACTATGGCAACGGTCTGCCCCGGATACACTTCCAGATCCAGATCATCGATAAGCGGGATGTCCGGCAGGTAGCGGAAGGACACGTTCGCAAAACTGATACGACCCACCGGCTGAGTCAGAGTAACCGGCTCCAAGACGTCCGGCTGTTCCTCGGGTTCGTCCAGCAATTCAAATACCCGCTCAGCAGAAGCCACGGCCGACTGCAGCACGTTCGCCACACTTGCCACCTGAGTGATGGGCTGGGTGAACTGTCGCGAGTACTGTATGAACGCCTGCACGTCTCCCAACGACAGCGTACCGCCGGCCACCCGCAATCCGCCGAGCACGCAGATGGCCACATAGTTGAGGTTTCCGATGAAGAACATGGACGGCATGATGATGCCCGAGATGAACTGCGCCTTGAAGCTGGCCTGATACAGTTCTTTGTTGTGTTGGTCGAACTCCTGGATGGCCTGCTTCTGCCTACCGAAGACCTTCACCAGATTGTGACCCGTGTAGGTCTCCTCTACGAAGCCGTTGAGATTCCCCGTACGCCCCCATTGCAACTTGAACTGCTTCTGCGAGCGTTTGGCTATCAGGGTGGTGACGACCACCGACAAAGGAACCGTCAGCAATGAGATGGCCGCCAACAAGGGGCTGATGGAGAACATCATGATCAGCACACCAATTAGTGTGAAAATGGCCGTGATGATCTGCGTAAGCGTCTGCTGCAGTGTATTGGCGATGTTGTCGATGTCGTTGGTGACGCGACTCAGGATGTCGCCCCGGGCATGGCTATCGAAATACTTCAACGGCAGACGTGCCAACTTCAAGTCCACATCGCGACGAAGGCGGTAGACCACACGCTGCACCACGCCGGCCATGATGTAGCCCTGAAGCCACCCGAAGAGTGCGCTGGCCAGGTAGATGGCCGTGACCACGGCCAGTACGCGCCCCAAGGCGTCGAAGTCTACTCCACTGCCCGGTACGATGTTCATACCTGACAGCATGGTGGCCAATTGCGTGTTCCCGGAGGCCTCCAGCATGGTTATCGCCTGCTCCTTAGTGACCCCGGGAGGCAGCCGGGAACTGAGGAAGCCCTCAAAGATTAGGTTGGTGGCCCGAGCCAAGATCTTGGGCCCCACAATAGAGAAGGTCACGCTGATGACGGCCATGGCAATCACCGCACCCAGCTGCCTGCGTTCCGGTCGGAGACGCCCCACCAAACGCTTGAAGGATGCCTTGAAATTCTTGGACTTCTCCACAGGGACGCCCATCTTGCTGCCCGGTCCAAAACCTTGGCCGCCTGAACGTCTGGTGCCGCCGGGCCGGGCGACGGAGCCGCCCGGCGGGCGGGCCTGCCCGGCGGCGGTTTCGCCGCCGCCGGCGCTCATATTCTCCGCACGATGCTGATCGCTGCTCACGCCACTTCCTCTTCGCTGAGCTGCGAGTAGACGATCTCGCGGTAGCACTCACACGTCTTAATCAACTCCGCGTGACGCCCCATACCACAGACGGTGCCCTCATCCAGCACGAGGATGAGGTCGGCATGCAGGATGGTGCTTACCCGCTGTGCCACGATAAACACCGTGGCATGCTTGGTCTCTCCCTTAAGTGCCGCACGCAGACGCGCATCCGTCTGGAAATCCAGCGCCGAGAAACTATCGTCCAACACATATATGAGCGGTTTCTTGACCAGTGCCCGAGCGATTGCCAACCTTTGACGCTGGCCACCCGACACATTGGCTCCCCCCTGAGCGATGGGCGACTCCAATTCTTGGGGCATGGCGGTCACAAATTCGTGAGCCTGTGCCAACTCCAGTGCGTGCCACAACTCTGCGTCCGTCGCCGATTCGTTCCCGTAGCGCAGATTGCTCGCCACCGTCCCTGAAAAAAGAAACGCCTTCTGCGGCACAAATCCAATGAAAGACCACAGGTCGACGCGGGCCATGTCACGAATGTCGATCCCGTCGATCTTAATCCTGCCTGCAGTAACGTCGATGAAACGGGGGATCAAATTGATGAGCGTAGATTTACCGCTGCCTGTACTTCCCACTATGGCCGTCGTAGTCCCCGGAGTGGCAGTGAAGCTGATGTCCCGCAGCACCGGATTCTCTGCTCCCGGATAGCGAAACTCCACATCTTCGAACTCCACCACACCTCTGCGCCCGTTCCCGGAAAGGGCAACCAACTTCTGAGGCTGGAGGGCAGGCAAAGATTTCGGCACCTCGGGATCCGTGATAGAGGGCTCCACCTCCAGCACTTCCTGAACACG
>JAAYZX010000084.1 GCA_012514635.1 Actinomycetota bacterium
CAAACGCCAATTCCTGGGGGCGATAAGCAGGGTTGATGGTGACCAGCACCACGCCGATCCGAGCCGTGGCGTACTGGACCACCACCCACTCCCAGTAATTGGGAGACCACAGCGCCACCCGATCGCCCACCTCCACGCCCAGTGCCAACAGCCCTTTGGATACAGCATCCACTTCAGTATCCAGTTGCAGGTAACTCAGGCGTGTCTCTTGGTGCATCGAGACCATCGCTTCTTTCTCGCCCTGCTCGCGGGCGATACGGCGCAGACACGCACCGATGGTGTCACCCAAGAAGTGAAGATCAGATGGGCAGTGCTCATAGCTGAGTAGGTCCATCCCAGTCCTCCGCTCGTCAAGTGGCAGCGTTGTACGCAGTGTTTAAGCGACTACGTGCTCTCAAAAATGATATCGCCGAGACACCGATATTCTCGACGATCACCACTGTACCCGTCTACCCGTTTCGATGTCGCCGCGAGGAGGGGTCAGCTGATCATGGTCAAGCCACCATCCACACTCAATATCTGGCCTGTAAGATAACGAGCATCTTCGGAGGCGAAGAACCCGACGACGTCCGCTACATCCTCCGGCGTACCAAGCCGACGGAGGGGCACCATATTGGCCATCTTCTCGCCCATCTCGCCTTCATAGAAAGCGTCGAGAAGCTCGGTATCACGTATAGGACCGGGGGCAACGCAGTTCACGCGGATCCCATAGCGGGCAAACTCACGGGCGAGGGCCTTGGAGGTGGCCATCATCGCTGCTTTGGTGCCACAGTACACGACATCACCGGGGTTACCGACACGACCGGCATCACTGCCGATGTTGATCATCAGGCCACTCTTCTTCTCTATCATCTTGGGCGCCACCGCATGCGTGACTGCCAAGAAACCTATGTAGTTCACGTCGACCAACCGACGCCACAGCGCCTCGTCCGTATCGACAAACATGCGCACCACATCGATACCCGCATTGTTCACAAGGATGTACGGAACGCCCAACTCCACCACCACGCGGTCAACGGCCGCCGTCACAGCGGCATAGTCGGTGACGTCGCACACAACAGCGAGACCTTTGCCACCCTCCGCTTCAATCTCAGAGACCACCTTTACAACGGCACTTTCCCTGCGCGCCATCACGGCCACTGCAGCACCGAGCCGAGCAAGCTTGAGGCAGATAGCCCGCCCTATACCCGCACTACCTCCGGTGACCAGGGCTACCCTGCCACTAAGTTCGCCTGCGTCGGACATACCGTTCCTCCCGAACCTTGCACACACCGACCATATCCGAACCTACATCTTAAGCGCTCATGTTATAATCATTCTACTTCTAATCATTCTGTCCATCAAGACAAGTCGCCCGCCTCGCATACCCACTCTTCAATGGAGCCGAACAGGCAAGGCAACCAACAGGAACATACTCCTTGGCATAAAGAAGTATTAAGCTCAAAGAAGGCATCATCGGCGAGAGGACGGATATGGCGCAGACACCAAAGAAGGTCCAGGGCGACAATCAGGAAGAAGCGCAGAAACAAGGGTCACCGGAACAGATCCGAGCCTTCGGTGCATTCATCAAACTCTGCCGTGCCACGTGGTCACTCACATCACGAGTGGCGAGGAGCCTACCGGGAGAGATCACGTTTGCACAATTTGCCGTACTGGAAGCCCTGGATACACTCGGACCCATGAACCAGCGCACAATCTCTCGCAAGATCCTGCGGAGCTCCGCCAGCGTCAATGTAGTGGTAGACAACCTCGAACGTAGAGGACTCGTGAAGCGCACCCGCTCTAAGATCGACCGCCGCAATGTGGAAGTCAGCCTGACGCCCACGGGCCACGAACTCATGCGCGATGTATTGCCGGTTTACGTCTCCACCGTCCAGAGCGAATTCAACGTTCTTTCCGAAGAGGAGCAGGAGGAGCTGGGACGGCTGTGCCGAACCCTGGGCCTTCAAGACACGGTCTCAGATCCAGGCTGATATAGAAGCCATGGAAGGAGCGGCGGCGGGCGGCCCTCATGGGCCGCCCGCCGCCGCTCCTCAAGTTATCGTCGTCCCTTCAATGCCTCTAACTACATACCCGTGTAGTCGGGCTTGCGTTTCTCAAGGAAAGCCTCGATGCCCTCCTTGGCCGCGGGGCCGACGGCCACCTCGCCAAACGCCTTATAGCCTACTTCCAATGCGTCGCTCAGCTGAGCTTGGGCGATGCCGTCGCGGATGGCCTGTAGAATGATGGATACCGCCCGGCTCGAGAGCACGGTCCCATCCATAGCCACCGGTTCCTGATCCGGGATCGCCGTAGAGTCGAGCGCCGGAGCCCCCCAAGTGGGTACAGCCCCAGCCATCGCCCGCACATGGTCCGCGGCCGTCTGCACCAACCCCCAGTAGTCATCGGCCAATGCCGAGACCACTCCCAGATCGAGAGCCTCCTGTGCACCCAGTCGATCGTCGCGGCACAGCATCTGCGTGAACTTAGCAGCGGCCTGGGGCCACTTGCGGAAGGGGATGATGGCTCCGCCTATGCCGGGCAGGATCCCCAGTGTGATTTCCGGGAACCGGAAGACGGCTTTGCGCGTAGCCACTATGTCGTGACAGCGCATAGCCAGCTCGGCGCCACCCCCCAGAGCCAGGCCGTTCACCGCCGCCA
>JAAYZX010000085.1 GCA_012514635.1 Actinomycetota bacterium
CCTACGACCGCTACGCCAACTATGACGCTATCGAAGTGCCGTTCACCGCCGCAATTCCCAGCGACTACGACGGCGCTATGGGCGTCCCCATTACCTTCCTCGACAAGTACAACCCCGACCAATTCGAAATCTTGGGATCAAGCATGACCCTCAGCATCCCAATGTCCCAGGTCGCCAAAAAGGGAAGCTACCTGCAAGGCGGGCCGCGATTCTACATTGACAATGGCGATGGAAGCTATCGGCGACTGTACGACAGAATCGTTATCCGCCGCCGCCGTGCCAGGCCCACAAGAGGAAAGAAAAAGTGAAGACCACGCTGAGAACCGACATCACCGTCGCCGACATCTGCAACGGGTTTGTGTACAACGAATTCGAGGGCAAGGGGCTGTTCGGGCTGGGCGGCAAGCTGACCATCCAGCCGGAGTACCAGCGGAACTATATCTATGCGGACGGCGGAGGGAAGAAAGAGCAGGCGGTCATCCACTCGCTGCTCAAGGGGTATCCGCTGGGGGTGATCTATTTCAACACGGTCGCGAAGGACCAGTTCGAGGTGCTGGACGGCCAGCAACGGATCACCAGCATCGGACGGTACGTGACGGACAAGTTTGCGATCATGGATCACGGCAATCCCATGTACTACGACAGCCTGCCCGCCGACCAACGAGCCAAGATTTGGAACGCGAGCTTGCTGATCTATGAGTGCGAGGGGACGGAGAGCGAGATCAAGGAGTGGTTTCAGACGATCAACATCGCGGGCGTGCCGCTGAACGACCAGGAGCGGCGGAACGCCATCTACTCCGGGCCGTTCGTGACGCTGGCCAAGGCCGAGTTCAGCAACAGCCAGAACGCGAACATTCAGAAGTGGAGCGCGTACGTCAAGGGCAGCGCCAACCGGCAAGAGCTCCTGGAGCGGGCGCTGGAGTGGGTGAGCCAGGGCGAGATCGACCGCTACCTGAGCGCTCATCGCCATGACCACACCATCCATGAGCTGAGGACCTACTTTAACAGCGTGATCGAGTGGGTTTCAACCGTGTTTGTCGACGTTCTGCCAGAGATGCGCGGGCTGGAGTGGGGCAGGCTGTACGAGGCGTATCACGGCACGTCGTACGATCCGAGGAAGGTGTCCGGCGAAGTGAAAAAGCTCGCCGCGGATTCGCAGGTGATGAATCGCAAAGGCATCTTTGAGTACCTCTTGGGCGGAGCGGAAGACAAGAAGCTGCTGGCGGTTCGGGTGTTCGATGACCGGGTGAAGCAAGTCGCCTACGCTCGGCAGACGCAGGCGGCCCAGGCCAAGGGCGAGTCCAACTGCCCGCTCTGCGCGATGGGGGACACCGCGAACAAGGGCAGGATCTACAAGCTCGGCGAGATGGACGCCGACCACGTGTCCGCGTGGAGCAAAGGCGGCGAGAGCTCGGCCGAGAACTGCCAGATGCTCTGCATTACCCACAATCGGGCCAAAGGGAATCGATGAACTGGGCGCGCTCGACCGGACAGGAACGACTAAATGCGGCATGGAATGCCGGGCGGCATGGAATGCCGCCGTCACTACATGCCCGGAACGACTAAAGTCGTCACTACATAGGAGCCGCCCAGTCTGGCATGCGGGTTTCATCTTGGCA
>JAAYZX010000086.1 GCA_012514635.1 Actinomycetota bacterium
AGGATGATAGGCACGTACATGGTGTGGGAGTAGACGAAACGTATCCCGCCCGTGGCGTACACAAGCGAGCCGACGAGGATGATAGAGACCGCGAGAAAGACGATGAGCAGCACCCGCAATCTGCCGTGCGGAAAGAGCCAGCGTTCGAGATGACGATAGTGCTGCCGGGAAGGTAACTGCACCGGAGTCCGCCCCCTTCTTCTCACAGGGTCTCCGCACATCATCGCACAAGGCTAGCCATCGCGCCAGAGAGCGGTTCGTCGCCGTGCGGTGAGCAGGCGGAAGAACACAATGCCTGTTCCGTCCAGGCAGTATCAAGTGGTGGGCCTATCTGAGATGGAGTCTGCGATTCGACCCAGGCGGGGCGACGCGGAGCATAAACTCGGGAGATTATTCCTCCGGGTGGGACACGAGCCCATCCGGGTACATACCGACATATGGACAAGTGATACGCCTTCGGTGGAGTAGAGGGTGCAATCAGGCGGTTCTCACGTACAGGCCCTGAAACAGCCCAACGACCCCATTGCCCTTCCAAGCCTTATGTGCCAGCATATGCGCAGAAAGGGGGGCGAGGTGAGACATGGCTGACACGAAGATCGTTGCTGCAGTGCAGCTGGACATCAAGCTGGGAGAACTGGACACCAACCTGGCAAGGGTGCTCGCGTACACCACCGAGGCCGCCGGCAACGGGGCCGATCTGGTCATCTTCCCCGAGTGTTCCCTCACCGGCTATCAGATGGACTCGCGTGAGGAGGCGCTCTCGATGGCACAAGCGGTGCCGGGCCCGGCCACAGGCTCCATCGTCTCGCTGTGCCAGGAACTGAACACGCACGTCATCTTCGGTATGCTGGAACTGTCCGGCGATCGTCTCTTCAACACCTCGGTCCTCGCCGGCCCGAAAGGCGTGGTCTACGCCTACCACAAGAACCACGTCGCCTTTCAGGCGGTTGACCGCTTCGTGGAGAAGGGAGAGAAACCGTTCGAGTTGTGCGATGCACCGAATCTGCGCATCGGACTCGAACTGGGCTACGATATGCTCTTCCCCGAGGCCGCACGAGTACATGCCCTCATGGGAGCGGACCTCGTCGCTATTCAGACAAACTTCGCCACAACGGGACTTGTGGAGCGCTCGGCACGTGTCACCACCACACGCGCCATCGAGAACAAGGTCTACCTTGTCTGGAGCAACCGAGTAGGACAGGAGCGGGGCTACCCGTTCCGCGGCAGGAGCAAGATCATCGACCCCATGGGCATGGTGCTGGCTAGAGCCTCGGACGACAACGAGGAGATCATCTACGCTGAGATAGACGTGACCAAAGCTCGTGCCAAGCGCATCACGCACTTCGCCAACGAGTGGGAACTGGACCGCTTCGCCGACCGTCGGCCGGAGCTGTACGGGATCATCACCGAGCCCAATAAACCGTAGCGCGAGGTCCTGTCTCATCCATCTGACGGCCTTCGCGACAAAGGAGGACGGGTGAGTCTAATCGACAATCTTCGCATGCTTAACAGGAAGGAGCGCTTCTTCCTCATTTGCGAAGTGATGGGAAAACCGGCTTTCCAGTTGTCTCCTCAGTTCAAAGATAGCCTGCAGCATGAGTTCGGCCGCAGTATTCCAGACGACGCGTTTGTGGCCATGGACTATCACCTCAATTGGCTGTATGCGGCGCTGGTACTGACATACTGCCCAGAGCCCAACGATTGTTACTCGAACGGCGATGTGGCCGTCGAAGGAAACCAGGAGGACGTGGATCTCCTAATCGCCTGGATGGAGTCCGAGGTCGCCCACGTGCTCATGATAGAGGCAAAGGGGGTGACGTACTTCGGCAATCCACAAATGGAGAGCAAAGCCAATCGATTGAAGATGATCTTTGCGGCAGATGGCGCCAGATGGAAGGGGGTCCATCCACACTTCTTACTCATGTCGCCGCGAAGACCCAGCATGAGCCGCCTGCGTACCAGCAAGATACCCGATTGGATGCTGATGAAGGACAAAGAGACCTTTCATTGGATTCCAATGACGGGTTTGGACCGAAAGGTACTCAAGACCGTGACGCGCTGTGATGAGAATCGGCATCCGTCATCGAGCGGACGGTTCTGGACTTTGACCGAAGGCTGAGAGCCATCCTCGGCCGCAGCGCTGGCCCGCCCCGCGTCAGGGGTACACCCTCCTGTCCAACACCCTGACATCGTGCCCGGGCAATATGTGGTCGGCCACCCGCAGCATCGCGCGCAGCGTGGCATAGTACTCTCCCAGGTCGACGTAGTTCACGCCGGGAATCGGCCGCCCGAAGCGGTTCCCCTCGAGGTTCTCATACAGCCCGACGTTGTCGCTCGCGATGTAGTACACGCCGGCTGAGGTGTTGACCAACAGGCACTGCATCCCTGGTGTGTGTCCGGGCGCGAACACGATCTTCAGTCCATCGGCCAGATCAAGATCGCCGTCCAGTACCTCGAACTTCGTCCTGCTGTATGCCGGCGTCATGCCGGTGGTGGGCGCCTCGTAGGCATTCGCGAAGATGGGATACGGCGCGGCGGCGAACTGGAGTTCCGGCCGCTGAACAAGGAAGCGAGCCTGAGGAAACAGCTCGTGGTTATAGCAGTGGTCCCAGTGGAGATGGGTGGCCACCACCGTATCGATCTCGGAGGGGTGTACGCCCACGGCGGCGAGCGCCCGGGTTGGGTCTTGCTCAGGTGTGCGCACAAACGGGTAGTGATACCTGGCGGCCGACTCCGGATCAGAGCACCCGGTGTCCACCAGGATGCGCCTTCCACCCCCGTGCACGTAGAACATCATCACCGGCACCTGCACTTTGGTTCCGTACTGCTGGCCCCAGACCAGCGATGCGTGGTCGATGGTCAGCATGCCAACACTGACCGGGGCAATCGTGTACTGCGCAGCGCACATGTGGCCCCCTCCTTAGCCCGGGTTGGTTGGAGCCGATAGTACCACCACATCATCGCTCATGCCCGTGCGGGCCACGCGGCAGCAACGAGACTGTGCAGGCAAAGGAAAGGGCGGCCCGCATGCGGACCGCCCTCGCATAAGACACGCAATGATGAAGGCTACGTCAGTTGCAGCGACCGCTCTATCTCGTCGATCTTCTCGGGCGTGAGCGGCAGGGTGGCGTGCTCCAGAACCGCCGTGAGCGCCAGCAGGTTCTCATTGGACACCTGGTTCTCCGTGGACATCTCGAAGCAGACGCGCTCTCCCGTGCCGATGTCCCTCAACATCTCCAGCGCGTGCTTCTTCGTCGCCTCAGGACCAAGCGCATACACCGAGCCCGGGAACCCCGTCCAGATCACCTTCTCCGGCCACAGCTTCAGCGCCTCGCCCAGTGGCAGGTCGCCCATCTGCGGCACGTGAAACGCTTCGATGACGTCGATGGACGTCTGCGGGATCAGGTCTTTCAACGCGGCCAGTCGGCCATCGGCGTGGACGCCCACCAGCTTGCCCCCTGCATGCAGCGCCGTACAGCACTTCTCCCACTCCGGTATGAAGTACTTCTTGAACAGCTTCGGGTTCACCAGGACCGCGTCCAGGTTGTCCGCCAGCAGGAAGAAATCGGCGGGAGAGCCGGCCGCGATCTGCCACAGCGGCTCATACGCCTTCGAGATGGACTGATACGCCTCTTCCACCGCATCAGGGTAGCGCACGTGGTGCACGAAGAAGCGGCCGCCCTCGCTGCCCACCCAATCGATCATCAGCAACTGCAGTCCCGCGTGAGGCACCCAGTCCCAGACGAAGCCATCCTCGCCCAGCCAGTCCTTCGCCTGCTCCAGCCCGAAGTAGTCCGGCTTGATCTCCAGGTTGTCATACATGTACTTCAGAACTTTGTAGTCCTCGGGCGCCTTCACGGCCCGCTCGGTCTGCCACGGGGTCACATCCCGCCAGCCGCGCACGCCATGCCACTGGCCGTAGCCGGCCTCCCGTTTCTCCACCTGTGAGATGGTGCCCACCGGCGTTCTGAAGGTGCGCCTCAGCGTCTGCACGGCGGTGGTGTACGACTCGTACGTCTCGGTCACTTCGACGCCGTGCCACGTGAACGTGTAGCTCGGCCGTGCCCAGCTCAGCCCCATGCCCCGGTTGCGGCAATCCCGTTCCGCCCAGCCCTGCTGGCA
>JAAYZX010000087.1 GCA_012514635.1 Actinomycetota bacterium
CAGATCGGGTCTTTCCCCTGGACTGGTTCATCGGCCGCTGGTGGGATGTCAACCTGAAGCCCAACCCGAAGACCGGCCGGCTGCGTCCGGTCGAGGATCGCCGCATGCTGTTCGTGATCACCGGGAAACGCGCGCGCTTCCCGGTGCGGCTCGGGATGACGCAGGGCTAAGGAGAGAGCCCGATCGATTGAATCTCAGTCCGAAATCTGATACACTATGCGCATGATACACGATGAAATCTTTGCCGACCTGCCTGTCCGTGTTCAGCAGGCCGTTGGTCAATACTGGGCAACACGGGCGCAACAAGTAGATAGACAAAAACAAAGCGGCAGAGCAGATCAGGGACTCCGCAGCGCCGTCACTGGCGGCGCACAGATGGATGGGTTCATCGATCTTTTCACGCGATTGATAGTCGAGGCCGGAATCTCAAAACAATACATTTTCCGCGGCAGGGACGTTGAACTTCCGGGTTTCTTTCGTCCTACCAAAGAATGGGATCTTCTCGTCGTCCGTGAGAATACGCTTCTGGTCGCAATTGAAGCCAAGTCGCAGGTCGGCCCATCGTTTGGCAATAACTTCAATAACCGAATCGAAGAAGCGATGGGTAGCGCTCTCGACCTTTGGACCGCGTATCGGGAGCATGCCTATCTGTCCAGTCCTCAACCATTTCTCGGTTATCTCTTCATGTTAGAGGATTGCGGGGCGTCGCGGAATCCCGTCAAGGTGCGGGAACCGCATTTCAAGGTGTTTCCAGAGTTCGTCGGTGCATCGTATTGTCGCCGTTACGAGCTCTTCTGCCGCAAACTGGTGCTGGAGCGCCACTACTCATCGACCGCCTTCATAACTTCTTGTGCTGAAGACGGTCCCAGCGGCGTTTATGCGACACCAGCCAATGATCTATCGCTTGAGCGGTTTGCACGGGTTCTCGTCGGCCATTTGGCCGCGTTTGTGTGACGGTTATGGGCGCAACGACGCACAGGCTGATCAATGGGGACTCCCGGGACCTATCCTTCTTGCCGGATGAGTCAGTTCATCTTGTTGTCACCTCGCCGCCCTACTGGAGTCTGAAGCGGTATAATGAGAACCCGGACCAGCTAGGGCACATTCAGGATTATGATGCATTCCTTATCGAGCTCGAGAAAGTCTGGCAGCATGTATTCCGGGTTCTGGTGCCAGGTGGGCGGCTAGTATGCGTCGTCGGGGATGTTTGTGTCGCCAGGCGGGACTTTGGCCGGCACCTCGTTTTTCCTCTTCATGCGGACATCTGCGTCATGTGCCGTCGAATTGGCTTCGACAACCTGAATCCGATTATTTGGCATAAGATCGCCAACGCCTCCTACGAGGTTTCCAATGGTTCGAAGTTTCTGGGCAAACCCTATGAGCCGAACGCGATCATCAAAAATGATATGGAATTCATCCTGATGCAGCGGAAGCCGGGTGGCTATCGGCAGCCGTCGATGCAGCAACGAGACGAGAGTCGGATCAGTAAGAACGAGTTCGATCGTTGGTTTCAGCAGATTTGGAATATTACGGGCGCCTCCACCAAACAGCATCCGGCTCCCTTCCCGATGGAGTTGGCAACACGTCTCGTGCGCATGTTTTCATTCACCGATGACATCGTGCTAGATCCCTTTTGTGGATCAGGGACCACGATGATAGCGGCACTTCGAGCCGGGCGCAATAGCGTCGGAGTGGAGATCGATCCAGAGTACTGTCGCATGGCGGCTCGCTATCTCAAGGCCGAGACCGCAGATTTTTTCTCAACCGCAACACTCCAGTTTGAGAAAGTGGCTGCCGAGGCGAACCTTGTGAGGGAAGAGAACGCTCTTTATGAGGTTCGGCCGGCCAGAAAGAAACTTTCATAGGACAACCCCAAAAATGTCACCCAAAAGGGGGCATATACTTACGGATGGCGTCACAACTGGCAGCCGGACAAACCGCGGGTTATCGTGACGCGCCCTGCTCGGGGCGGCTGACGCCGGTGCAGCGGCTTGCATGCGCAGTGGCGCGGCTTGCCGGCTGGCGG
>JAAYZX010000088.1 GCA_012514635.1 Actinomycetota bacterium
AAGGGATTGAGACACAACTTTGTGACTTTTACCTTGTTAACCTTCATATCTCCCTTGGAATTGATGACCTGACGAACAAGGGATTGAGACATCTTGGCTCCGCAGTCCGTGGCCACCGTCTTGGCGGGCTTGGAATTGATGACCTGACGAACAAGGGATTGAGACGGAGATGTCACAGTTAGCCACATCAGTCCGTATCAGATGTTTAGAACGATCACTTGGTTGAGAAGATGATGAAATGTGCTTTACATATTCATGACAGTAGCGATCATTCTTGATTACGGGTAATGCATTCCCTAAATGAACGGGCTGAGCTACGTCATATTTGAAAGGTGGGGGAAGCAATTAACAATACAATTGTACTTGTAATGACAGTTTTCGCTTTGCTTATTACCATTGTTGTCTATATATATTGGAAAATTCAACAGGATGTCAAAATCTATTCTGAATGGACTATTAAGGATCCCATCGAGGATGTAAACCACGTCTATGTTATGGTAACAAACAATAAGATCGAGAGAATGTTGCTAGAGTCTGCAGATGAAACTGCTTATGAATTGGAAGTCACAAAAGTGACAAAATCAAGAAAAATAGGGAGAGTATAGCAATTCGTCAAACTGATGTATAAACTGGATGAACCGACGAGATATCGGGTTCTGCACTGCCCAACGCGGGGTCGTTCCAGGCACGCTCCGAGGTTTCAGGCATACCCACTTTTACATGACGGCTCATGAAAGAACTCAAACTGAGAGGGGCACCTATGGATCGGTGGTGTGTGGTCTCCACGGTAGGCACAAGTCTGCTCAACAACTGGGCCAGAGAGCACGACCCGAGCCTCAACGGCCTGCTACGCAACATCGCCAACGAACGCGAAAAGGACCTAGATGCGCAGACCCGAAATAAGGTCTCTGCTCTAACCAATCAGGTTCTGAGCGCTGCCGCGGTGGCCAACCCGGATCAACTCAAAAAGATGAGCGCCGAGCTCAACGGTTTGCTGTCACTCTATGGCAATCGCCTCTTCTCACCCGAGCGCCGTGCACTCGATACCCACTACCTCATCGCCACCGACACTTACCTGGGTGCCACTTGTTCTGATCTGCTGGCTTTGATTCTGGAGCAGCTCGGATTTGGCAGCGTCCTGCAGCCCCCTTTTACCGGACTTACAACCAAGAGCTACCAGGCCTTTTCCGGAGGCATTTCTCAACTCGTGGAATGGTGTGGCAGGGAACTATCTCCCTATCAGAACTCAAACTCGCATGTGATCTTCAACTTGGTGGGTAGTTTCAAGAGCCTGCAGGGCTATATGAATACACTCGGCATGTTCTATGCAGACGAGATCATCTACATATTCGAAGCGGAGGATGCTGAGCTCATTCGCATCCCCAGGCTGCCCGTTATGTTGAATGAAGTGGAGGGGCTGCGATCCAATCTCCTGGAGCTCGGCCTCCTGGCCCACGGGATGCGTCTCGATCACCACAGGACTCGAAATATCCCCGAAGCCTTCCTGACGCCGGATGGCCCCAACGGCTACCGGCTGGGCGAGTGGGGTAAGGTCGTGTGGGACACGCACGGGAAAGAACTCCTCGCTTCCACCGAGCTCCTGTCTCTGCCACATCTCGAGTACACTCCGTCCTTCTGCGGCGACCACCGGGCACTGGCGCCCAGCGACAAGGCCCTGGTGCAGGAGACACTCCTCAAGGCGGCCGTTGCCATAGAGACCGATGGCGTCAGGGGACTCACCGAACACGGCGGACTGCAGTACTCAACCCTCAATAAGAGCAAAGGCAGCGAACAGCCCATAGATTACTTCCGCGTTAACCGAGACATCCGGATCACCTGCACGAGACAAAGATCCAAGCTCCGCTTGCGACGCGTCGGCCCGCACGATCAGGTGCTGGCTAAACCTTAGCAAAAAAGCAGTGGTTGACATTTGATACCTCCCCGGGTCCGGGTGGGTACATGCACAAGCCCGGGTGCGCAGTGTCACGCTTTGAGTTCGGGATCCGATATATGTGTGTACACGATGAAGCGCACAGCGAAGCCACAGTCGGGAAGGAAATGATGAGAGGGTTGAGAAACGCACGGCCACGCACGCCACACATCCATCGCGTTGGGGGCGTGAGCCCACGCACTCACGCAACCGTGCGGACAGCTGCTCACATGCCCGGTAGGACATACTCCCTTCTGCCCACGTCCGTGGCCATTATGATCGTGGCTCTGGCTCTTCTTGTCTCAACCACTGTACTACTAGCCATTCCGGCGCCTGCAGTGGCAAACATCACTGCTGAACCGACCACCGCCCGAATCTGGGCTCCGACGCTCGTCCCCAACAGCGAGCCACTCCCAACGCTCAGAGGTACGGAGCATAGGACAGGCTCCTGCAAAGAAATGAGACCGGATCGCATCATCGTGCGTTTGGTGGATGCCTACGATCTGGAGCATATGGACGACATCGCCCGCGCCCTCGGCCTGGTGGTGGAGGCCACCCTTCCCCAACTCAATGCCGCGCTCCTCTGCCCAGCAACCCCTGCAACCGACCATCTGGGCAACGTGCTCCCAGAACACCTGACGGACTTTGTCCTCACTCCACCTCTCCCCTTTGACGAAGTGTCAATGCAGCTCCAGAGCTTGCCCAACATCGTATCGGTGGAAGCCGACTCCCTCCAAACCACCACCCGCATCCCCAACGATCCCGATTTCTCGCTGCAATGGTGGCCTCACGCAGTCGGATTGCCTACGGCCTGGGACCTCACCACGGGCTCTTCCTCCGTTATCGTAGCCATGCTCGACACAGGATTGGCAGAGCTACCCGACTTCGCCGGGCGCGTCATTAGTCCATACAGTGTCCCCTTCAGCAGCGCACAGTACTGGGCGTGGGCGGATGTCGACGGGCATGGAACGGGAACAACTGGCTTGGCAGCCGCAACCGGCAACAACCGCCTAAACATGGCGGGCACGGCGTGGAACGTGAGGATCATGCCGATCCACCTAACCGATTCCGACGAGTTTCTCGCCTGGAACACTGCGGTGGGTATAGTGCGGGCGGTCGATCGGGGTGCCCATGTCATCAACTACAGTGCAGGTGGTCGCAACTTATCCTCCGTGATGCACGACGCCTGTCTCTACGCACACAATCGCAATGTCACAGTGGTGGCCGCTGCAGGCAACACCGGAGCGGGTTCCGGTATCACGTATCCGGCCGCCTTCCCCACCGTGATAGCGGTGGGCGCCACCAACTCCAGCGGCAACCGTGCTTACTTCTCCTGTACCGGTCAAGCACTGGACCTCGTGGCTCCCGGTCAGAGCGTTCTGACCTTCAACCTCTCTCGGCCCTACTACTGGACCGAGGCCCGCAGTGGCACCTCGTTCGCGGCGCCCATTGTATCGGGAACCGTAGCACTCATGCTCTCCCGCAATCCCTCCCTCACCCCGGAGCGGATTCGCAACATCCTCTCGCTCACCGCCGACGATCTGGGGCAAGTTGGATGGGACACCTCCTTCGGTGACGGCAGGCTCAATGCCGCTGCGGCGGTGGCTGCGGCCGGTGATCGTAGCGCGCCCACGGTCACCTTTCTGGAACCCGTGTCCGGTACCACTGTCTGCGGTGACTGCCGGATACGTGTCCGGGCGGTAGACAATCTCGGCGTCAAGAGAGTGGAATTGCGGCTGGACGGCGTGCCTCAGCTCTCCTACATGGAACGTCCTCCCCGAACCTGGAACGATAAAAGTGGCGGAGAACTCGTCCTCACTCCACTCACCGATACTCTGCACGCCGTGTACTACACACGTGACGTCACCGACGGCAGCACACACATCGTGGAAGCCCGCGCCTACGACGCCGCCGGTAATATGGGTACACAGCAACTACGCCTCACGGTCGACAATCGACCACCCGGCACCACTACTACCACCGGCACCACCACCACTGCGCCTCCGGCCACGGACACCGATTTCGGATTCGTGGATGTAGGTCCCCACCACCCCTACCATGACGCCATTCGCCAGATGTGGGCCGAGGGCATCATTGACGGCTACGAGATTGGTGGAGGCCGGCGCGAGTTCCGCCCCGAACCAATTGTACTGCGTGCGCAGTTCACCAAGATGCTGGTAGGTGCACTGGATCTGCACACCGAGGAGACTATGACCTCCCCCTTCACCGACCTGGGGGCGGATGATCCCAACTCGCTATACCCACACCAATACATTGCTGTTGCCTACGCCCACGGCATCGTCACCGGACTCACCGCTACGAGCTTCGGACCCTGGGTGGATGTGGCCCGTGCGCAGATCATCAGCATGATGATCCGAGCCGCCACCTCGCTCTCACCGGGCACATTAGTGGAGCCGCCCGCTTACTGGACAGGTAATCTGGGCAACTTCAGCCCCACTCACGCCGCGAATGCACGTGTTGCCGAGTACAATGGGCTGCTCTCGGGACTCACGGGATTTGGACCCTCATGGGACCCGTGGACCCCAGCGAGTAGGGGCGAGGTGGCACAGATGCTGTGGAACCTAATGCAATGCCTCCGCAGAGGCTGAAAACCCCACATACAGCGCCCTCTGCATCTACTATGGCAGTACCGGTGGCGATGGGTGGCGTTACGCTCCGAAAGCCGAACGTAGCTGCATCAACAGGCTCATATCCCCCTGGAATTTGATCCGCCCAAACGCCACCGCCGACAGTAAGTTGAGCGTGCCGTTGGTGAATTTGACAAAATCATCAGGCGACATACTAATAGTGACGTCGACCGGCCCGTCGCCTTCAGCGACGGCCACGAAACCGTCGCGAAGAGTCAGCGTGAAGGTTCCGGCCTCCCCCACCACCAGCTTCACCACTCCATCCCGGCCTCACTCTCCTTTGGGCGGCCAGGAGAGATGTGATGCGATCAAAATCGCGGCCCATTCTCTCCGCGATCTCCACCATGGGGACCCAGCCCCTGATCGAGGCGATGACCTCCGGCTTCAGCTGCCTCTCTTCGATGTCATAGGCCATGCCTCGCTCCCCTCTCCTGCCCTCCACTTATCGCGCCCCATCGTGACGGCGATGGTGGCATCTTGAGCACACGCAATTGCAGAGTATCAGGGTCCGGAACGACCCTCCCCGCCGTCTGGGAGAATTGCACCACAGAGGGTGCGAAATACGCCGCCGGCCCGGAGAATCTCCGGGCCGGCGGTTCAGGCTTCGATATGATGGTGGGCGATACTGGATTTGAACCAGTGGCTTCTGCCGTGTGAAGACAGCGCTCTACCCCTGAGCTAATCGCCCACGCTCAGGTCACTAATAATAGCTCAGGCTTCCACCTTCTCAAAGTCCTCCTTGCCGACACCGCAGATGGGGCAGACCCAATCGTCGGGCAGATCTTCCCACTTGGTGCCCGGGGGGATATCCTGGGTATCGTCACCCACCTCAGGATCATAGATATATCCGCATACCAAGCATTCCCACTTATCCAACGAACTGCCTCCTATAGGCGTTGCTGTCCTCTCGACCGCCCCCTACGGCGGCCATCCACGCCGGCTCCATCCGCCGGCTTCCCCTAATCTACCCGAAATGTCTTTAGTCGTAACGAGTTCGAGAGCACGCTAACCGACGACAATGCCATAGCCACCGCCGCGTAGATGGGGTTGATGAATATCCCGAAGAATGGATAGAGGACACCGGCCGCTATCGGAATGAGGGCTATGTTGTATCCGAAGGCCCAACCGAGATTCTGCTTGATGGTGCGCATGGTGGCCCGACTCAGCCGTACGGCGGTTACGATGGGCAGAAGATCGCCGCGAATGAGGGTGACATCCGCCGTCTCCATGGCCACATCGGTGCCCGTACCAATGGCGATGCCGATATCGGCGCGGGCCAGCGCAGGAGCGTCGTTGATACCGTCACCCACCATGGCGATCACACCACCCTGCTCCTGCAGTTTTTTGATGACTTCGGCCTTGCGCTCCGGCAGCACATCGGCCAACACACGCCCGCTGTCGATCCCGGCCTCTCGTGCTACCGCCTCGGCCGTGTGCCGATTGTCGCCTGTGATCATGTAGACATCTAGACCCATGTCATGAAGCTTGGCCACTGCTTCCGCCGAGTTGGGTTTGAGTGTATCCGCCACGGCGATGACACCGGCCACTCGACCATCCACCGCCACATACATGGATGTCTTTCCCTCGTCTGCCAGACTCTCCGCCTTCGCACCCAGGCCGTCCAGTTCACAGGCACGCTCGGTCATAAGCCGCAGGTTGCCCAGCAACAGAGCCCGGCCGTCCACGGTAACCTCAATCCCGCGTCCGGGGAGGGCGTTGAACTCCGTGCCCTCCACGAGCTCGATGCCCTCGGCCGTCGCCTTCTCCACGATCGCCTCACCCAGAGGATGCTCCGAGCCCCGCTCCGCCGACGCAGCCAGGTGGAGAAGTTCGCGCTGGCCGTCATTGAGTGCATTCGCCTCAGCATCCGACACGCCCTCCGCATCATCCACGGCATCCGGCACTCCAGGCGGCATCTGGCCGGCGGCCGCCCCGTCTGCCACTATCACATCGGTCACCACCGGCTTCCCCTCCGTCAGGGTGCCGGTCTTATCCATCACTACGGCACTCAGCTTGTGGGCGCGCTCCAGCGCTTCGCCCGAACGGATGAGAATCCCGTTCTCGGCACCCTTGCCCGTCCCCACCACGATGGCCGTGGGCGTGGCCAGACCCATCGCGCAGGGACACGCGATCACCACTACGGACACGAACACGATGAGCGCGGTGGTAAAGCGAGGTTCCGGCCCCACAATGATCCAAATCACAAATGCCGC
This sequence comes from Actinomycetota bacterium, assembly GCA_012514635.1. Classification (GTDB taxonomy): domain Bacteria; phylum Actinomycetota; class Thermoleophilia; order RBG-16-64-13; family RBG-16-64-13; genus JAAYZX01. Next base: position 6,792 of record JAAYZX010000088.1, read on the forward strand.
CGACGCTGCCAACAGCACCGCCGGCACGAACACGGCCGCTATGCGATCCGCCACCCGTTGGATAGGCGCCTTAGAGCCCTGGGCCTCCTCCACCAACCTCACAATTTGCGCCAGAGCCGTGTCCCGCCCCACCTTGGTGGCACGGAAACGGAAGGCTCCCATCTTGTTCAGCGTAGCCCCGATAACCTCACTGCCCGGGCCCTTCTCCACGGGAATGGATTCGCCGGTGAGCATAGATTCATCCACGGCACTGCGGCCGTCGAGCACCACGCCGTCCACCGGCACCTTCTCACCGGGACGAACCAACACTTCGTCACCCACCACCACATCGGCCACAGGGATGTCCCACTCCACGCCGTCGCGCATCACGCGCGCCGTACGGGCCTGCAGACCCATCAGCTTCTTCATGGCGTCGGACGTGCGACCCTTGGCGCGGGCTTCCAGAAAGCGTCCCAGCAGGATCAGCCCGATGATCATGACCGCCGAATCGAAGTACACCGTGGCCTCAATACCTCTGCCAAAGAGCGATCCGTGGCCACTGTGGCTACCGTCCACGGCTCCGCCGGGTATCGATCCCCCCGCCAACACGATGATGGTGAGTACGGTGGAATAGATGTAGGCGGCGGAAGTGCCCACGGCGATGAGCGTATTCATGTCGCTGGTGCGATGCTTGAGCGCCGCCCAGGCCCCACGGTAGAACTGCCACCCGGCCCAAACCTGCACCGGTGTGGCCAGGATCAACATCACCAGCCACGACTGGGCCATGGTGAGAAAGGACGGCGGGAAGAACATCATGAGCATGAGCAGGACGCCCGCCACCAGGCTCACCACCAGCTTGATCTTGAGAATGCGCAGTTCGCGGATGCGCACGGCCTCGGCGGCGGCGCCCGGCTCCAATCCTTCGTCCTCCTCCAAGAGACCGTAGCCGGCGCTCTCCACCGCCCGGCGTAACTCCGCCCGGGTCACCGTGCCCGGCATGTACTGCACCAGTACCTTCTCGGTGGCGAAATTAACCGAGGCCTGCACCACGCCGGGCAACGCGCCCAGAGCCTTCTCCACCCGCTGCGTGCACACAGCACACGACATATTGGTGACACCAAAGCTTTCAGTCACCAGAGTGACGTCGTAGCCGGCATCGCGAACGGTCTGCAGGAGACGAGGTGTATCGGCTTGGGCGGGGTCAAACGTGACCGAAGCCTTCTCTGTGGCGAAGTTAACCGAAGCCGCCGCCACTCCCGGCGTCTTGCCCAAGGCCTTCTCCACTCGCGACACGCAGGCGGCGCAGGTCATGCCTTCCACCGGCATTTGCAGGATCACAGTACCCGCGGGGATGCCGGAAGCAACCGGTCTCTCAGCACCAAAACCGTCTATGTCGGGCTCCGGAAGTGGGCATTCCGGTCCGCCGAGAGGGGAAGCGCACGCGGGAGGCGATGAACTCGAATACCCCGCGGCATTCTTACTCTTGAGCTGTGATTCGTTCCCGTCCATATCAGTAAGCCACCGAGCACGAGCACTACGAACTCGGCAGCCATCCTCCTTCCCTCTCATTCCTGCAATTATACCCCTCTGGGTATTTTGGAAACGAGGGAAGGAGCGGTATGTACGGAGTGGAACTCGAGCTACCTACGATGGGACCCGACCGGGAACGGCAAATTGAGTTCCGCAATGGGGGCAGGCACGCCAAGCTACATCGATTTGCTTCCCACAACCGTGACAGAAGCCACCGCTGGTGGATGTGGGTACCTGTCCCATTTGAACCCCCTGCGCCAACTGCGACCAGTGTGGTTGCTGGGCGGGCATACCGTACGTGGGCATACCGTGCGTCATATGGTTCATCGCCATGGGTCCCGCATAGCTCTGTGCCGACTTGTCTCTCAACAGGGCGAGAATAAGCAGCCCAATCAGGCCGAGAACGAGTCCCAAGACTAAACCGAGGGCACCATCGTAACCTTTGGAGCTGGCGAAACGCCAACAACCCCAACACCAGACCACAGTTCCCCCGAGGGCAACCATGAGAGCCACAACCATCAGCCCCATGCTGTATGAGGCGTAAGCAGCCGTCGTCAGGACCGAAGCAAGGATCTGCAGCAAAAAACCTCCAACAATAAGCCCTACTATTGGTCCGCGCTGTCGTGACATCGGACACCCTTTCCTTAAGTCGTGCAACTAATTGGCAGAAGATGAGCGTCATCCGTTTGCCGACAAAGTTGGTCCGCCTGGAGACGGCGCCGGCGGCGGGGGCTGCGACTGGTGCGCGCCCTGTGGCGTGTCAACGAAAGCCTGCGCCCCTCCCAAATCCGTCCCGCAGGTCGTGTAAAACTTGAAACTCGGCCCGTTCTCCGTACCACACCTTTTGCAAATCGGCATTGTTGGCCCTCCGGCAGTGTGAACGCCCCAAGGGGCTACTATCTTTGGTAAATGTCATCGACGTACAGAGAGTGATTCTTTAGGCTATGCACCGCCCAGCGAACATAGCGGGGGAGACCGCTGGGAATCCAAAGATAATCCAGGAGGGGAAGGATCATGCACCCGTAGATGCGTGAGTCGTTTTTACCCGCTCGATTAAATGGTCACCACACGTGACGACGGGTAGTGATCAATCGGTCGATCACCGCTTCAATGTTAAAGATGCATTCGGACCGATGCCGTTACTCCAGCTGCTGCTTGAGCCGGCGGGCCCTCTCCGTGGATTGCAACTTGGAGAGCGCCTTGGCCTCGATCTGGCGGATGCGCTCGCGGGTGACGCCGAAGCGGCGGGCTACTTCTTCCAGAGTGCGCGGATGCTCGCCTTTGAGACCGAAGCGCAGTTCTATCACTTTGCGCTCACGGTAGGGAAGCGAGCTGAGTGCCGCACTGACGGTATCCTTGTCCAGCTGAGTGGCCACCACATCAAAGGAGCGCACGGCTTCTTCGTCTTCGATGAAGTCGCCGAGTTCGGAGTCTTCTTCCTCTCCAATGGGCGTCTCCAGAGACACAGTGGTCTGGCTTATCTTGACGATTTCACGAACCTCGGTCACGGTCATCCCCATTTCCTCTGCCAGCTCCTCCGGCGCCGGTTCTCGGCCCATGTTTTGGATGAGCTGCCGTTGCACGCGGATGAGCTTGTTGATCTTCTCCACCATATGCACGGGGATACGGATGGTGCGTGCTTTGTCGGCGATGGCGCGGGTAATGGCCTGACGAATCCACCACGTAGCGTACGTGGAAAACTTGTGACCTTTGCGGTAATCGAATTTCTCCACAGCGCGAATGAGGCCCAGGTTACCCTCTTGGATGAGGTCCAGGAAGCTCATGCCGTCGGTGTGATAGCGTTTGGCTATAGAAACCACCAAGCGCAGATTGGCTTCGATCAATTGGTGCTTGGCCAGGATGGCTCCCCGCTCAATGCGCTTGGCGAGCGTGACCTCCTCCTCCGCGGTCAGAAGCCTCACCCGCCCTATCTCTTTGAGATACATGCGTACCGGATCGGTGGTGGGCATGTCCACGCTGAGGTCCAGAGCGGCCTCGCTCTCAATACGCCAGCGCGGGACTTCCTCTTCGGATTCGCCGTCGGCCACGGTAGTATCGACCATGAACTCGTCGAGGATCTCGATCCCACGGTCGAATATTCGCGTGTAGATGGCCTCGCGCTGCTCCGTGCTCAGATCGAACTCGAAGAAGGTCTCTTCGATATCCTCCGTGCTGACGAAGCCCTTGGTTCCAGCCAACTCTACCAGCCGATCAACCAGGCTCTCAACTTCGTCGGTATTGACTGTCCAGCGCTCCACTACGCGTCCCGCTCTACCTCGCCGAACATTGGATGGGACCGGCCGTATGTTCTCAGTCGTTCGACCCGCTTCCGTCATTGCCCGAACCATTCCCGCTGAGCCAACGAGTTCCATAATCACGCATATGGTCGACCAGCGGTATCAGATCACGACCCATGTCGGTAAGAGCATACTCCACACGGGGCGGTACTTCCGGAAAACTGGTGCGCGTGATGACACCCGCCCTCTCCAGACTCTTCAGTCGCTCGGAGAGAGTTTTGGGGCTGATGCCACGCAAAGAGCGCTCCAAAGCACTGAAACGGTTGATTCCGACGGCGAGATCCCGTAGCACCAGGATTGTCCATTTGCCGGAGATGATGTCTGCGGTCTTCAGAACAGGGCAGGAGTCGTCTCGGGTAAGGCTGTGACGCACGATTCTCGAACCTTCCTCTTGTAAGTGGAAACTTGCTGACTATGTGGGCTGTGATAGCTCATAGCATGCTGGTGGGAATCCAAAACTACCAGAAATGCCACTGTGGTGCAACCGCAGACGGGTACGGGATCCAGCTTTCCAGAAGAGACCCTGAACCTGATTCACGGCTGCAGTGCCTTTCGCAGCAGATCGTTCAGAAGTTGTGGGTTGGCCTGGCCCTTCGTCTCCTTCATGATCTTACCTACGAAGAATCCTAACACCTTTTCGCGCCCCTGCCGAAACTCCTCAGCCGGACCGGGATGCGCAGCCACCAACTCGGCCACCATCGCCTCCAGGGTCGCCGTATCCGAGATTTGACCCATTCCGCGTTCTGCAACAATGGTCTTGGCAGACTCACCCGTCTCCACCATGAGAACGAAGACATCTTTGGCCATCTTGCTGGAAAGCGTTCCCTCCTTGAGTAGCTGCAAAAGTTCGGCCAGCGTCTCCGGTCCAATGGAGGCATCTTCCACCTCTAGACCGGCAGCGTTCAGGTAGCCGGAAAAATCGCCCATCACCCAGTTGGCCGAGAGCTTGGCGTCCTCCACCAAACCGGCTACGCGTTCGAAGTACAGGGCCAGCCACCGGTTGGCGGAGAGTACACCGGCATCATAGGCCGGCAGGCCGAAATCGCGCATATAGCGCTCTTTGCGCGCTGCCGGCAGCTCCGGTAGCGCAGCCCGCACCTTCTCCACGTACGCCACGTCCAGCTGAATGGGCACGAGATCCGGATCTGGGAAATAGCGGTAATCGTGAGCCTCTCCCTTGCTGCGCAGGACCGATACCTTACCGCTGCTCGGATCGAAGTGCACGGTCTCTTGGACGACCTCCTCGCCCCGCTCTAGAACATCCGCCTGTCGCTGGATCTCAGCCTCCAGGCCACGCTGCAAGAAGCGGAAGGAGTTCATGTTCTTGAGTTCGGTGCGTATACCGAAAGGTGTGCCCGGGCGATGCATGGAGACATTGGCGTCACAGCGCAGCGATCCCTCCTCCATGTTCAGGTCGGACACATCGAGCTGCTCCAGCAGGTTGCGCAGCTGTGTCAAAAAGGCGCGTGCCTGCTCCGGGGCGAAGATGTCCGGCTCACTGACAATCTCCACCAGCGGCGTGCCGCTGCGGTTGAAGTCAACCATGGAATAGTCCGCCCCGGCGATGCGCCCCTCTACGCCCCCGGCGTGCACCAGTTTGGCGGCATCGTCCTCCATGTGCACACGGGTAATGCCCACCCGGTGGACGGTACCGTCTTCCAGCTCCACGTCTAAGTGCCCACCCATGCCCAGCGGTAGGTCGTGTTGTGAGATCTGATAACCCTTGGGAAGGTCGGGATAGAAGTAGTTCTTCCGATGGAAAATGGTGTAAGGCGCAATCTCACAGTTGAGCGCAAGTGCGATCTTAGTTGCGTACTCCAGCACCCGTTCGTTCACCGCCGGTAACGTACCCGGATACCCCAGGCAGAGTGGGCAGACGTTGGTGTTGGGCTGATCACCAAATGACACCGGGCAGCTGCAGAACATCTTGGTCTCAGTGCTGAGCTGCACGTGGATCTCGAAGCCCATTACGGCCTCCCAGCCTTCGGGAACCGTAGGACTGCCCGCTGAGCGGCTCTTGGGCATGGACGTCATGGCGTCACCTCCGCGTCCGCGGCGGCTGCGCCGTCCACTGCGCCGCCGGCGACCGGCGCCGGGCGTACCGAGACATTTAGCGCCTGTTCCACAGCGTAGGCCGCATCGAGCATGAGTTGCTCACTGAAATGCGGTCCTATGATCTGAAGCCCTACCGGCAGCCCATCTGCAAATCCGCCGGGCATGCTGAGACCGGGCAGACCTGCCAGATTGACCGGACTGGTGCACAGATCCGAGAGATACATGGCAAGCGGGTCGGCCATGCGTTCACCCAATCTGAAGGCCACTGTGGGAGAAGTGGGTGACATCAGCAGGTCTACTCCAGAGAAGGCCTGCTGAAAATCGCGGATGATAACCGTGCGCATCCGCTGTGCCTGCGTGTAATGAGTGTCGTAGTGCCCGGAGGAAAGAACATACGTACCGATCACGATACGACGCTTCACCTCTGCCCCAAATCCCTCGCCGCGTGTGCGGGTATACATCTCCAGCAGGTCGGCGGCATCAGTCGCACGATAACCGTAGCGCACACCATCGAAACGAGCCAGATTGGCACTGCACTCCGCCTGCGCAATGATGCAGTAGGCGGCCACGGCCTGTTTCACCGAGGGTAGACTCACCTCCACACACGTGCCGCCCAAGCTCTCGATGGTCTCCAAGTTATTTGCGAAGGCACGCTGCACGCCCGGTTCACAAATGTCGCCCAAATACTCCTTGATATAGCCGAAACGAATCCCCTTGAGGCTCAGCGGGTCATCAGGAGCGGGGGTAGGCACCGCAGATGCACTTCTCTCTTGGCCCGCGAGGGCATCCGCAGATACTCCCTCCTGCACAATTCCCGGTACACGCAGCGGCCGTGGCAACCCCAAACTGGTCTGGTCAAGTGGGTCACGCACCGCGATCAAACTCAGCAAAGCCGCTGCATCCTGCACGGTCCGCGCCAAAGGCCCAATCTGATCCAGCGAACTGGCATACGCTATAAGTCCCCATCGACTGACCGCACCGTAGGTAGGCTTCATGCCCACCACACCACAGAGCGACGCCGGTTGCCTGATGGATCCGCCGGTATCGCTCCCCAGGCTCCACGGAGTCTCTGCGGCGGCGACGGCGGCGGCGGAGCCGCCGCTGGAGCCGCCGGGCACTCTATCCAGGTCCCAGGGATTCCGCGTCACTTGGTACGCAGAGTTCTCGGTGGAGGAGCCCATGGCAAACTCATCCATGTTGAGCTTGCCCAGGATCACCAGACCTGCGTCGCGCAGTAAACGCACCACGGTGCCGTCGTACGGCGGTATGTACCCTTTGAGGATACGAGAGCCACACGTAGTCTCCATGCCCTTGGTACACAAGGCGTCCTTGAGAGCAATGGGCACCCCTTCCCACGGGCGCCGCTCCTCCGGTGACTTGGCATCTGCCACCCGCGCCTGGGCCAGAGCCTCCTCTTCCGCCACGTGGAGAAAGGCCTGTACCTGCCGATCGGCACCGGCGATACGATTAAGAAACAACCGAGTCAACTCTTCAGACGAGGCCTCACCCTCGGTCAGCAGACGCCTGCATTCGTGTGCAGTCAGATGGTACACATCCAAGGCGGGCCCCCTATCCAATACGCGGGACCAGGAAATGTCCGCGCTCAACTGCCGGTGCATTGGCGAATACCTCTTCCCGCGACAGACAGGGCCCTTCATCGTCCGGCCGGAAGATATTGCTCACATTCACCGCATTGACGGTGACAGGCACGCCGGCAAGATCAAGCTCCCGCAGGCAACCAACATATTCCATAACGCGCGATAGCTCATCCTGCAAACTCTCAACCTCGGTTTCTTCGAGGCGGAGCCGCGCCAAGCGCGCCATATGCTCCACTTCTTCCCGGGAAATCACTATGGGACTCCTCTGAAGCGTAGATCTTGAGACACTGTGCAACCCCTATGACTGCAGGGCCGCCCCGGCGCAGGTGGGCGGGCGTGCCCGCCCACCTGCGCCGGGCTCACTGATTATAGCGACGGTCGGGCAACCGATGCCACCGGCCGGCACCTACGGCAGGCAACTCACACCGTACCGCGGTTCGGTTCTCAGTCGCTACCCTCACGGAGCTGTTGTGCACCGCGAAAATTCTTGAGACGGGTGAGCGTCTTGGCCTCCACTTGGCGGATGCGCTCACGGGTAACCCCGAAGCGCTCGCCCACCTCTTCCAACGTGAGCGGCGGCTCACCTTTGAGACCAAACCGCAACTCCAGAACCTTTCGTTCCCTCACGGGTAAACTTTCCAGAATTTTGATCAACTCTTCACTTCTGATCTTCCTGGCGACGGCGTCGGCCGGCTGCTCGACGTAAGTGTCCACGATGAAATCGCCCAACTCGGATTCATCTTCCTCGCCGGTGGGCGTCTCCAACGACACCGGTTCCTGCGCCGTTTTCTGGATGTCCCGAATTTTGTTGGGAGACAATCCCATCTCGGCAGCAATCTCAGGGATGGTGGGCTCACGCCCCAACCGCTGCAACAATTCACGCTGAACCCTGGACAGCTTGTTGATGGTCTCCACCATGTGCACCGGCACGCGGATGGTGCGGGCCTGGTCGGCAATGGCGCGCGTGATGGCCTGCCGTATCCACCACGTAGCATACGTGGAGAACTTGTAGCCACGCATATGATCGAACTTCTCGACTGCACGGATGAGGCCCAAGTTGCCTTCCTGAATCAGGTCCAAGAAGAGGAGCCCCCGCCCCACATAGCGCTTGGCGATAGAAACCACCAAGCGAAGGTTGGCCTCGGTCAGGGAACGCTTGGCCTCCACATCCTTCGCGCGCACGCGACGCGCGAGTTCCACTTCCTCGGAAGCCGTAAGGAGAGGAACTTTACCGATCTCCTTCAGATACATCCTTACTGGGTCACCGGTCCCGTGGTCCAGATTCAGATCAAGCTTGCTGAGAAAACGCTCCTCCTCCGAGTAATCCTCTTCCTCTTCCTCTGCGCCGGGTTCCACAACCTCAATACCCATGTCGTAGAGATTGGAATACAGCCGCTCTAGATCCTCGGTGGATACATCAGCATCCTGCAGTAACTCGCTGACCTCGTCCGGGGATAGGACCCCTTTCTCGCGTCCGCGATCAAACACGGCGCGTAATGCGGCTCTCTGTGAGCGTCTCCCTGCCAACGTGATACTACCCTTCCTCGACATCGGCCAGCATCTGGCGAACTTCATGCTGAAGTAGCTCTAACCGGTAGAGCTTCCGTTCAGTTTCTTCGTCTACGTCTTCTTCCTCAAGCCGCGCGCGGAGTTCAGTAACGACCCGGTCCACGTGTTGTTCCTGCAGTCTTAAGTAGTCATGCTGCAAAAGAGCCCGAGTGTAAACCTCGTTCTCTCCTTCTATCAACAAACCGGCGCTCATTCTGCCCGTCTCTCCCCCACCCGTGGCCAAACGGGCGACGGCCTCAGCTACACTTTCTCCTCTCTGCTGAGAGGCGTGAAGGGATTGGAAGACCTCGCGATGAATGGGGTCCGTGAAATGCTCATCCGTGAGGCCCGGTAACAGATCACCGGCAGCGTCGGAGAACTTGGTCAACGCCACTAAGAAACGGCGTTCGACCGCATGCACCGGAGCCGTTACCCTCGACACGTATCCCGAAGAGGCGCTCCCCGCAACAGAACCAGCCGTCTTGGTCTTCCCCCTGGACCAAGCCCCAGCCGCTCCCCCTCTCCCCTCTCTGAGTAGAAGCCCCACATTCTCAGGTGTCAACTGCAACCGATCGGCAATGGCCCGTATCTCTTCTTCGCGCTCTTTGGGCGATACGGACGCTCTCAAAATCCGCCGTACCGTCTCAAACGCCGCAATCCGCCCTTCGGCTGTAGAGATGTCGGGACGATCGAGCACCCGAGTGACCTCGTATTTTAGCAACGAGATCTTGGCATCCACAAGGCCGCGCAAGGCCCCGGGTGGTCCCTCAACAACCACATCGGCCGGATCAGAGCCCGCGGGCAGCATGACCACCATGGGCCGCAATCCCTGCCGACGTGCCAGCCCTCCGGATCGCATGGCGGCCTCGGCGCCTGCGCGATCGGCATCGAACATGAAGGTGATATTCGAGGTGAAACGAGTCATGAGCACGAGTTGTTGCTCGGTTAGGGCCGTCCCCATAGAGGCCACCACATTGCCCACCCCGCTCTGCGTGGAACTCAGAACATCCGTATACCCCTCAACCACCAGTATTTCGTCCGCCACAGCGATAGCTTTGCGCGCCTGGTGCAAACCGTACAGCAACCGACTCTTCTGATAGACCGGCCCCTCCGGTGAGTTCACATATTTGGGCATCTCATCGCCCAACGACCTTCCTCCAAAGCCGACCACTCTCCCACGATGATCCACAAGCGGAAACATGAGACGACTCCGGAATCGATCGTACGCACGCCCATCGCGAACAATGATCAGTCCTGCCGCCTCCAGTTCGCGTTCGCTGAATCCTTGGATGCGGGCGCGGCCCATGAGGCCCCGCCATCCGGAAGGGGCCAAGCCCACCTGGTACTGATCGCACACCGAGCGCTCCAACCCTCTTTTTTGCAGGTACTCGCGCGCACGATCACCCTCGCTGCTCTGCCACAAATACCGGTGATAGAAACCCGCCGCTTTCTCCAGGAGGGCGAAGAGGCGCTGGTCCCGGTTGCGCCTCATCTCATCCGGCCCTGAACCCTCTTCGTACTCCAGGCCCACACCGTAGCGCTGAGCCAGGCTCTCCACGGCCTCAGTGAACGACAGGTTCTCCATCTTACGGAGGAACTGGAACACATCCCCACCTTCGCCGCACCCGAAGCAGTAATAGAGCCCCTTATCGACACTCACGGAGAATGAGGGCGTCTTCTCTTGGTGGAACGGGCAGAGCCCCAGATAGGTGTTCCCGCGTTTGCGCAGGGTGGTGTATTGGCTCACGATATCGGCGAGGTTGGCCGCCTGAGCCACAGACTGAACACTGGCATCCTTGATGAGAGGACTCATAATTGTAAGCCGCCGGGCACAATCTCCACGACCAATCCCACTGCGGCAACGCCCCCTTGATTGCGTTGTGAGTATACCAGCACAGCCTCCAACGGCTGGGAGTAGTCTACGATAGGGGTAACGGCAGACTCATACTAATGCTGATACCATGGAAACCAAGATGAGGGGATTCCTTTCACGACTGAGGAGGCTGGGGAGACTCCTTCCCACCGCAGGAGCCATCGCACTCCTTACTTTGAGTCTGGCGCTGCTTCTGGTGCCTTCAGTGGGCGGTGCCTACCAGCCGCCGTTTCAAGTGGTGCCACGACCCACCTTCTCTAACTCAACGTCAACGGATACCATCGTGGCCCCTACCACGACATCAACCACAGCTCCGTATCATCCTACAACCACATCCACCTCTGCGCCCATCATCACGACCTCCACTGTTCCCGATCAGGAACTCGAACACACGCATGTACAGGATGTCGACGTAATTATCTACGGGACCACCAGTTCCGGCATCGGCGCCCTACGAGGGCTACAGCTGGCCCGCGGGGTATTTCCGAATCCCCTGAAGGTCGCCGTGATAGCCGGAGGCCCTCATATGGAGAGCACCATTGCCCAAGGACTGGCCGTGGAGGACCTCTATGGGTCCGGCGCAGCAAGCGGATTCTATAAGGAACTGCGTGATTCCATCGTGAGGGACTATGCGGCTGCCGGCATCAATGCACTGCCCGGAGGAAGGCTGACCGTAGAACCCGAGGTCGCAAGCCGTATTCTACGCTGGTACGTCGACTACAACGGCAAAGGCAGGCCCGGAGTGATCTTTCTCCAGGGCCGTTTGCTGCACGCGGATGATCTCGATTCCCGGTACGCTCTTGTGCAAACCGAAGCCGGAGTGGTCAGTGTCAACACGCGCTACTTCATCGATGCGTCTCCAGAGGGAGATCTGGCACGTATGCTGGGAGCAGACTACCGGATCGGCCGCAGCGAGGACACCTACAACGACGCCCAGGGTAGAACGGCCCCGCGACCGACTCGAGACAACGACTGGGCCACCTCTCCCCAGAGTATGTCCATCCTCCTTACTCTGCAGGTACACCAAGGGAACGCTCCTCCTGTCGCCGGTCTGGGTCATCCCAGCTACAACCCTCTAACCTACGGTCCGGACTTCAAGTTCTCAGAATGGGCCCGCACCTCTTTCGCCACCAGCTGGACCATGCGTTATGTCCTTCCAAACAACAAGCGGGAACTGAACGAGGCTTGGGGCGACTACAGCGATCCCGACGTCAGCTACGACTGGGTCATGCACCCCGAGATGCGTGCCCCCCTCCGTGCCACCATCCAGAACTGGATCCTCAACAAAGTTCGCTATCTTCAGGAGCACGGCTACCCTTGGGTGGGAGTAGTCACCGTGCCCACGCGTCCATACGTGCGCGACGGCGTCCGCATCCTGGGACTGACCACATACACACAGGAGCAGATTCTGACGGGTCACACAGAGGACTCTATAGCATACGGTGTATACGCCCTCTTCGACCGACACGACACCATCTACGGCTCAACCCAGGACAGCCGCCCCGGCTATGTCCACGTACCAATGCGGTCCCTACAGGTTCAGGGACACCCTTGGCTATTGGTGAGCACGGCCGTCTCTACGGATAGCCGAGCCCAGTGTTCAGCGGTGCGCATGGAACCGGTCAGGGCCAACATGGGAGGTGCCGCCGGCATCATGGTGGCCATAGCCGCCCACTCCCATATCTCCACTCACGACATCCCGTATAGCGTGGTCCGGCGTGAGCTCCAACGTCAGGGCTATTCCCTGTAAGCCCACGTAGGCCCGCCTGCTCACCCGTGCAGGGAAGCAAATACCGGCGTCAGCACCAGAGCGGTCATGCTCATGAGTTTGATGAGTGCATGCACAGAAGGTCCACTCGACTCTTTGAGCGGGCTACCCAGCAGATGCGCCGTGGCCGCCGAATCGGTCACCTGAGCGTCCGGCAAGTCGGAGTCGCCGCCGGACAGCATCTGCCGCACCGCGTTCCAAATACCGCCAGACGTAGTGATTGTGGTGGAGAGCAAAAAGCCCGACAGAGTCGCCCCTACCAGGACACCACCCAGCGCCATGGGGTTGACCAGACCCACGGCCAACGGGACGGCCAACGCCAGTAATGCCGGATAAGCCATGCCTTTATGAGCCTGTACGATGGCGATGTAGACACACGTGGCCAAGTCCGGCGGTGCCGATCCGACCCGCAATCCAGGTATCTCTCGGAACTGACGCCGGATCTCGTTGACCACATAACCGGCAATACGTGAGACATTGGTCAAAGTGAAGAAGCCGAATAGATAGGGCAATAGTCCACCCACCAGAAGCCCTATCATGAGCGCCGGATCTTCCAGAAGATCGAAGCGCGGCAGGCTATGTGCAGCTGCTCGACCTATACCGATACGGTACGCTTCGAAATACGCCACGGTAACGATAATGGAGGTGAGGGCGGCGGCGGCCCCGGCGTAGCCGCGGGCCGCCGCCGCCGCCGAAATACCCAGCGAGTCCAGGGTTTGGGTTCGATCCAGGACCTCCTCCGACGCCCCCGACATCTTAGCAATGCCAAACGCATTATCCGCGATGGGCCCATAAGCCCCCACCGATACCTGGAAGCTTGCCGTAGACAGCACGCCCAGTATCCCTAGGGCCACTGCATACCAGCCGGCTCCCGGCACCCCGGTGCGAAATCCCAAGTAGTAATCCAAACCAATGAGAGCTGCAAGCAGGAGCGACGGTACCACCACGGCCCTCATGCCCATCGCTAAACCCGCGATAAGGTTGAGACCCAGACCCTTCTTTGTGGCATCCGCCACCAGTCGGACGGGGACTCTCTGTGGCGACACGTTAATGTGCGCCAACCATGAGACAGAGACTCCCACCACCCAGCCGGCGACACCACTCCAGAAGAAGCCTAGATATCGTGTCCAGCTCTCGCCTGCTCTTGGCAGATAGAAGGCGCACAGAAGAAACAGCGCCACCAGAACCACCGGGCCCGCCACACAGGCTCCATAGCGAAACGAACTCTGCGGGCCGCCCTTACGCATGACCTGTACGAGAAACTGGCCGCCCAGAGACGCCACGAGTCCTATAGCTCCAACCAATAAGGGCAGCACTACGAAGGGGCTCGTGACCTGTCCATCGGCCACCACAACCCCCAGCACCATAGCGGCAACCGTCGCGCCTGTCACCGATTGCGCTACATCCGCACCCATGCCCGTGACGCCGCTGACGTTGTCACCGATTTCCTCCGCGATAACTCCAGGGTTCTGTAGATTATCCTTTGGGATGCCGCCTTCCAGCCGAGACGCCATCTCCGACCCAATGTCCGTACCTTTGGCGAAAGTGCCGCCACCCACCCGCGCGAACAGCGCAAAAGTAGAGACGCCCAGGGCGAGGCCGCTCACCAGTATGGGGCGTCCAAACACAAGCCAAGCCACACTCAGCCCCAGAAGACCCAGCCCCACTGTGACCACGCCGGTTACGACGCCTGCTTGATACGCCACCCGAAACCCTGCACGCAGAGACGTCGCCGTCAGGTTCGTGGTGCGCGCATTGGCTCGGGTGGAGATGAGCATGCCTAAGTGCCCCGCCAACCCCGCCAGGAACACTCCCGCGATATAGGCCAGAGCGAGCTGCCAACCCATGCCGGTATGCAGAATCGTCCCCAACGCGGCCAGCACCACCGCCGTTATCACAGCGACTCTGGCCAGCAACGAATATTGGCTGCGCGCGAAGGCAACGGCACCGGCGTGGACCAGCTCCAAGACATTTCTCATGACCTCGGAACCGCCCTCCACCCTCACCACCCGCGCGGCCAGCCACGCGGCATACGCGAGGCATGCCACCACGATCCCGAAGGCCGACCATACCCAGGCAACCGGAGTCATGATCTACCCTGCATAGACCAGCTACGAGGTACGAAGATGTCGAAATAAAGACGCATGGCAAAACGATCGGTCATCCCTGCAATATGGTCCGTAATACGTTGCACGAGTGCTTCATCAACAGCGAGGGTTGCCACAGAAGCGACGGTCTCAGGAGAGCCGGTATGCCCTGCCGCCGCTTCCGGGGTAGCCGGCAGGTGCTCAGGATGGCTCAGGAAGTGGTGAAAGAGCCCTCGCAGCAGCAGCCGCACTTTGTCTTCCCCGCTCACCTCCACGGCCCGAGTGTATACGGTATGGAACAAGAAGTCACGCAGGTCATTCATGGCTGCAGCCGCCTCCGGACCCTGCTCTATCATCGCTCGGCCGTGGCTGGTATCCACCAGATCGTGAGCCAAATAGTCGATCCTCTCCGATCCGGTCCCGCCCAGCAATTCCACCGGTCCGCGCGGGATATCAGCCGGCGTTATCAGACCGGACCGTATTGCGTCATCCAGATCGTGATTGACATACGCCACCCTATCGCAGGCACGCACCACGCATCCTTCCAGGGTGGAGGGCACGTGCGTCCCCGTATGCCTCGCGATACCGTCACGCACTTCCCAAGTCAAATTGAGTCCCCGCCCGTCGTTCTCGACGCATTCCACCACCCGCGCGCTCTGTTCATTGTGGCGGAAGCCCGAGTAACCGAGCTCCCGGAGCACACTGTCCAACGCGTCCTCCCCCGCATGACCGAACGGCGTGTGCCCCAAATCATGTCCCAGAGCTATGGCCTCCGTAAGATCCTCATTGAGTCGAAGACCCCGTGCGACCGCCCGGGCGATACCTGCCACCTCCAACGTATGCGTCAATCGCGTACGATAGTGATCACCCTCCGGTGCAATAAAGACCTGTGTCTTGTGTTTCAGACGCCGGAACGCCTTACAGTGAAGAATTCGATCGCGATCCCGCTGGTACTCGGTGCGAAGGCGACATGGTTCTTCCGGGAGTGCGCGTCCCCGCGAGGATCTGGAACGCGCAGCCCCCACTGACAACCCGGATTCAAACGCCTCTACGTCCAGCACCACCCTGCCCGGGGTCCTACGCTTCACGCTCCTTGGCCTTTCTGTCGAGACGAGGGGCGGCAGCCCCCCGCCGACAATGATGGTTACGCGTTGACCGAAGGGCCTCCACTCAGGTTCAACGCCGCCTGTGCCGCCGCCAAACGGGCTACCGGCACTCTGAACGGGCTACAACTCACGTACGTCAGGCCGACTCGATGACAGAAGGCAATGCTCGACGGTTCACCGCCGTGTTCACCACAGATGCCCAGCTTGATTTCCGGATTGACGCCACGGCTTTTCTCCGCCGCCATGGCCACCAACTGCCCTACCCCTTCTTGGTCAAGTTTCTGGAACGGATTGTCCTTCAAGACGTCGTTTTTGAGGTAATGCGTCAGGAATTTTCCTTCGGCATCATCCCGCGAGAAACCCAGTGTAGTCTGAGTGAGATCATTGGTACCGAAGCTGAAGAAGTCGGCATATTCTGCGATCTCATCGGCCGTCACCGCCGCCCGCGGTAGCTCTATCATAGTACCGACTTTGTACGGAACTTCCATCCGGCGCTCCGCGAGTACGGCGTCGGCCGTCGCCTCGGTCAGCTCACGCATGGTCTTCAGTTCCGTCCCAAACCCAACCAACGGGATCATGATCTCCACACACGGTGTCTTGCCGGTGTCTGCCAAGACGTCGCAGGCGGCCTCCATGATGGCTCGGACCTGCATGGCGTAAATCTCGGGCCACTGTATGCCGAGGCGGCAGCCCCGCGTGCCCAGCATGGGATTCATCTCGTGCAGTTCCTTGACTTTAGCTACCAGCTCCTCCTGGGCTGCGATCTGCCCGCCGTCCGCACCGGTACACTTCATGCGTTCTAGTTCCACACTCACAGTCACTATGTCGGGCAGAAATTCGTGCAGTGGTGGATCGAGCAGCCGAATGGTGACCGGCAAACCTTCCATGGCGCGGAACAGGCCGTCGAAGTCTTGGCGCTGGAAGGGAAGCAGTTCGGCCAGGTGAAGCTCTCGCTCCTGGGTACTGTCCGCCATAATCATGTCGCGTACATGGGGCAGCCGCTCCTGCTGCATGAACATATGCTCCGTGCGGCAGAGACCGATACCTTCAGCCCCAAACTCGCGGGCCCGACGAGCGTCTTCTGGATTGTCCGCGTTGGCGCGCACGCCCAGCTTCCTGATCTCGTCGGCCCAACGCAGCACCGTATTAAAGTTTCCGCTGATCTGCGGCGGCGCCAGCGGCACCTGGCCCAAATACACCCTGCCGGTGGAGCCGTCCATGGTGATCCAGTCGTCCTCCCTGATCACCACGCCATCGACTGTGATCTCCTTTGCAACCACGTCTATCTTCATATCGGCTGCACCGGCAATACAGGGCCTCCCCATGCCGCGTGCCACCACGGCCGCGTGTGATGTCATCCCTCCATGGCTGGTGATCACGCCCTGAGCTTCCACCAATCCATGAAGGTCGTCGGGGTTGGTCTCCCACCGCACCAGGATTACCTTCTCACCCTTTGCGCCGCGCGCAGATGCGTCATCGGCCGTGAAGACCACCTTCCCCGTCGCCGCCCCCGGCGAAGCGTTGAGTCCACTGGTGAGAGGTTCCATCTGGACCGACGGATCCAGCGTGGGATGAAGCAATTGATCGAGAGCATCGGGTTCGATACGAGACAGCGCCTCTTCCTTGGTGATCATGCCGGAATCCACCATGTCCACCGCAATCTGCAGCGCAGCCGCCGCTGTGCGCTTGCCGGCACGTGTCTGCAGCATGTACAGCCTGCCGTCTTCGATGGTGAACTCGACATCCTGCATATCGCGATAGTGGTCCTCTAACTTGTCACGGATGGTATTGAGTTCTCCGTAGATTTCGGGCATAACTTCACCCAGTTCTACGAGTGGGCGAGGGTGACGCACACCGGCCACCACGTCTTCGCCCTGCGCATTCAGCAGCCACTCCCCGTAGAACTCGTTGTTCCCGTCCGACGGGTTACGCGTGAACGCCACACCGGTACCAGAAGTCTCACCCTTGTTGCCAAAGACCATCATCTGAATGTTGACGGCGGTCCCCAGGTGGTCCGGGATATCATTCAGCCGACGATATACCTTGGCCCGTTGATTGTCCCAACTCTTGAACACCGCCCGCACTGAGAGATCGAGTTGTTCGCGCGGATCAGATGGGAACGTGGCTCCCGCCTCTTGCTGCAGGATGGCTTTGTACCGCGCGGTGATGTCCTTCAGGTCATCAGCCGTGAGATCCGTATCCAGGGCGGCGCCAACTTCCTCCTTCTTCTGGGTGAGGGCGTCCTCGAAGAGCTGTGGATCAATCCCCATGACTACATCACCAAACATATTGATGAAGCGTCGGTACGAGTCGTATGCAAAGCGAGGATTACCGGTGGAGGCGGCTAATCCCTCCACAGTGACATCATTGAGACCAAGATTAAGGATGGTGTCCATCATGCCCGGCATCGAGAAAACCGACCCTGATCGCACCGAGAGAAGCAATGGATTGGAGGGATCGCTCAGCTTCTTTCCGGTTACAGACTCTAGGTTGGCCAGATGCGCCTCAATCTCATCCCCCAGCCCCACAGGATATTCACCTGTTTGAGAGTAATGGACACATGCCTCCGTAGTGATGATGAAGCCTTGCGGAACCGGGATGCCAATGAACGTCATCTCGGCCAAGTTGGCCCCCTTACCCCCCAGCAGCGACTTCATGCGAGCCCCGCCCTCGGCGAAGTCATATACGTACTTCTTGTCGGACATGGACCAGGGTCTCCCTTCGCGTTCGCGCACAACGTCTTAACCGCGATTCTAACGAAGTCGCGCATGCTTTTGAAGCTGCTCTCAATGACTGCGGAGCCCACTGCTGTCACGCGATGTTTGACAGTCGCCCCGTCTTGGTTAGGATAAATAGATGACCGACTCGTCGGCTGTATCTTCGCACTTGTCCCAAAGTCGCACCTGTGAGCTTCGGGACCGCCGCACCCCGGTGTTCGTGCCCCTGGAAGCGGTTCCGGGCAAGGTGGGCCAAGCCGACTTCGGCCAAGCTCATGTCATGATCGCCAGCGCCATGGAGAAGGTCTTCGTCTTTTGTCTGCGGGCCAAGTTCTTCCAGGTACCCTTCGCACGAGCCTACCCCACCGAGAAGCTCGAAGCCTTCCTTGATGGACATGTCCACGCCTTTGCGTTTTTCGGTGGCCTCTTTGGCGAGGTCTGGTATGACAACCCCAAGACGGCCGTCACCAAGATCCTTGCCGGCCCAGAGAGGATTGAACACGAACACTTCAGCTGTCTGCGAGCGCATTACCTCTTCGACAGTTCTTTCTGCAATCCGGGCGAGGCCCATGAGAAGGGTTCGGTGGAGAACCTGGTGGGATCTGTGCGCCGCAACGCCCTGGTGCCGGTCTCCCAGCTCTTTGCCTCGCTCGAAGCTCTGAATGCCCATCTCCGTGCCTCCTGCGAACGAGAGCGGGCGCGGCTCGCTTCAGCCTGGGAGAAGGAGACCGGTCTGCTTCGGCCGCTTCCGGCTCATACGTTCCGGGCAGCGACATCCCGGCCGGTGTCGATTTCCAAGACGTCTCTGGCCCGCATCGACTACAACCGCTACTCGGTACCGGTGCGCCACCGGGGCGAGGTCCTACGCGCCGAGGTCTATGTCAATCGGGTGGAGGTCTACGCCCACGACACGTTGGTTGCCGTCCATGGCCGCAGCTACCGGCGTGGCGACACCATCCTCGATCTTGGCCACTATCTGCCCGCTTTTGAAAAGAAGCCCCGGACGGCCGGATCCTGCGCCGCCCTTCATCAGGCCGACCCCATCTTCCTGCGCGTTCGCAACCGGCTTCTTGGCGAGCCCGGCGGCTATCGCCTCTTCGCCGAGATTCTGCTGCTCGGCCTCACGTTCCAAATGGACGTGCTGGCCCTGACTCTCACCGACTGTGTCGAGCGGGAGGGCTCTCGGTCGAGGCCGTCCGGCAGCGCTGCCTCAACCTCCTGCATGTGCTTCCGGAGCCGACGAGGGTGCCGGAGTTGCTCAAGCTTCCCCTGCCTCGGCCGGATCTGGCCCGCTATGACGCCCT